>DATKSN010000093.1:0-5205 GCA_035531595.1 Pirellulales bacterium | reverse complement strand
ACCGTGCCGTCATCCGACGAATCGTTCGACCCAAGGGGCACCGCGACGCTGGGAGGTAGGCGAAGTCTCGGGGTCTAACGGGGCGGGCAGCCGCTAGCGCGGCGTTGCCTTGTCGGTAACGGCACGGTTTTGCCTTTTTTTGCTTCGTGTTGCTGCGCAACACGAAGCTTTTTGTTTGAAAAAGCCCCTGCATCTTTCGTGGGCCGGCACGGCCCCATCCGCAGCTTGCGCCGCGGGTTAATGTGACAGCAGGCTGCGCGCGTTCTCCCCGGGACCATGAATAATCCGCGCTAGCCTTGAAGCGGCACATCCAAAAAACATTGCGTTGGACCCGTTTTTTGGCTTGCATTCCCCCAAAAACGGTGGACAATCGGTGGCGGAAAAGAGTTTGGGCCCCGTCGGCGGAGAGTACACGATCCAGCAAAAGCCAAGCGGCGATGATGCCGCGCGACACCCAAGGAGCCAAGGGCGGCCCAAAGCCGCTCGTCAAGCGATGGACCATACGCCTACCAGCCTGCTGCTGCGCCTTCGGCAGCCGGGCGACCACGAAGCTTGGACCCGGCTGGTGACGCTCATCACGCCCTTGTTGCTTGGCTGGGGGCATCGCGTCGGTCTGTCGCGCGACGACGCGGACGATCTGGCCCAAGAGGTGCTCGCCCTATTGGTGCAAAAACTTCCCGAATTCCATTACGACCGCACGAAAAGCTTCCGGGGCTGGCTGCGGCAGGTGACGCTCAACAAGTGGCGGCAACGGCAGCGGCGGCTCGTGCCGGCCACACTGGCCGAGGGCGACGAGTTGCTCGATGAACTGGAATGCCCCGAGGCCGAGGCGATCTCCGACGTCGAATACCGCGAGCATCTCGTCGCTCGGGCGATGGAACTGATGCGGGCCGAATTCAAGCCGACGACCTGGCGCGCCTGCTGGGAATGCGTCGTCAGCGGCCGCTCGGCGAAAGACATCGGCCGTGAATTGGGCATGACGGTGGGCGCGGTGTATGTGGCCAAGTGCCGGGTGCTGGCCCGCCTGCGAGAAGAATTGCAGGGGCTGGTCGACTAACACCAACCCGCGGCGCAAGCAAGGCCGGTGGTTGCGCTCCTTGCTTGCGCCGCGGGTTCGTGTGGAAGCAGGCCGTGTGCAGTATACCTGATATGAAAAGGCCATGGCGCGACAAAACGGCGATGCCCGCGGTAAGCGGTTGTCCGACCGAGCGGCACCTGCAACGGGCGCTGCTCGGACAGCTCTCGGTCGACGAGCTCGACCGCCTGGAGCAGCACCTGCGCCACTGCGCCGCTTGCGTCGAAACGATGGCCTCGCTGGAGAGCGACGATGCACTGCTGGAGGCCATGCGGGCGCAGCCCGACGTGGACGCGCGGCTCGCTCCGCTGCGCGATGCGATTGATGCCGTGGTCGAGCGAACTTGTGATGCAGGCGTCCCGCCTGCCGACGAGCAGGCGGGACGCCTACACCACAACAATTCCGGCGAGCAGGCGGGACGCCTGCACCACAAATCAGGCGACGACAAGATCGACTTCCTCTCGCCGCCGAAACAGCCCGATGAATTGGGCCGCCTGGGCGATTATCGTGTGTTGCGCGTTCTCGACGCGGGCGGCATGGGCGTGGTGTTCGAGGCCGAAGACACGCGGCTGGGGCGGCGCGTGGCGCTGAAGGCGATGAAGCCGTCGTTGTCGCAAAACGAGACGGCGCGACGGCGTTTTTTGCGCGAGGCGCGGATCGCCGCGACCGTCGAACACGATCATATCGTGCCGATTTACCAAGTGGGGCAAGAAGGCGAAATTCCGTACATCGCCATGCCGCTGTTGCGCGGCGAGTCGCTGGCCCAGCGGCTCGAACGAACGCGGATGGAAGCCGTGGGCCAAGAAGCGGAAAGTGTCGGATCGGCGGCGGACTTTGGGCTGCCCTTCGCCGAAGTGCTGCGCATCGGCCGAGAGACTGCCATCGGCCTGGCGGCGGCCCATGCGGCGGGCTTAATCCACTGCGACGTCAAGCCCGGCAACCTGTGGCTCGAAGCCGGCGGCGGCCGCGTCAAGATCCTGGATTTTGGGTTGGCGCGCGTGACGGAAGCCGGCGAGCCGTCGGGCCGCGAGCTGAAAGGGACGCCCGGCTACATGTCGCCGGAGCAGGCGGGCGGCAACCCGGCCGACGCCCGATCCGATCTGTTCAGCTTGGGTTGCGTGTTGTACGAGATGGCCCGGCGGCCGGCGAGCGCGGCGGCGGTCGCCGAGCGGCTGCGCGGCATCGAGTCGCAGCTTCGCGGCGCGCGGCCCGAGGTGGGTTTGGAAAGCGCGCGAGACCATCAGACCCACGACACACGCCGGCGAAGATTATTTTTGCCGGCGGGCATCGTCGTGACGGCGATCACGCTCGTGACGGCGCTGGGCCTGATCATTCAGCGCCGCGACCGCGGTGAAGCGGCACCCCTACCGACGGCGGCCGACGCGCATCAGATCCGCCTGCGCCAGCAGCAGTACGTCACTGACGTGAAACTCGCCTATCAGTCTTGGCAGCGGGGCGACCTGCCGCGGGCGACGGAACTGCTCGCCCCCTATTCAGCCCAAAACGGCCAAGACGACCTGCGCGGCCAAGACGACCTGCGCGGCTTCGAGTGGTATTATGTGCGCGGCGCGCTGGCCGAGCGACCGCGGCCCGAGCGGGTGGTCGCCGCAGGGCATGGCGAACTGTATCACATCGAGTTCTCGCCCGAAGGTTCGTTGCTGGCCGCCGCCTGTCAGGACGGCAAGTTGCAACTCTGGAGCACGGACAATTGGGCGCCGCGTGCGACGCCGGCCGGGCATGCCGCCGAAGCCAATTGGGCCACCTTCTCGCCCGACGGCCGATCGCTCGCTTCGGCCGGCGACGACGGGGTGGTGCGGCTGTGGGATGTGCCGTCGGGGAGCCTGCTGGGCACGCTGCCGCCCGGCCCCAACGCGAGCGTCTGCCTGGCTTACTCGCCCGACGGCAAGCTGCTGGTTTCGGGCGGCGACGACGGCGCGGTGCGAATCTGGGACGCGGCGACGCTTCGTCCGCTGGGCGAATTGGGAGACAAGAGCGGCCGGGTGGAATGCCTGGCTTTTTCGGCGGATGGACGGCGGCTTGCCGCGGCGCCGCGGTCGCTGGGCACCGGCAAGGCACTGGTGTGGGACGCTCCGGCTTGGGATCTGTCGCTGGAGTTGAACATTCTCGGCGGGCCTTACTCGGTGGCCCTGGCGCCCGACGGCGGAACCTTGGCGGTCGGCACGGGCGAAGGAGTCGTCGAGTTGTTCAGCGCCACCCACGGCGCGGCCCGCGCCATTCCCAGCCGGCAGGCCGGCGCCACGCAAACCGTGGCGTATTCGCGCGATGGGCGAATGCTGGCGTCGGCGGGCAACGCGGGCATGATCGAGATTTGGGATACCGCCGGACAGACACTGCGCCGCCGCATGGTTAGCGAGCAGAGGCGGGTCTGGTCCGTCGCGTTTTCGCCCGACGGCAAAACCTTGGCGTCGGCCGGCCGCGACGGAACGCTTCGTCTGTGGGACGCCACGCGGGTCGCAGGCGGTTCGCTGGCCGAACAGCCATCGAAGGTACATTGGATTGGCGCGTCGGGCGGCGACCGGCTCGTCACCCTCGGCGAAAGCATCCGCTTGCGGAGTTGGAGCCGGGAACCGCTACGTGAGCGCTTCGCGATCGACGTGCCGCTGAAATTCTCGTGCGGCGCGATCGACCCCGCTGGACGCATGGTGGCGATGGGCGGCCATGACGGCGCCGTCGCGCTGGTTGATCTCGAGCGACGCAGCGTCGCCCGGCTCGGCGACGGCGAGCGCCCGCCGACCGCGGATGCCGACGTCGTCGGCGTGGCCTTCGTGGGGCGAGGTGAGACGCTGGCCGTTTTAGCGGCCGATGGACTGCGGCTGTGGGACGTGGCCCGCCGATGTTTGCTGACGAAACGGCATCCTTTCACGGCGAACTGCCTGGTGGCCTCGCCCGATGGAAAATCGGTGCTGGTCGGCGACGGCGTCGGAGTACGCGCCTGGCATTTCGAAACCGAGGCCTCGCCGGGCGAGTACATTGCGCGGCACGAAATGATCACGGTGCTGACCATTTCCTCGGACGGCCGAACGATGGCTGCCGGCGCACTCGACGGCAGCGTCATTCTGGTGGACCTCGCGCGACGCGAAAAACCGGCGACGCTCAGCGGACACCAGCTTTGGGTCAACTGCCTGGCATTCAGTCCGGATGGGCGCACCTTGGTGAGCGGCAGCAACGACGGCGACGTGCGACTTTGGAACACCGCGACGCGTAGCGAGTTGTTCGCGCTCGAGCGGCGGGCGCGCGGCGCGGTCGCGGGGCTGGCGTTTTCGCCGGATGGACAGACGTTGTTCACGGCCGGGGCGTCGATCGGAGGCGCGGGCAGCGTCGCGCTGTGGCATGGCGACCGACCGATTGGAAAGCCAGTCGGCGCGACGCCGCAAGGCGATTGAGTGCGACGCCTTTGCCGCGATGGGTCTAACTGTGCCTGCTTGTGCTCGGAAGCCTGCACACCAACCCGCGGCGCAAGCAAAGCCGGTGGTTGCGCTCCTTGCTCCCTGGATCATTTTCAAACCACCCCAAAACAGCGACCAACCGTACAGAGACCAACCGTACAGGTATTTAGGCGTGTATAGTATGCGGACGTTCACGACATTGCGCCGCGGAGGCAAAGGCGAACGCGCCAAACGCGGCTTCGGCGCAGCCGAAACTGCGCAAGAAAAAACCGGCAAAACCGTACCTGTTCCGACCAGGAAATCCGTCTCGGCGGATTGCCCGGCTTTAGACGCGTTAAGACTTCTTCCCCCGCATCGCGCATCTGTGCCACACGCGGCGAAGCTTTCGTCGGGTAAATGTACGGTTTTGCCAGTTTTTTCGTGACGCGCGGCCGACAAGTCGCGCCGCGGGTCTGAGCGCCATATCGAGGGGCCGCGAATCGCCGCGGTATTTTTTTTCCAAAACTGGGCTTGACGGGTTTTTCCCCCTATGATTCCGCCAATGCTGACCGCCTTTACGCCACTCACCTTGATTGAGACGCGCGGGATCCATACCCCCGTCCGATCTCCTTTGCAAGCTTTGGCCAACGGCGGCGCGTTCTTCGACGAATCTTTGTTGACGGCTTCGCCGATCACCTCTAGTAGTTTGTTAATGTACCTTACGCCGACGTGACCCCGACCAGT
>DATKSN010000092.1:0-9280 GCA_035531595.1 Pirellulales bacterium | reverse complement strand
GGCCGGCAACGACGGCCCGGCCATTCGTCGTCGCCCGATCCACGCCCCTTCGTGAATCGGTGAAATCTGCGCAATCTGTGGATCGACAAGCGTGTTCGTCGATCGTCGGGGCGCCGTCCGCCGGCACGTCGGCCGGTTCGGCTGGAAACTCGTGGACCACCTTCATCGTCGCCAGCTTGAAGAATTGGACCTTGGGCAGGGGGCGGGGCTTGTCTTCCGCCGCGACGCTGTTTGGGCCGGCGAGCCAGACTTCGGCCTTCATTTCCCAGACCCAATACCCGTCACGGTCGTCGAACACGCGCTGGGCGTCGACGGGCAACTCCCGCCGCGCGCGGCGGACGGTGGCCCACGAGTAGCCCGCACCCTTGGCCTCGCGCTCGATCTCGCTGACGGGCATCCGGCCGCCTCGCAACAGCGACTTGAGCCAGCGGGTGGCATCGACACGCAGGGCGCGGCGGCCGGCCGCCGCGCCGCCCAACGCGCGCGACGCGCCGTCGGCGGTTGCCAGACCTTCGGCCCGCCATTCGACCCGCGCCGCGGCGCCCGGCGCGATCCCCGCCGCGCGGCGGATGCGGAACGCCATCGCCGTCCGATCGTCGGCCTCGGGCGAACGGGCTGCGACAACGTATCGCAACTCCGGCGATGCCTCGTCGCGCAGCAACGCCCACACCGACATGGCCGCACCGCACGATGCCAGCGCGCCCAACTGCCGTTTGGACACGGGCCCGGAAAAGTCGTGACGCAGGCCCACCACCGCCAGCACCGCCACCCCTCGCCGCGCCGCCAGGTCCGCCAGCGACTGAAAGAGCGTCATACTCGCCTCGTCCAACTCTTGGCCACGCGAGGTGAAACCGACGGACGGGGGCTCGAAAATCAGCAACTTGCAGTCGCCGGCAAGCGTCAGCGACTGCTCGATCGACGCCAGTATCTGATCGACTGGGAGCGCTGCCTGCCCGGCCGGGAGCACGATGATGCGGTCCATGTCGGCGCCGGCCGCCGCAAGCCGCGACGGCAGCCTGCGTGCTCTCGACGGATTGCCCGGCACGATCAGTACGCGCGCCGGCTGGGGGCGCGGCGGAATCTCGCCATCGCCGCCGTCGGCCTGGTCGCCGAGCGCGTCGGGCCAAGCGGTTCCGTTCGTGACCCTGGCTGCCAAATCGGCCGACAGGAAGCTTTTTCCGGACATCGTTCCGCCGACCAGGATGGTGAGGTGGCCCAGGGCCACTCGGCCCGGCCAGAGCCAATCGACGCTCTCCGCCGCGGGGGCCGATTCCCACTCACCGGATGCTTCTCTTCCGTTGCACGATGGAGGGCCGTCCGATCGATGATCCCCTTCGTCGCCGGGGGTCGAGGGGGCGATCGAATGGGCGGGCGCCGGGTCGGGCGACCGGGTCGATTGCGAACCATGCTTGCTTGGGCATTCGCACTGGGCTGGCATTCTTGAGTCTCCTTAAAATCGGTATTCAGAACGTAAAACAGAACCCACAGTCCCAATGATACGGATCTTATGTCTACTTGTCAAGAGTATATGTCAGCGATTTCCAGAACCGGTCCCAACACGTTCCCAGGAGCCGGGCCGAAAAAGGTATCGGCGTCAGGCGCGCGGGCTGGATACCGCCGGTGCCGGCCAGTAATCCAACGCCGCCGGGCAACGTAGTCGGCACACTCCGTGTGCCGTAACCTGCGGCGAGTCGACGTCGGTGGGCGGAACGCTACGGCACACGGAGTGTGCCTGCTACGTTGGGCTACTGCCCGACGACCCCAGTTCGTCTCGCTCCGCCACCACCGTCGTGGTTCGCCCGGTCATGCTATCGATCAGGTGCTCGAAGAAGAACTGCTTGCGATCCTCGCGAAAAGCCCCGTCCGCCGCGACCGTGAGCAAGGGGCGGAGATACAGCCGGGCGATGGGCGTGCCGGGCCGGCAAAGCCGCGCCAGCCCGCGTAGCACCGTGCTGTTGCCGTACACGCCCGCACAGCCGACGAAGGCCATGTGTGCCAACAGCAGTGGGTCAATTTAGCTGAGTGCCAAAGCTTCAGTTCCTCGATGTAGCCGGCGACCATGACCGGTTCCCCCTGGGCGAGTGAAATCCTCCGGGCGTCGGCCCACCGGCAGAAGCGTAGGACGGCGCGAAGGTAGGTGAGGCGGGTGTTGAGGTTGCGGATGTTCGCCGTGAAGAATTCGACGAAGCGCCCGATCGCGTCGGGGCCGGCGGAGCGAATGACCGCCGGGACGGCGACGGGGGAGTGAGCGGAAAGTTGACGATTGCCGACGATGATGGGCTGGTTACTCAACGTCGCGAAAGGAAACAGGCGGACCAATAATAGGTTGCATAAAGGGCGTTATGCAACGTATTCTGTCGCGAGGGCGACGGCGGGCGACGGTGCAATAATCCGTCGCGTGAGTCAATGGTCGGCTGGAGTCGCGCCTCGATCTCCCCTTCGACTGCCAGACGCTTATCGGAATCCGAATACTTGGGGGTGAGCAGGGCCGCGCGGTATTTGCGGCGCAGAGAAGCCGCTGCCTCGACCATGTCGTCGGACAGCTTCGCATGTTTCAATTTGGTTTCTAGGGACCTACTCGTGCCATTTCGCGCCGGATGGACGGCATTGTTGACAGCGGCGGCAAACCAAGCATTGACCGTGGCTCTGAGAAGCTTCTTCTTGTTGGCATCGCGGCTCCAATCGGCCAGGCCGGCATCGTGGATCTGCGTCAGCAACGCTTGATAGATCTCCCTGATCTGATCGATGGCGAGGAAGTCGCCATTCGCCTGGACGAGTTGAGAGATTTTGATGAGGTTCGCGTCGCGTAGGGATTCAAGTGAATGGACGACAAACCACCGGGTTCGTTCAATCCAGAATGCACAATCGTTTCCGTTGGCAGACATCACGTGGCCGACCTTGGCGGCAATCGCCGTCCGAAGCAGGGTGAATTCCGGCGTGGTTGTTGCTCGCGTGGCAGCGTCGAGTTCGTAGGTCAGGAGTTTCAACTCGTCTTTCACCGGGCGGCACGTCACGATTCGAAAACGTACCGGTTCGGCGCACCGATCGAACTGCAGCGACTTCTCGAGGATGCAGAGACCATCCGTTTTCGTTCCGTCGGTGTGTTGTTTTTTCTCCTTTTCCAAAAGTTTCGCGATGGTCCAAAGCTGATCTAACTCGTTGCTTTTGACTTGGACGAACTCGATCTCCTCGGCAAGTGCCGATAGCCAGATAAGAGTGACATCATCCTGGCTCTCGCACCAGACTTGCGCCAGTGTAGGGTCGGCGAGCATATCGAGGCAGAGTCCGGCGGCAACATGGTCCTGTACCGCGAAGCCGCGACGGGCTACTGTGCCACCGGTTTCCAGTGGGGCGAGCGCATGGATAGATGCGGGAGGCACGATCAATGTATCTGGGCTGCTAATTGCGGGTGAGAGCCTTCAGCGGTCGATGCTGATAAAGAAATCCTTGAAGGCCATTTGTGGTTGTAACCTGTATCATGCCGCCCAATCTGCGCAGAGCAATTCGGCCTGCTTAAGCACGGTCTGGGTTGCCTCTTCCTGCTTATCCGGCGGATAGCCATACTTCTTCAGGATGCGTTTCACCATCACGCGGAGCTTCGCCCGCACGCTCTCCTTCACGGTCCAGTCGATGGTTACGTTCTTTCTGACGCCGCCGACCAAGTCGCGGGCGATTTGGCGAAGGGTCGGCTCGCCGAGCACCTTGACGGCGCTGTCGTTGGCTTCAAGGGCGTCGTAGAACGCCAGCTCGTCATCCGACATGCCGAGGTCTTCGCCCCGCTTGTGGGCGGCCCGCATGTCCTTGGCCAGTTCAACCAAGCGGGCGATCACCTGGGCGGCGTCGATGGAGCGGTTCTGGTAGGCGCGGATGGATTTCTCCAGCATTTCCGCGAACGAGCGGGACTGCGTGAGGTTCTTCTTGGCGCGGGTCTTGATCTCGTCACCGAGGAGTTTCTTGAGCATCTCCAGCGCGAGGTTTTTCTGCTTCATCCCTTTCACCTCGGCAAGGAATTCGTCGGAGAGGATCGCGATGTTCGGTTGCTGCATTCCGGCCGCGGCGAAGGTGTCGATGACCTGGTCGGAGGCCACGGCCCGCGAAATGATCTGCCGGACGGCGTGGTCCAGGTCGTCGGCGCCCTTGCCGTCGTGGCCGGTGCCAGCGAGCTTGGCGAGCTGCGCGCGGATGCACTGGAAAAACGCGATTTCCTCGCGGATTTCGCTGGCCTTGTCTTCGGTGGCGACGAGAGCGAACGCCTTGGAGAGTTCGGTAGCCGCCTGCATGAACCGCTGCTTGCGGTCATCGGCGGATTCCTTCTCGCTTTGCGGCGTGAGGATGAAGTCGGTGGCGTTGGCCAGGACGGTGAGTCGCTGTGACGGCTTGCCGGTGAAAAACGCCGTGTAGTCGAATCCGTGGAACATCGCGGCCACGACTTCGTACTTCTCCATCAGCACGTCGACGGCCTCCTCAGTCGGGATGCCGACGTAGTCGCGATCCTGCTCGGTGTACTCGGCCAGAGCCTTCTTGAGTTCGGCGGCCAGGCCGAGGTAATCGACGACCAGTCCGCCGGGCTTGTCGCGGAAGACGCGGTTGACGCGCGCGATTGCCTGCATGAGACCGTGGCCCCGCATGGGCTTGTCGAGGTACATCGTGTGCATGGAGGGAGCATCGAAGCCGGTGAGCCACATGTCGCGCACGATGACGACCTTGAGCGGATCGTCGGCCTTCTTGAACCGCTTGGCGAGTTCTTCGCGGGCTTTCTTGGTGCGGACGTGGGGTTGCCACGTCGTGTCGTCGCTGGCCGAGCCGGTCATGACGATCTTGAGGATGCCGTCTTCGTCCTTGTCGCTGTGCCAAGCGGGGCGGAGCTTCACGATTTCCTTGTAGAGTTCGACGCAGATTCGGCGGCTCATGCAGACGATCATGGCTTTGCCGTCCATCGCGTCGAGACGCTTCTCCCAGTGGTTGACGACGTCTTCGGCAATGAGCTTGATCCGTTTCTCGCTGCCGACCATCGCTTCGAGCCGTGCCCACTTGCTCTTGAGCTTTTCCTTGACGGTTTGCTCTTCGCCTTCGGTCACGTCCTCGAAGTCGGGGTCGATCTTCGGCCGCTCGCCGGCCTGGAGTTCGATCTTGGCGAGGCGCCCTTCGTAGAGAATTTTGACGGTCGCGCCGTCTTCGACCGCCCGCTGGATGTCGTAGATGTCGATGTAGTCGCCAAACACCGCGGGCGTGCTCTTGTCGGCGTGCTCGATCGGGGTGCCGGTGAACCCGATGAACGACGCGTTGGGCACGGCGTCGCGCAGGTGCTTGGCGAAGCCGTAGGCGATGTGGGCCTCGTCCTTGCCTTTGCGGGCCAGGAACCACAGGCAGACGGGAATCTGCGTGGTGTAGAAGAGCTGACCGGGGAGCGAGATCATGCAATCGACGAGATCGTGCTCGACGAGTTGGCGGCGGATGTCGCGTTCGCCGGACTGGTTGCTGCTCATCGAACCGTTGGCGAGGACGAAGCCGGCGATGCCGGACGGGGCCAGGTGATGCACCATGTGCTGCACCCAGCCGAAGTTGGCGTTGCCGGCCGGCGGCGTGCCGAACTTCCAGCGGACGTCTTCGCGGAGCCGCTCGCCGCCCCAGTCGCTGATGTTGAACGGCGGATTGGCGAGGATGAAATCGGCCTTCAGGTCTTTGTGCAGGTCGTTATGAAACGTGTCGGCGTTGTGCGGGCCGATGTTGCCCTCAATGCCGCGGATCGCGAGGTTCATCTTGCACAGCCGCCACGTCGTGTTGTTTGACTCCTGCCCGTAGATGGAGAGGTCGCCGACCCGGCCGCCGTGCGCGACTACGAAGTTTTCCGACTGCACGAACATGCCGGCCGATCCGCAACAGGGGTCGTAGATGCGGCCCTTGTACGGCTCGATGACTTCGACGAGCAGTTTGACGACGGACTTCGGCGTATAGAATTCGCCGCCGCCCTTGCCTTCGGCGCTGGCGAACTTGCCGAGGAAATATTCGTAGACGCGGCCGAGCACGTCGCGGCTGCGGCTCTCGGCGTCGCCGAGGCCGATGGTGCCGATGAGGTCGATGAGTTCGCCGAGCCGCGTCTTATCGAGCGACGGCCGGGCGTAGTCCCTGGCCAGCACGCCCTTGAGTGTGGGGTTGTCCTTCTCGATGGCGACCATTGCGTCGTCGAGGAGCTTGCCGATGGTCGGCTGCTTCGCGGCGGCTTGGGGCTTGTCCCAGCGTGCGGCCTGCGGCACCCAGAAGACGTTCTCGGCGATGTATTCGTCGCGGTCCTCGGCGTCGGCACCCTTGTCGGCCGCGAGGCGGTGGTGCAGCTCCTGGAAGGCATCGGAAATATATTTCAGGAAGATCAGGCCGAGCACGACGTGCTTGTACTCGGCGGCGTCCATGTGGCCGCGCAGCTTGTCGGCCGCCGCCCAGAGCTTCTCCTCGAAGCCCAGGTTCGCGCCATTGCCGTTCGATTTTGGTGATTGCTTTGCCATCCTTTGGGGTACTCCTTGGCGTGGATTGTACCGCAAATCCGACGGGTGTTATACCGTGCAACGTGGTAATTTGGCAGGGGTTACGAAGTGTCGGACGGATCGCGCACCGAGTGGCGAGGGGGCGGGCGCGGGAGACGTCGGTCGAACACGTCGATCACGTCACGGGAGTTCGAGCGATGCCTTGAGACAATCGCCGACCTGGTGCATCGAGGCGTCGGGAAGCGTGCCGATCTTGCGGATGACCAGGTCTTGCCGGACGGTGTACAGGTTTTGGCAAGACACCGCGGAGTCGTTCAGCAGTCCGGCTTGCTGACCGGCGGGAGACGCCGACTCGATCAAAAGCTGTGTCGGCTCGGTCTTGGCATGGCGGGTTCGCGACGTGATTTGGGCAATGATCGTGTTGTCGAGCCGGCCGTTGTTCCGGTCGCACTGCACCACGACGGCCGGGCGGACCTTACTTCCGGTCCCGCTGGCGAACGGGTAGTTGACGAGCACGACATCGCCGCGGGCGACCTTCATGGATTTGGCCGGTGAGCGTCGTAGTCGTCGTAGACGTCCATCTCCTTGTCGTCCCAACCGGCTGCGCCGGCGACTTTGCTTTGCGCCGCGTAGGTATCGGCCACGTCGAAGTGTTCGTCCGTGAAAATCGACTGTACGCGCTGATAGACGTTGAGCGGGAGCAAGACGTAGTGCAGATGGGTCTGCTCGTCTTCCACGGTCACCGGCTGCCCAGCCTTGTTGAGCAGCGCCTCTCGCATTTCGGGGGTGAGCTTGGGCGTCATGGCACAATTATAGCACGTTTTGGCGTGCAGCGGGAGAACGATTGGAGATCACAAGTTGTGACTTCCAAGTCAATGCGGCTCGACAAGAAAGCCCCTCGTGCGCTGCACGAAGGGCGGTCTGAGCCTAGACGCACTCCCAGCTCCGTATTGCCTCGCAGGCGGCGCGGGCGACGACTCGATCGAATTCGACCGTGCCCGTGAGGCGGGGCGGGAAGCCGCCCCTGACGAGCCACTCGAACAGCTCTTCGGCGAGCTCGCCACAGCACCTCCGTTGTGGAAAAAGGGCAGAGTTCAGACGGGGCGAGAATGCCGGAGGCGGGGGACAGGCGGCAACGATTTGTTGGCGACGAACGGCCGTTTTTTCTTTGCCGTCGCTTTCGACGTCGGCTACGCTTCTCGTCGATGGCTTCTCGTTCGCGAAAATCACCACCGGCGACCCAGGCGGACCTGGCTGTTTTGCAATCCGGTATGCGATCCGAATTTCAGGCCGACCTTCGGGCGTCGAACAAGGAGCTGATTCGTGCGTTCAAAGTGATGAACGAGAGCTTGCTCGAAGATTTTCGCGGAGCGTTCTTGGACCGCACGGAGCAGCAGAGCGAAAGGCTCGACGACCACGAGCGTCGTCTCGTGGCGGTCGAAGGCAAGCTTGGAATCGCGGCCTGACACTTCCGAGCTGGCTGGTATGGTGCCAATTTTTTGGGTTTTGCGTTATAATCCAGAAATTCCTAAGGAATACAACGATGATTGTCATTCAAGGAAGGAAATCAACGGAACACGGGAATGCGGCTACCGGCAACCTGCGTAAACAGGTTCCGCACTTGCTTAAATACGCGCCGGAACTCGCCGCAATCAATCACGGAACGATCAACGTCGAACTCGAAAAGGCATTGGTCGTAGCTCGGCCAGACTTTCGCACCGATCCAATCACTTGGCAGGAGCAAAACAAAGACGAAGTTTTCGACATCCTGCGAATCAAATTCGAGTCGAAGAACGAACGTGAACCAGTCGATTGCTGGGTCTACATCGCTTACCAGTCAGCCCATCGAAATAATCTCTGGCACCACGAAATCGTTGGCCCTAGGTGGTTGAACATCGTTGACGGGGAGGCTTGCTGCATCCACATCGACCGGGATTCCGTCGAACTGCCGTATCAAGCACGGAAAGTTGTCGTAATCTGACCTCATGCCGAATAATGTCGGGCAGGGCGTCGTCGAGTGGTGCGGCCGGGTTCCGTTGATGAGGCGTACTACTCTGCTGCACGTGCCGCCACGCGAGATACCGGACCGGCGCCGCGGACCAGTGCAAGGGTCGCTGTTCGCGGATGAAGCGGCACCGGCCGCCGATGAGTCCGCCTTCGCGTCGGGGGTGGCATAAAGGGGACAGGTTCAGTTTATGTCGAATGCAAGCCCGATTGCGGGGGAGGCATAATGTCACTCTACCTTTCGAGGTCTCCCGCTCGAAATTGGCTCTCTTTTCAAGATCGGTCCCACGCCTTTCAAAAGGTCGCCCTCGTCAGCATGTGCGTCATGGCGGCGGCTGGAGCGAGCCAAGTTTTACTCTCGCTCTGGAGGGAGCTGAACCGCAAGGAAGCGATCCTTTCGCGACATCGCCGTTCACGAAGAGATTCTTTGCCCCGTCGGACCCGCGAGGAGGCCCCCGGACGCTGAATTCTGCGGCTATGAAGACGTCGTCGTGCAGGATCTGGGATTCGAAGTCGCGTTGATCCGCGCCGAAGCCGGCAATGAGGCGCTGTCGCCGCGTTGCCCCGGCACGCGCGACCCTGGAGCCTGGCGTGGCGCGAGGATTTTTTTCAAACTACGCGAACGCGCGGCGAACGCGCGCGGAATGCGAAGATTCGCCCAGCCGGAGAGCGGGGCGTGACGATGTCCGCCGAGCCTCGTCGCTACGCGAAAAAAAACGACTCCGAAACCCCTCCCCAGGCGATCCCAAAGCGCGTGGGGTAATGCGAAGGGGGGGGAGGCAATTGGATGCCGCTTT
>DATKSN010000091.1:0-49793 GCA_035531595.1 Pirellulales bacterium | reverse complement strand
CTTTACCCGACGAAAGCAGCTTTGCGTGTGGCACAGACGAACGCTGCGGGGGAAGAAGTCTTAACGCGTCTAAAGCCGGGCAATCCGCCGAGACGGATTTCCTGGTCGGTACAGGTACGGTTTTGCCAGTTTTTTCTTGCGCAGTTTCGGCTGCGCCGAAGCCGCGTTTTGCGCGTTCGCGTTTCCCCGCCTTTTCGCCAATTTGGCTCACCATTGGGAGGGGTTTCGGAGTCGTTTTTTTTTCGCGCCGCGTCGCGGCTCAGCGTGAAGCGTCGCCGCCCCTCAAACGTCGCCTAATAATTGTTGCGTTCGCGGTTTGGTGTAGGACCATGAATAATCCACGTTAGGGCAGCGCCGAGAACTTGGTGATGCTGAACGACGTGGAGGTGCTGAACGGGACGATGCCCCAGAGGCCGTGGGTGAACAGCATGTCGATGACGTTGTTGGACACCAAGAGCCGCGTCTTGGGCACCAACACGATGTCGGAATCGTTGAGCCAGATTTCGTCGGCGGGGCAGGGGCGCTTGCCGTAGAGGGCCCCTCGCAGGTCGAGCATCGTGGCCATCAGCCGCCAGTCGTCGCCGCGACGAAAGACCACCGTTTTCCAGAGGTTACCGCCGTAGTTCCAGCCGCCGGCCAGGCTGATGGCCTGCATGGCCGTGGTCGGCCCCACGAGTTCGTAACGGCCGGGAAGCTTGACCTCTCCCAGCACGTAGACGTAACGGGGGGCGCGCGTGGCGAGCACCGGCGTGGCTTCAAAACCTTCGATCTTGGCGGTTGCGTAGCGCTCGTCGAGTTCTCGCTTCAGTTCGTCGAGCGTCAGCCCCTGGGCGGGCACCGAACCGACCAGCGGTAACTGGATGGTCCCCTCGGGCGTGACCTTGGCACGCCGCGACTGGCCGCCAAAGCCCATGCGGCTGTCGACCGTCGCACGCAGGTCTTCCAGCCTGGTATTGACCTTCAGCGGCGTGACGGTGATCGCCGGAGTCTTGTAGAACTTCTTGTATCGCTCTTCCAACTCCTGGCGAAGCTGGTCGACGCTGCGGAGCGTGGCGCGGACCTGGCCCAGCAGGCGCAGCGTAATCGTTCCATCGGGCTGAATCGCCAGATCGCGGTCCAACTTTTCGTCGGTGAACGACTCGACCCGGATCTCATCGCCGACGTTGAGCTGGTACGGGCGCGAGGTTTCCTCTCGCGTCAGTCGAAAAACGAACTCCAATTCGTCATCGACCCGCAGCAGATAGCTGTCGACGTGGGCGGTGCGCTGGTGGCCCACGTACTCGCCCTGGGCGTAACTCTGCCAGTTGATCGGCCGTGCGGCCCCCCAGCCCTGTTCGCCGCACTTTCCATCGGCGCAATCGAGACCCTGGATCGCATACGGCGAGGCGGGGCCCAGCGCCTCGCAAAGCTGGATTTGGGAGTCGGCGCCGGGCGTCGCGCGAAGGCGCCGCGCGGGTGCGATGCTCCAAGGCTCCTTGCTCGCCGGCGCATCGCTTTGACTTGGCACGATGGTCGTCGCCGGCGCATCGCCTTGCCAGGTGTTGGCTGGCGCCGGGCGCTCCGCGATACGAGCATCGCCCGCCGGCCATGCCCAGACCGCCGCCCAGCCGGCCCATGCGACGCACAACGCCAGCGCTGGCCGCGAAACGACGCCCCATGCGAGCTTGCCATTCATCTTGCTGCGCCGCATAGCAATCCACTCACCTTCGTATGGGGCCGGGCTGGGATGAGCTTTGGTTGCGAGCACTGAACGGCCACCAACTTCGCTTGGCCGTTGGTTCCAGCGAGGCCGGCGGCATCGAGTTGGGCCGCGTTGGGGTGGTCTGCATCGCGGGCTGCGCCGTGCCCGGCCCGGGCGACACCGCCGCGGGACGCTGCAAGTCGGTCGCAGGTTTCGAGGTTCCCGCGAACGTCTCGGCATCGACCCAGCGCACGTCCGACGACGGCACCACCTTGCCGGCCTCGGCGGCGGCGGTCTCTCGTTGCTCCGCCAAGGCCGCCTCGTTTTGCGCCAGCGCAGCCAACTCCGTTTCGCCCAGTTGGCGGTGGACGACCGCCAGGTTCCGCCACATCGCCGAGTGCGCCGCGATCGACACGCCATGCCGCAGCAGGTCGCGCGCCGTCTCGTATCGGCCATAGCGGGCCGACAGCACCGCCAACTCGTTGGCCGCCATGAAGTTGCCCGGATGAGCCTCGAGCGCCGCCTGGTGGAAGACCATCGCCTTGGGCTCGGGCGCCACGACGTTGGGCAACTTGTTCGTGCCCATGGTGCCGTAAACCTTGCCCAGCCCGTACAGCGCCATCGAACTGGCTTCTTCATGTCCCGCCGCGCGGCCTAGTTGTTCTTGGGCGTACGTGTAATAGCGTTGCAGCGCCACCACGGGAAGCAGCGACTCGGTGGGCGCGTGCTTGAGCACCGGCGTGCGATGGGCGCTGATCAGGATACCGATGTCGAGGTCGGCTTCAAGCCGCGAACCCAATGGAATGAAGTCCTCGGCTTCCGCCAGCGCGCCCAAACCCGCCGCCAGGGCCTGGCTATGTTCCTGGGTGCCGCTTTGCAAATCGAGCGCCTGCGTAATGACCCGCAACGCCAGCACGAACTCGGCGCGCGCCGAGTACAGCGCGCCACGCGCCGCCAGACCGTAGCCGTGCCGGACGTGGGCCTCGGCTTGCCGCGCCACGGCGTCCATTTCGCGCGGGCGATCCGTCAGCCGATCGGGGGTCGGCTCAAGCGGTCGTCGCGCGCGCGCCGGCGGCCGCTTTTCCCGGCCGCGCTCGCTTGAAGCGTCAGGGTTGCCGAGCGGGGCGGAGGGGGCGAACGTCGGCGCGCGTGGAGTGGCCGAACCGCCGAAATCGGGTCCGACGAGGGCCGGGCCATCCTCCGTGTTCTCCTCCGGCACGGGACGCACCCCGCGGATGATCGATCGTGGCAGCGACGCCAGGGGCAGTGGGGTCTCGGATCGGGAGGTGGGAAAAGGCCTTGTGATCCCTGGCAGGCGTTGCAACGGCAAAGGCGGGGGAAACCGCGCCCAGCTTTCGGCGCCGCTTCCCGCCAAGAGAAGCAAGCTCAAGACGGGGCGAGCCCATGGCGCCAAGCGGACGCTAGTGCGGCGAAAAATCATCGATCCGTGACCGCTCGGGGTGTGCTCGCCACGTCCCACCGCATCCGGGCGGGGGAACCTCGATACAAGAGCGATCGTCCAACGGGTCCGATCGCGCTGAGCCAAACCATGTGTTACGGCCGTTACAATCCGGCATACCGCCCGAACAGCCGTCACAAACGGAGCGGTGCGATCGCCCCAGACGTTACGACCGGCACAACCGGGAAAGGTGGTGAATCGCGTGCTCGTGGCGTGGGCTTCAGCCCGCATGCATGGTGGGCGGTGCCCACCCGACGCCCGCCAACGGAAAGGCGTTGAAGCCCGCCTCGCGGAGCCGTTCGACAAAGCTGTCGGGACCATGCGTGCAGTAGATCTCGCGGGCGCCGACTCGCTCGACGGCCGCGAACAACTCGTCGTAGTCGGCGTGGTCCGATAGGCCAATCGCGTGATCGACGCGCAGACGCCGGCACATGGCGGCATGCGTCGCCCAGCCGGTCACGGCGATCGACACCGTGCGGCCCAGGCCCGGCAGGTGACCCGGCCGGTGGTTCGAAGGGGGCGTGACGACCGCGTGCCCCGCCAACGGCTGTCCGGCATAGACCGCGTAATGGCCCAAGTCGACGCCGCAGGCCGTGTAGACCTGGCTGACCTCGAACACCTTGCTGTGCTGCAAGACCGGGATGCCGGCCGTAGCCAAGAGGCGGGTGACCTCCTGTCCCTTGCCCAAGGCGTAGGCTTGAATGACCGGCGTGACGCCGTCGGCCAGGGCCGAACGGCAGGCGTCGATCAGACTCGCAATGCTCTCGGCGCGGGGCGGGTGGCGATACCGCGGCTCGCCGTAGGTGCTCTCGATCACCAGCACGTCGGCCCGCGGAAGCTCGGCGCGCTCGGCGGTGGCCGATTCACCCAACTTGAAATCGCCCGTGTAAAGCAACGTCCGCCCCTCGTCCTCGGCCAGGAGCATCGCCGAACCGAGGCAATGGCCAGCCGGATAGGTCGTCAATTTCAGTCCTCCCCATTCGATTTGCCGGCGGTAGGGAAGCTCGAACACGTCGCGGCGTCCGAGCCGCAGTTGATAAAGCCGGGCGGTTTCGGGCGTGCAGAGCGCGTACTGGTGCCGCGCCATGTGGTCCATGTGGGCGTGCGAGATGAACGCGCGGGGTTGCCTGCGGCGGAAGTCGATCGCCAGATCGGCGCGAGTCAGCTTCAGTCCGCGGTCGTAGTGAAACAAGGTTTGAATAAGGTCACTTTCCGGCAGGCGCCGTGATCTTTCCCGCCGGGCTCAGGCCCGCCGCTTTCCAAACGGCGTCGAGCGTTTCCGCGGCGAGCTTGACGACCGCGTCGCGCCGCATGCCGGCGAACCGGCTGGCGTCGGGCGCGGGCGTGATCGGACCCTGATAGCCCCATTCGGCCAGTGCGACCAGCGCCGCGGCGCCGTCGATCACGCCCGTCTCGCCGGGCAAGCGGCGCGAACTCAACGAGGCGCGCTCGGGCGTGGCGATGGCTTCAGCCGCGTCGGCCAATTGCACCGTCACGATCTGATCGGGCTTCAGCTTCGCGCGCGCGACGTCGAGCGACCCACCCCCTGCCCAGACCTGCCACAGATCGAGCGAAACGCCCACCTGCCGCGAGCCCACCGTGCTCAAGAGCACCAGCAGCGCGTCGAGGCTGTGGACGAATTCAAAGTGCTTTCCCGCGCGAAATTCCGCCAGGGCCTGAAAGCCGACGCCAAGCCGCACGCCCAGCGGCGCCAACTTTTTGCCGATATCCGCCAACCGTTGGCGGTGGAGTTCGAAGTTCTGGTGGTAGGGACGTTCGTCGCAGGCCGGCTCGATGACCGTCACCGCCCGCATGGCGCCGACCTCGACGGCCGGCGCGACCAGCGACGGAAGCTGATCCAGTTGTCGCGTAAACGCCGTGTCGTCGGCGCCGCAGTCGAGGGGCAGCGTGAAGCTGCCGATCTTCAGTTTGGCGCTGTCCAACAGCCGGCGCGCCTTCGGCAGACCATATTCCTTGACCTGCAGCGCGAATTCAGCCAGGTTCAGGTCGACACTGCGAAATCCGGACGAAAGCGCGAGCTCGATGAGCTCACTCGGACCAGCCGAAATGCCCAGCGCTTCCGGGTTCAGATTCTTGAACATCCTTTCCTCCAGGGGTTGATTTTGACGGGGATGGCGGCGGCCGGCGTGGGTGGCGTCGCACCGCCGTAGCGCATTATGCCAAATCGCAGTGAAATCGGCAAAGGGGAGGAATGCCATCCGACAAGGGCCAATGGTTCGAGAGGCAGAGCCTAAGCGATGCCCCGGCTATACTGCACGCGGCCGAGAATGAGACGTTCACGGTGGCTGGGGCAGAGCCTAAGCGATGCCCCGGTCGCTATGTAGCCGGGGCATCGCTTAGGCTCTACCACCAGCCACCACCTTCTCGTGACAAAATGTCTCATTCCTGGCCGCGTGAAGTATATAATGAACCCGGTTCCCTACTGGCGGAATACCATGAAGCACCCGCACCGTAACTGTACTGGTATACACCGCCGCACATTCCTGGCCGACGCGGGAATGGGCTTTACCGGGCTAGCGCTCGGAGCGATGCTTCAGCGCGACGGCGTGATCCGCGCCGCCGACGAGCCCGCGTCGCCGCGCCGCGAGCGCCTCTGTTTGGCCCCCAGGGCCAAGAGTGTCATCTGGCTTTTCATGGTGGGCGGCGCCAGCCAGATGGAGACGTTCGACCCCAAGCCCGCCTTGAACCAATACGCCGGCAAGACGATCGCCGAGACGCCCTTCAAGGCGGCGCTCGATTCGCCCTACGCCAAAGAGAACCTCCGCGAGGTGGTGCCGGGATTGCACAAGGTCCACCCGGCGATTTTTCCCATGCAGGTGGGCTACGGCAAACGGGGTCAATGCGGCATTGAGGTCAGCGACTGGTGGCCGCGCCTGGGCGAGTGCGTCGACGACATGGCCATCGTGCGTTCGATGTGGACCACCGACAATAACCACGGCGCCCAGATGCAGTTCCACACGGGGCGTCACACGCTGGACGGGCATTTCCCGACGATCGGCTCGTGGGTCCATTACGGGCTAGGCTCGCTCAACGACGACCTGCCGCAGTTCGTCGTGCTGGGCACACCGTTGGCCGACTGCTGCGGCGGCATGGCGGGCCACGGCGGAAATTACCTGGGTCCAGAGCACAACGGCGTGCAGTTGAACGTCGACCCGAAGAACCCGCTCCCCTACGCGGCGCCGGGGCCGGACGTCTATCGAGAAGAGCAGCAGGGCGAGTTCGAGTTGTTGGGCAAACTCAACCGTCTGGCCGCCGTCGAGTACCCGGCCGATCAGGCGGCCCAGGCGCGGATCAAGAGCTACGAGCTGGCGTTTCGCATGCAAATGGCGGTGCCCGACGTACTGGCCTTCGAGCGCGAGACGGCGGCGACGCACGCTTTGTACGGGCTTGGCAACCCGACGACGGCCCCCTTGGGACAGCAGTGCCTGGCCGCCAGGCGGCTGGTCGAGCGCGGCGTGCGATTCGTGCAAATCTTCCACGGTTCCAACGGCGGCGCCGGCGCGTGGGACGCTCACGGGAACCTCAAGGCCGGCCACGCCGCCTTATGCGCCCAGGTCGACCAGCCGATCGCGGCGCTGATTGCCGATCTCAAGCGGCACGGCCTGTTGGATGAAACGCTTGTCGTCTGGGGCACTGAGTTCGGCCGCACGCCCGGCGCGCAGGGTTCCGACGGCCGCGACCATCATCCCTACGGCTTCTCGATCTGGCTGGCCGGCGGGGGCGTCAAGGGAGGCATCGCGCACGGCGCGACCGACGAGTTGGCGTTCCACGCCGTCGAGCACCGGCACTACGTCACCGACCTGCACGCCACCGTGCTGCACCAACTGGGGTTGGACAGCCGCCGGCTCGAAATTCCGGGCCGCAAGCGCCTGGATCTGGACCACGGGCAGGTGATCCGGGAAATTCTGTCCTAGGGGTCTGGAGCACATGTCGTGATTTCCCGCGTTCGGGTGGTTCGATTCAAGCGTTTTTCCGACCAGACATTTGACTTAAGCGGCAATTCGGTGTTGCTTGCGGGGCCAAATAACTCCGGCAAGACGACGTTGTTGCATGCGATCGCCGCTTGGAACTTGGCACTCAAGCGCTGGTTTGCGGAACGTGGCCCTAGCGGTGGAAAGCGTCGAATCAGCGTCGTGCTCGACGAGTTCACGGCCTTGCCGCTGCGCGAGATGAACTTGCTTTGGTTGAACCGGCACACGGCGCGGCGCGTGCCCGAACAGAAACAGCCCAAGCCGGCCCCCATTTACGTGGAGGTCATCGTCGGCCAAGGCGAGCGGGTCGAGGAATCTCTGACAATGGAGTTCATGTATGCCAACGAGAAGCTGGTTTACATCCGCCCCGTTCAGAGTCCCGACGTCCCCGAGCCCGTCGCGGATTTTCCTGACTTCGCCAAGAGCTTGAATGTCGTTCATGTGCCGGCATTTTCGGGAATCGGTACACAGGAACCTCGTCACTCCCCAGGGATGCAGAACAAGCTTGTCGGCGAAGGGAAACCAGGTGAGGTCGTTCGCAACCTGCTCTTGGAGATTTGGGAAGCATCCAAGTCCGAGGCATCGCGGAACCCTTGGAAGGATTTGGCCAATGACATCGAACGGCTGTTTCAGTGTGAACTGCTACCGCCGGATTTCTCCGGCGCAAGGCCGTACATCGTCTGTGAGTACCGACCGAAGGCGAACCCAGCGGACAAGGCGGCGCGGCCGCCCAAACTGGACATCGCCAACGCAGGTAGTGGTTTCCACCAGGTATTGCTGCTGCTCTCGTTTTTCCACGCGCGTCGTTCGTCGGTCTTGCTGCTCGACGAGCCTGACGCGCACCTGCATTTCATCCTTCAGCGTGAAATCTTCGATCACCTCCGCATGGTTGCGAACCGCCGGAACTGCAAGCTGATCATCGCGACCCACGCCGAGGTCTTGTTAGCCGGCGAGGAACCCGAGCAAATCATTTCGTTCGTCGGCCGGACGCCTCGCCGGCTGTTGCGCCCGGAGGAGAAGCGGCGATTACAGGAATCGCTACGGCGATTGACTGCGCTCGATTTGTTGCAGGCGGACCATGTGCGCGCGGTGTTGTACGTCGAAGATGAATCGGACCATAAGCTACTTCGGGAATGGGCCAACGTGCTGGGACATCCAGCGGCCAGATTTCTTCAATTCCCTTTTGTCGTGCCGCTCCACGGCAAAGGGAACCTCGATGAGGCAAAGAAACATTTCCAGTGTCTCAAGCTGGCGCAGCCGGAGATCCTCGGTTTGTGCGTCGTGGACAGGGATTCGGGCCCTGCCGTCGCGCCGCTCGGCGTTCCCACCGGTCTCGCGCTACGACGTTGGCAGCGCTATGAAATCGAGAATTACCTTCTCTTTCCAACGTTGCTCAAGCGCTACGTTCAGCATCACGACGACGCCGCGTTATTCGCCGTTTCGGACGAAGAATCCATTGACGACGGCTTTCACGAGAATTTTCCGACCGGCATCGACTTTCGCAAGGATATTCCGGCGCTGCGAGACTTGAAGGCGAGCGACTTCCTCGTCAACCTTCTGGCCAAGACACGGTTTCCCTTGCCCAAGCGTGATCTGTTCATGCTCGCCCAGGTCATGGATCGTGATGAGGTGCATCCCGATGTCGTCATGATGCTCGATGCGATCTCGGCCATCCTGCCAGGCAGCGTCCCGAACGTCGAGGCAAACGTCGCGCCCGCGGACGAAGACGGCGTCGAGGAAGACGCCGAGTGACCCCCGGATCGCCACGTTTGGCGAGAAGGGCGTTTCCTGCTCCGAAAATCTTCACGCGCGCGCCATTTCTTGACCTAGGCTTGTTCAAGCGTTGTCGCCCCGGCGGCCTGGGCGCCGGCCGTCCGGCCCGAACCGGTGCGATCGTTATCATCGCTCAAGTCGACGCGAAAGTCATTTACAACCAAATGGCGTGAGGAGCGTCAAGATTGCTTGACATCCACCCACCATCCAAGATTTACTGAAGTTACCCGCGAACGACGGCGGCGATTGCCGCCGCGCGATTCAGCGGTTCCGAACCACCCGAAGATCGGCTCAAGCCGGGAGTGAGAACATGATGATGCGAAGCTTGCGGACCTCGACCGTGGCGATCGGCATGGCCGCGGCCCTTTTCGTGGCGCCTGCCGAGAGCCAGGCGATTTTCCATTGGTTCAACCGTTGCTGCAATGGAGGCGGCCTGTTCGCCCCGACGGCGGCCGCCGTGCCCGTCGCCACGCCGACGTACACGGCCTACGCCGATCCGTGCGGGTGCCAGCCGCAACAGGCCGCTTACGTGCCGCAGACCTGCTATCGCACGCAATACGTCAACATGCCGACCACGGTCTACCGGCCCGTCACGATTGCCGATCGTTGCACCGGATGTCCGGTCACGACCATGCGCCCGATGATCGCCTACCTGCCGCAAGCCCGGCAAGTTCCGTACGTTTCGTACCGCATCGTCTACTCGAACCCCGCCGTCGCGTACTCCGGGCTGAACACGGTCGGTTACGCCGCGCCGGCGGGTTGCTCGGGCTGCGGCAGTGCCACGCCCACCTATTCGCCGGCGTACACGCCCGCTCCCGCCACACAGCCGTACTACCCTGGCGTGATCAGCGGCTCGTCGGCGGTCGGCGGGCCGGCAGCGAGCGGGCCGGCAGCGAGCGGGCCGGCACAAACCTTCCAGAACGGCGCCGCCACGGGCGCCACCGACGAGAACCGGCTCAAGCCGATCCCCGACCTGGAGATCAACAAGGACTCGCGGCGCGACCCGCCCTCCGCGCCGCGGTTGATCGCTCCCGACGACAGTCGCACGACGTATCGGCCGCTGCGGCGCGCGGTCCACGTCGAGGCGCCGAATGCCAGTGCCTTCATCCCCGCCTCGCGCGTGCAGCCGTCCGCGGCCAAGACGCAAACCGGAAAGTCCGCCTGGCGGCAATCGAGCCGCTAGATCGGGTCACGCCGCCGGCGCGGTGCTTACATGGCGGCTGTGATGTGGACGTCGCGGCGGCGACCGGGCGCGCCGCCAGCGGGCCAAGTCCGCGCCCCAACTCGCGCGGAGTCCAGCGGTATCGTTGGAATGGTTCCCCCCGAAACTCCTCATAGCGCTCGCCGTGACCGACACGACACCAAGCCCCAAGTCGGCCCGCCCCAAGTCGGCACGTCGCGGGCGGTGGCGGTGGCTGAAACTCTGCTTGCCGTTCGTCGCGCTCGTCGCGGGCGAACTGACCCTGCGGGTCTATACCTGGTGCCGCGGATGGACGCCGAACTGTTATGCGGCCCAGTTGCGTCTGTTTCGACCGAACGAGGAGATCGGCACCGACTTGCGGCCTGGGTTCCACATGCGAAGCGGAGTTTACTCGATCACCATCAATTCGCTCGGTCTGCGCGGCCCTGAAATCAGCCGTGAAAAAGCCCGCGGGGTGGTACGCGTGGCCATCGTCGGCGAGTCGTCGGCGTTCGGCTACCTGGTTGACGACGCCGACGTCGCCGCCCGACGACTTGAAGCGAACCTCCGCGCGCGAGGTCTGGAGGTCGAGGTGCTCAACGCGGGCGTGCCGGGTTATAATCTGTTCCATTCGACGGTGCGCTACCGCGAGGTGGTGGCGCCGCTGGCGCCTGACGTGGTGCTGGTCTACCTGGGATGGAACGACTTGGCCTACGTCGTGCGGGGTCCGTCGGAGTTGGACCGGTTCCGCGTGCGGCCCGTGGCCCCGGGTTGGGAGCGGCTGCTAGGGCAATCGACTCTGTACGGGCTGGTCGCCTACCGTTTGCTCGGCGCTTCGGCGCGAATGATGCCCTCGCAAATTGGCGGCACCCGACCGACTGAGAGCGGGGCGGCGGCCTTTCATGCGAACCTGGCGCGGTTGGCCGACCTCGTCGGGGCGTCGGGCGCGCGGCTGGTGGTTTGCGCCCAAGCGACGGCGGCGCACCCCCATGTTTCGCCGCGTCTGGCCGCGGTGCTGGCCCATTCCGAGGAAGACCGATCCGACGTGATTTGGATGGGCATGTGGCTGCGCGACCGCGAGCGAGAGTTCGCCGCCGAACGGCACGTACCGTTCCTCGACGCTTACGACGCCATCCCGCCGACCGAGGAGTTTCTGGCCGACTATATCCACTTGACCGTCGCCGGCGAGCGCGAGCTGGCGGAATTCTGGACGCGCAAGTTGCTGCCGCTTTTGGCTAAGGTACGTTACCCCCCACAAGTGCGCGGACGCTCCGGACGCTGAATTACCATCCTTCTATCAGCACCGCCGGGCCGGCGTTTGCCGGCGAGCGAACGATAAGCCTATTGCCCAACAGGGGGCTAACGCCCCCCGCTCGCCAAAATCAACTGGTAAGCCAACAGGGGGCTAACGCCCCCCGCTCGCCAAAGTCAACTGGTAAGCCAACAGGGGGCTAACGCCCCCCGCTCGCCCAAGTCAACTGGCAAGCCAACAGGGGGCTAACGCCCCCCGCTCGCCTAGGGCAACCGACAAGATGTCCAGCCAAACGGCGATCACCTGTCCGCGCGCACTGCATCGCGGGTGGGGCCGCCCACTCGTCGAACCGATGCCGGAATTGCCACGCGGAGGCCGTGCCTGTTTTATGGGCAGCATTGCACAAACCGTAGGCAGCCAGGTGCCGAAAGCAACGATGGAAAACACCGTGGCGATGATCGAAAAACGCCCAAAAACTCCATAGAAAACAAAATTTCGCGTCAAGAATTTGGCAGCCGTTTCAGCCGGCAACGCGCGCGGTTTTTCGTGCTCAATTTCCAGGCAGTGTGCCCGCACCATTGGGGTTGGGTTCTTTGGCAATTCGGTTAACGAATTCAAAGCGGAGCGCGGCTTGACCGGCCGGCTCGCCATCGCCGCCGTCGCGCGCCGCCCCCGGCGGAACGGGATTGCCGACGGAGACGACGGAGACAAGCCGGTTGACACCCCCCGACGGCCATCTAAAATCAACGATCCGCTTAAAGGCTGGCTCGTTTCCCCCGAACCATTAATAATCCGGGCTAGCTAGCTATAACACCGTGGCAATGGGGTCTGTAGGGAACGCCCTCCGTGGCGTTCCGTGAGGCGTGTGCGACGTCTTCCGCAGGGCACGGAACGCCACGGAGGGCGTTCCCTACGGAGTCGGTTCCGTTTTTCGCGTCCTAGCGTTTAAGCGGGCCATTGTCTAAAATACATCGTTTTCCCCCAGCTTGGCCCGGTTCGCCCGCAGGAGCATCATTCCTTGAGTAGTTTGGCCATCGAGTCGCCTTTGGCGAGTGCTGACCCCTGGAGTAGGCCGTTGTACACCGCCATCGAAAAGGCCGACGTGCTCATCGAGGCCCTGGAGTGGATCCGCCGCTTCCGCGACAAGATCACCGTCATCAAGCTCGGCGGCAGCGTCATGGAAGATCCCGACGCGCTGCGCCACCTGTTGCTCGACATCATCTTTATGCGAACCGTCGGGATGCGCCCGGTCGTGGTCCACGGCGGCGGCGCGGCGATCAACCGGGCGATGAACGAGGCCGGTCTGACGCCTCATTTCATCCAGGGCCGCCGCTACACCGACGACGCGACCCGCGACGTCGTCGAACGGGTGCTGGCCTACGAAACCAACGACCACATTTTCCAGCGCATCGAGGAACTGGGCGGACGCGCCGCGCCCTTGAACTTCCGCACGACGAACGTGCTGTTCGGCGAACGGATCGAATTGCCCGGCGACGACGGGCTGCCCATCGACCTGGGCCATGTGGGCCGCGTCACCCGCGTCGACCGGACCACGATCGAAAACCTCTGCTACGCCGGCATCGTCCCGGTGATTCCCTCGATGTGTCTGGGCGCCGCCAAAGAGAAACTCAACGTCAACGCCGACACGGCCGCCACGGCCGTGGCGCAAGCGATGCATGCCGACAAACTGGTCTTTCTAAGCGACGTCAACGGCGTTCGCCGCGACAAGGACGATCCCGATTCGTTGATCCAATCGCTCACCGCCGCCGAAGCCCGCGAGTTGATGGCCCTGGGGGCCATCGAGTCGGGCATGATCCCCAAAGTCGAAGCCTGTCTGGAGACCCTCGCGCACGGCGTGAGCAAAATCCACATCATCGACGGCCGGCTACGGCACTCGTTGATGCTCGAAATCTACACCAGCCGTGGAGTCGGCACTGAAATCGTCAACAGCCGCTGATGGCGGCACGGGGCGAACAAAGAGGCGATAGGCTTTAGGCGATAGGCTTTAGGCTCGATGAATTCCTCCTTGCTAACTAACGCCCAACGCCCAACGCCTCTTTCCTAACGCCTTCCCCAGGAGAACGCACACATGGCCACGGCTGAAACGCTGAGCTCCGCCGACGTGATCGAACTCTTCAAGCGGCACGTGGTGCCCAATTATGGCCGTTTTCCGGTCTGCCTGGTGCGTGGCGAGGGCTCGTACGTTTGGGACGCCGAGGGGAACCGCTATCTCGACCTGTTCCCAGGTTGGGGCTGCAATCTCTTGGGCCACTGTCCCGAGCCGGTCGTGCGGGCGGTACAGGAGCAGGTGGCGACCTTGATCCATGTGCCCAACACCTGGTACACCGAGGCCCAGGGGTTGTGGGCCAAGGCGCTGTCGGAGCGGAGTTTCGGCGGGCAAGCGTTCTTCTGCAATTCGGGGACGGAGGCCAATGAGGCGGCCATCAAACTGGCGCGTCTGCACACGCCGAAGCAGCGATACAAGATCATCACCTTCCAGGGCGGTTTTCACGGGCGAACGCTCGGCTCGACGGCGGCCACCGCCCAGCCGAAATATCACGAGGGGCTAGGGCCCCTGATGGCCGGCTTCGTGTACGCCCCCTTTGGAAACCTCGAAGCGGTGCGACAACTGGCCGACGATGAGACCGCGGCGATCATGGTCGAGCCGGTACAAGGCGAAGGGGGCGTCAACATCGCGCCCGACGGCTTTTTGCCGGGCCTGCGCGAGTTGTGCGACGAGCGCGAGTTGCTGTTGATCTTCGACGAAGTGCAGACCGGTTGCGGGCGCACGGGGCACTGGTTCGCCTATCAGCATTTCGGCGTCACGCCCGACGTGATGACGCTGGCCAAGTCGCTCTGCGGCGGGATCGCGGGCGGCGCCATGCTGACCACCGCCGAAATCGCCCCCAGCCTGCGGCCCGGCATGCATGCCGCCACGTTCGGCGGCAACCCGATCGCCGCGCGGGCCGGCGTCGCGGCGATCGAAATGATCGAGCGGGAAAATCTGTTGGAAAACGGTCGGCGCCTCGGAGAAGTGTTCCGCGCGCGGCTCACGGCACTGGCCAACGAGTGCGAGTTGATCCGCGAGGTGCGCGTGCTGGGCGTGATGATCGGCGTCGAGTTGGCGACCGAGGGCGCGGCCGTCGTGAAGGCCTGCATGGACCGGAAGCTGTTGATCAACTGCACCCACGGGACCGTGCTTCGGCTGTTGCCGGCCTTGAACCTGACCGAATCGCAGGCGCACGAGGCATGCGATCTATTGGCCGAAGTGCTGAGGGAAACGGTGAAATGACGGTCGGAAAAACGAATTCAAAATCTGGGTCCGCGCCATGCGCCATCTGATTGCCCTGGCGGACTTGACGAGCGCTGAAATCGAGCGGATTTTCGCGATCAGCGAAGACCTCAAGAGCAAGCACGCGGGCGGATTGCGCGAGGCGCTCTTGCCGGGCCGGGTGATGGCGATGCTCTTCGAAAAGCCCTCGCTGCGCACGCGCGTCAGCTTCGAGGCCTGCATGGCCCACCTGGGCGGGACCAGCCTGTTCCTGGGCGAGGACGTCGGTTGGGGATCGCGCGAGACGATCGCCGATTTCGCGCGCGTGCTCAGCACCTACGTGGATGTCGTGGTCGTGCGGGCCAAGTCGCACCAGAAGCTGCTGGAGTTGGCCGAGCACTCGACGTGCAGTGTGATCAACGGTCTGACCGACGATGCGCACCCGTGCCAGGCGCTGGCCGATTTGTTCACGCTGGAAGAGTTGGTCGGCCGGCTGCGCGGGCTGACGCTGGCCTACGTGGGTGACGCGAACAACGTCGCGCGCAGTCTGGCCGCCGGCTGCGGCAAGCTGGGAATGAAGTTCGCGTTGGCCGCCCCCAAGGGCTACCAGTTCGATGCCCCCTTCATCGCCGGGCTGAAGCGCGACGTACCCGACTTGAAGCTGACGGTCAGCGCCAACCCGCGGCAGGCGGTGCGCGACGCCGTGGCGGTCTACACCGACGTCTGGGCGAGCATGGGACAGGAATCGGAGACCGAGATCCGCCGCCGCGCCTTCGCCGACTACCAGATCGACGCCGAGTTGATGTCGCACGCGCCGGAGTCGGCTTATTTCATGCACTGCCTTCCGGCGCGCCGCGGCGAAGAAGTAACCGACGAAGTGATCGACGGCCCGCGGAGCATCGTCGTGCAACAGGCCGCCAACCGGCTGCACGTCCAAAAAGGGATTCTGGCCTGGCTGTTGGGGGCGCAGGCGTAGCCCATGCGATTCGCCCTTTTAGGAACCGACCCTGACGCCCTCGACCTGGCCCGCGCCGTGGCGGACGGTGGCGAACATACGCTCGTCTCGGCCCACGATCTGGGCGACGGCGAAACGTCGCGCCGCGGCGAGCTTTCAGGTGCGCGGCTCATCGAGCATTGGGAGGGACTGTTGGCCGGGGAGGATGTCGACGCGGTCATCGTCGCACGCGCGGCCAACGATGATCTCCGCGCCGAACAGCTCCGCAAGCTGGTGCAGGCCAAGGTGCCGCTCGTCGTTTGTCACCCCGTCCACGATTCGATGCTCGTGTACTACGAGCTGGAGATGATTCGCGAAGAAAGCCACGCGATCATGTATCCCTATGTGCCAGGCCTGGGGCACGCCGCGCTGGCCGGAATCCGGCAGTTGATCGAGACCAAGGCGTTGGGACGGCTCGAACAGGTGTTGATCGAGCGTGCTTTGTCGGCCCGCGACCGCCGGCGGGTATTGGCCGCCTTCGTGCGCGACCTGGAACTGGCAGGGCCGCTGTGCGGTACGCTCTCGAAGGTCGGCGCCATGGCGCCGGGGCAGGTGGTGGGCGAAATCAGCGCCGACTATGCCAACCTGAGCGTGCAAATGTCGGGATCCGCCGGCGCCTTGGTCCGTTGGTCGGTGCTTCCCATCGAAGACCACGCCGGCACGCGATTCAGCTTCGTCGGTTCCCATGGCAAAGCCACGCTCCTCGTCCCGTCGGACGACGGGCCTTGGACCCTTGAAACGCGGCTCGAAGGGGCGACGGCGAACACGAGCTTCGAGCCCTGGAATTCGGCGGCCTTCGCGCTGGCTCGCTTCGCCGACGCCGTCGCCGGCCGGCCGGTCCAGCCCGACTGGCTCTCCGCCTCGCGCACCATGGAGCTCGCCGACGCGGTGGAACACAGTCTGCAACGTGGCCGGACGATTGATCTGCACTACGAAACGCCCTCCGAACAGAGCACGTTCAAGGGGCTGATGGCCGGCGTCGGCTGTTTTCTGCTGATCGGCGGACTCGTGCTGGCCGTGCTGGCGACGACGGCGGTCAAGTTCGGCGTGCCGTTGGCCGACCATTGGCCCAAGTTGCTGCTTGGCCTGCTGGGGGGGTTCTTGCTCTTGCAGTTGCTCCGCTTCGCCTTCCCGCACCAGCCGGACAAGAACGAATGAATTGAGGGCCCGCTCCTCAGCCGCTTCGCCGCTCTTCCGCGGCGCGGGGGGCCTTGCGGCCGCGGTCGATCCGAATCACACCCTCCGGCAGGCCCTGATTGACGTCGGTGACGAGTTCGCGCGGGCTGCGGACCAGGATGCACCCGTTGGGCAATTCCTGGCCGCTGGCGAGCATGACTTCGGCCCCTAAAAAAGCGCCGTGCCCCAGGCAACTGCCCAACAGGCGCGACCCGCAACTGATCGTCCGGCCTTGAAAATTGACGGACACGTTTCCACGCAGGTTGAAGTCGAAGGTGCCGCTGCCGGGACAGAGCGCCGCGCCGCGGCCGATTACGGAGAGCTGCGTGAAGTAGGCGCCGACGTTCGCCTCGTCGCCGACGACACTCAACCGCAGCGTGACGTTGCCGTTGACGGTCGCCTTTTCGCCCAGTGTCGTGTACTCGACCAGCGCGTTGGGTCCGATCTCGACCCGGTTGCCCAGCACGGCGCCGCGCACCACGGCGCCCGGGCCGATTCGCACGTTGTTTCCCAACACCGACCATTCCACATGGGCCGAAGGATGGATTTTGCAGCCCGCTCCGGCGAAATAGGTTTTGCCGAGCACCTGGCAAGGCCGCACACTCCGCGCGCGCCAGGCGCTTGCCAAGGGCAGCGTCATCGCCGCCAGCCAGAGCGGAGCCGCCGCGTCGAGGATGTGGCTGGGAAGTCCCAGGGCGTTGGCCGTCAGCAAAGACGCCCAGTGCTGGATGGGGCAGATGGCCACCGGCGACATCGGCAGCGCGAACCGTCCCGTCGGCTCGAAGTAGCGGTTCACGCGCGAGTTCCGCACGGTCATGCGGTGCGGTATCGGCGCCAATTGGGCCTGCTCGTCGAGCGGCAGGTCGGCGGCGAACTGCCGCAGATGGTACAGGTCGTAAGCACGGCACGCGCGGCCGCCGGGACCGTCCATTTGCCGGCCCTGGAACGTGGGCGCGAAGCGCTCGGTCAGTTCCGAGGTTGCCAGCGCCGCGCGCAGGTTCACGAACTCGCCGGCTTGCCCCTTTGGGGCCGCCATCCCGCGTTTGACGAGCCGCAGGAACCCACTGAGCGCATGGCGCGTGAAATAAACGTCGTCGAAGACCAGCAAACACGGGAAACGACGGATGGCCCGCGGATCGTCCACCGCCTCGACCCGGTAGCCGGCCTCGCAGAGGAACTGCTCTTGCGCCTGGCGCAGCGGGCGGTTGTGAATTCGTAATTCCGCGCACCGCTCGTCAAAGGGAGCGATCCGGCGGCCGGTTTCCAGGATGTATGCTTGCATGGCCCTGCCATCACCAGACCAGCCCAAGCCCGGATTATTCATGGTCCCGTAGCTGCCTTCGCAAGAAGTCAGGCCGTGGACGCGAGTTACGCCAGAATTCTTGCGAATTCTGCTACAGTTCTCATTCTCGACCGCATGGAGTTTATACTGCACGCGGCCGAGAATGAGACGTTCACGGTGACTGGGGCAGAGCCTAAGCGATGCCCCGGTCGCTATGTAGCCGGGGCATCGCTTAGGCTCTGCCACCAGCCACCAGCCACCACCTTCTCGTGACAAAACGTCTCATTCTGGGCCGCGCACAGTTTAGCGATTCTCGCGGTTTTGTCGAGGCGGGAATTCCTGGCCCGTCAATCCGGCAGGTGATATGCCAAGGCGGGAGCCGGTCTGCCGTGGAAAAAACCCTGTCCCAGATCGACGCCCATCTCGGCGCAAGTGTCGCTTTCGGCCTGGGTTTCGATCCCCTCGGCGACCGACGTGATCCCCAGGCTGCTCGCCATTCGCACCAGGGTTGACAGGAGGTGCTGACGTTGCGGCGAGGCCGAGTCGATGTCGCGGATCAGCGACATGTCGAACTTCAGGTAATCGGGTGGTGATTCGACCAGCTCGTTCAAGCGTGTCTGGCCCGCGCCGAAGTCGTCGTAGGCGAGACGGATGTCCAGAGCGGACAGCGCGGCACGCAATTCGTTCATGCGGGCGGCGTCGGTGACCGTCGACTCGTGAATTTCCAACGTCAACGGCAGATCGGGAAAACTCTCGCGCACCGTCCGCAACGAGTCGAGCAGCCCCGCCGCGGCGTCCAGCTCGCGGGGGTGCGTGTTCAGGAACAAATGCGGCGACTCCGCCAACGCCCGGCTGGCTTGAATTCCCTCCCAGCGGAGCATCGTGCTCAACTCGATCTCCAGATTCAATTGCGCGGCCACGCGGAACATGTCCTTGGGGGTCTCCAGCCCGAACAAACGGCTGCGCCCCAGCACCTCGTAGGCGACGACCTCGCTGGTCGTCATCGACACGATGGGCTGAAAGAAGGGTGTGGCGGCGCGGTCGGCCATCAGTTTGTCGAACTGGACGAGCGCCATGGCGCGGTCGCAGACGTTCTCGTGAACCGTGTGCGTATCGTAGTGGGCGGCCTGGCGACAGATCCGAAAGGCCATGTTGGCGAATTGCACCAGGTCGTCCTCGCGCAGCGCGACCGCTTCGCTGACGCGCCGGCCGTTGACGTAAGTGCCGTTGGTGCTTCCCAAATCGCGCAGCAGCAGTGCTCCGCCGGCCTCGGCGATTTCGGCGTGTTCGCCGGAGACCGTCATACTGGGAAGCGTTAGCGCGAGATTCTGGCGGCGGCCAATGACGAACGGCAAGGTGTGGACGGGCAGATACCGCGTCGTTTCCGCCTGGTCGAGCGGTCCCACCAGGAACCACACGGCGCTCATGGGCAATATTGTGTTTTCCGGCATGTTCGCTCCGCCCTCGTTCATCTTCGGTCGCGGTCCCACCCATTCATTCTACTTCACGCTGTCGAGAATGAGACATTGGCCGAGAATGAGACCTTGACGGTGGCTGGGGCAGAGCCTAAGCGATGCCCCGGTCGCTATCGAGCCGGGGCATCGCTGCCACCAGCCACCGCTTTGGACCGGGCCGGATGTGACGATCGTGCGGACACGCACCCCTCACCCCTCACCCCTCACTCACCACTCGCCACGACGCGGTATTTTGCGACCTAGAATTTCCGGGACGAAACCCGAGGAAAGTACATGGCACACGCGACACTGGACATCCAAGACAGCTTATTGGCGTCGTTCTTGTCCGACGAGAACTTCCGCCCCACGGAGCCGACCTCGATCGAAGAGGCCGGATTGGGCGAGGATCTCCTCGAGCAACTCATCTGCAAGTATCTCCTCGTGTTCGGCACGAACATGGGGCGCGCGATCGCCGACCACGTCTGCTTGCCGTTCCGCATCGTGGAACCGTTGCTGGCGACGCTACGGACCAGCCAGGTCGTGGTCCACGCCGGGTCGGCGTCGTTCAACGATTATTACTATGCGCTCACGTCGCAGGGACGGAATCGGGCGGAGGCGTTTCTGGCGGCCTGCGCCTACGTAGGGCCGGCGCCGGTGCCGCTGGTCGATTACGTGCTCTCCGTCGAGGCGCAGTCGATCACCGCCGAGGCCCCCGGGCCGGAGCGGCTGGCGGCGGCCCTGCGCGATATTTCCGTCGATCCGGTTATCTTCGAGAGTCTGGGACCGGCGATCAACTCGGGGGCGGGCATGTTCCTTTATGGAGCGGCGGGCAACGGCAAGTCGCTTTTGGCCAAGCGGATCGCGATGTGCTTCGGGCAGGAAATCTGGATTCCCCACGTGGTCGTCGAGGAGGGTCAGATCATCAAGTTCTTCGACTCGGCCTACCACAAACGGGTCGGCGACGACGAGCGGAGGATCCTCAAGTGCGGCGACTACGATCGGCGCTGGCTGCGGATCTCGCGCCCCACGGTGGTCGTCGGCGGTGAGTTGACGATGGACAACCTGGAGCTCCGCCACGACCCGCGGAGCAACATCAACGAGGCGCCCTTGCAGATGAAGAGCAACTGCGGCTGCCTGTTGATCGACGATTTCGGCCGCCAGCGGATCGATCCGACCGAGCTCCTGAACCGCTGGATCGTCCCGCTGGAAATGCGGCACGATTTCCTCACGCTTCCCACCGGCAAAAAACTGCAGGTTCCCTTCGACCAGTTGGTGATTTTCTCAACCAACGTGGAACCGCGCGACCTGGTCGACGAGGCCTTCCTGCGGCGGATTCCCTTCAAGATCAAGATCGGCGATCCAAACGAGAAGGAGTTCCACCTCCTGTTCAAGTCGTACGCCAAGAGTTTCGGCTGCGAATACCGGCCCGACGTGGTCGAGGATCTGCTGGCGCGGCACTACCGGCCGAGAAAGCGGCCCTTGCGCCGCTGTCATCCGCGAGACCTGCTCTTGCAACTCCGCGGCTATTGCAATTACACGCGGCAGCCGATCGAAATGCGTCCCGAGTATTTCGACCTCGCCGTGAAAACCTACTTTGCCACCGTGCTGGGCGATGAGTGAAGCCACATGAGCAGCGTCCTTTCTCCTCAAGCGTTCAACCCGGCGGAACCGATCGCCGGCTATCTGGTGCAGGAACGGATCGGCGCCGGCGGATACGGCGAAGTTTGGCGGGCCGAGGCCCCCGGCGGGATCGCCAAGGCGATCAAGGTGGTCTACGGCCATCGCGACGACCAGCGGGCCGCGAAGGAGCTCAATGCGCTCAACCGCATCAAGGACGTCCGCCACCCTTTCTTGCTGTCGCTGGAACGGATCGAGTTGATCGACGGTCACTTGATCATCGTCACCGAGTTGGCGTCGTCGAGCCTGCGGAACCTTTTCGACCAGCACCGCGAAGCGGGCCAGCCGGGCGTCAGGCGCCGATCGTTGCTGACGCACCTGAGCGACGCCGCCGACGCCCTGGATTACATTGGTCAGGAGCATTCGCTGCAGCACCTCGACGTCAAACCCGAGAATCTGTTGCTCGTCGGCGGGCGGGTCAAGGTGGCCGATTTCGGCCTGGTCAAGGACTTGCAGGACGTCCATGCTTCGATCGTGGGCGGACTCACGCCCGTCTACGCGGCGCCCGAACTCTTCGACGGACGGCCCAACAACCGCAGCGATCAATACAGCCTGGCGATCGTCTATCAAGAGCTACTCACCGGAGTGCTGCCGTTCGAGGGCCGCACGGCGGCGCAACTCGCGGCCCAGCACTTGCACAGCCGTCCGCGGCTCGATCCCCTGCCGATTTGCGATCAGGCCACGATCGCCAAGGCCCTCTCGAAGAACCCCGCCGAGCGCTTCGCGAGCTGCCGTGAGATGATCGACAGCTTGCTCGGGGCGACGCCCGAGGAACGGTCGCGCCCGACCACGATCGCACCGGCGACCACGGACGCTTTTCTCCCGGCCACTCCACCGTCCAAGACGGAGATCCTCGCGCCGGAAGCCATTCAAGCCGGCGCCGCCGCGGCGCGCGAACTGCTCGCTTCCGCGACGCAGCCGGTCGAGCCGCCGCCCCCCACCCGCGAGTTGGGGCCGCTTGATCTCGCGCCTGGAAATGTTGAATACCGCGCGACGATCGTCGTGGGAATCGGTGGACTGGCGGCCCTGACGCTGCAAGCGTTGCAGCGGCGGCTGGTGGACCGCTTCGGCGACATCCGCTCCGTGCCCGCTCTGCAGTTGCTCTTGTTCGAGACCGACCCGGAGTCCCTGGCGCAGGCCACCCAGGGAGAGGGCCGGGGGCGGTTGAACGACGACTCGACCTTCCTCCTGCCGCTGCGCCCGCCGGGCGATTACCGCCGCGAAACGAACGACCACCTGCAATGGCTGAGCCGGCGCTGGATCTTCAACATTCCCCGCTCGTTGCAGACCCAAGGTTTCCGTCCGCTGGGGTGCCTGGCACTGGTCGACCACGCCGAGCGCGCGGGGGAGCGGATCGGGCGCGCCGTCAAGTGCGCCGTCGATGCCGACGGCCTGGCCGCTTCGTCCATGAAGACGGGTCTGCCGTTTGGCGAGGGACCGCCGCGGGTGTTCATCGTCTCGTCGATCTCGGGTGGTACCGGCAGCGGCATGGCGCTCGACCTGGCCTACCTGGTCCGGAAAACACTGCGCGATCTGGGTTTCCCGGAGGAAGGCGCCTGCGGCATCTTGGCGCACTGCGCCGGCCGGAGCGGCCCGGCCCGCGACCTGGCGGCGGCGAACGCCTATGCGTTCCTGTCCGAATTGCGGCATTACAGCGATCCACGCCATGCCTATCCGGGCATACCGGCCCGTCGCTTGGAACCCTTTGACGCGGGCGACGCGCCCTTCAGCGATGCCTACGTGGTCCATTTGGGAGAGGAATTGGAAGCGGACGACTTTACGACGGCGGCCGACAAGTTGGCGGAATACCTCTACCGCAACACGGTGACGCCGGCCGCCGCGTTCTTCGACCGCTGCCGGGCGCTTGGGCGGCGCGAGGCGCCGGCGGCCGACGTCGAGCCGACCGCGCGGACGTTCGGGTTTTGCCGGTTGGGCTTCCGCCGCGACCATGTGCCCGATTCGGCGACCGACGAACTGTGCAAATCGCTCTTGGCGCGCTGGCGCGGCGCCAACGACGGCGAACCGGCGCCGACAACGACGCTGGCCAATCCCAACTCGCTCTTGGTCACGCGGTTCGCGGCCGGCCGTAGCGAGGAAGATCTCCGCGGCGAGGTCGCCTCGCGCGCGGCGGCCATGGGCCTGAGCGTCGCCGAGATCGTGGGCGACTTGCACGCCACCGCGCTGCGCGAACTGGGCAACGATCCCGACTCGTACTTGCTTGCCGTGCTGGAGGGCCTGGCGAACCACGACACGCCCGCTGGTCGCGGAGCCAATCGCTTGCCGCCGGCGCAGCAAGTCTTCGACGCCTTGAACACGCTGATCGGCTCCCGCGCCGCCCAATCCGGGCCGCGCGTCTGTCTGGAATCGGTGCTGGAGAAGCGCATCGAGGAACTGGCGGCCACCCACGAGACGGCGCTGCGCGACTGGATCATGGGCCTCGTCGCCTCACCCCAGCATCGCGTGCGAGGCGCGCAGCGGGCGGCGGACGGTGTCGTGGACTTCCTCCGGGCGCTAAGCCGGCGCGCCGGCGAAACGATCCAGTCGCCGCGCGGAGAGCTCCGCGCGCTGGAAGATTCGTTGCTCGCCGACAAGAGCGGCAGCCGCGCATGGCTGCGGCGGCGCGGCTTCGGTTCGAAACGCAAGCGGGTCGCCGATAAGCGACTGTCTCAGTATTTCCGGCTGCGGATCGAGGAGTTGACTCTCAACGGCGTCCACGTCGCCCGTCTCGCCGGCCTGATCATGACGCGGCTGACCGTGCTCGCCGAAAAGCTGCGCAACCTGGGGGCCGAGTTGAATCGTCTGGCGGAGGAAATCCACCAGCTCCCGTCAACGGACGTGGCAGCGTCAAGGCCGGCGACCGAAGCCGCCGAAATCGCCCAGCGTGCCGTCACCCACACGGTCCATGCGCAAAAGACGGAATTGGTCGCCGAAATGGAGCGCGAACTCCAGTATGAACTTTGGCGCGTGGTGACGTCGGACCCAAGTTACGTCCGCCGCGTACTGCCACACATCCTGCGCCGCGCCGCCCGCGGCGCGGTGGTCCAGGCGCTCAAGAACGCCACGCTCGACGAGATGGGCGGCGGCCGTCCCCCCTGCGAGTCGATCTTCTCGCCCGCCGCCGATTTGAAGGCCGCGGCGCCGCGGCTTGGCGCTTGTGGGGGCGCCCGGCGGCTGCTGCTCGTCGCGCCGGAGGGAAGGTCACTGGAGCCCTTGGCGCGTCAAATCGGCGAGGAAGCCGGCCAAGCGCCGACGGTGATCATGGATGCGGAAAGCGACGCGCTGCTTTGCTTTGAAGCGGAGGATCTTCCTGTGACGCGGATGGCCGCGGCGGTACTTGACGGGCGGTTCCAGATCGTCGACGTCGCCTCGCGCTTGCATGCGAGGATCGACGTCGCCTGGTCGCCGCTGTGAGCGGTTCCTTGCAAAGCTTTCGAAAATGTGGAAGATCCATGAATTCCAAGTTCCCTGGAACACTCCCTGATGGATCCCGCCGCCCTCGAATTCTTCAAGCGAATCCTGGAGACGCCCAGTCCGTCTGGATTTGAGCGTCCGGTGCAGAACCTCGTACGCGAGTATCTCTCTGGCGTCGCCGACCGCGTGACGACCGACCTGCACGGCAACGTGATCGCGGTCAAGAACGCCGAGGGCCGTCCGCGGGTCATGCTGGCCGGGCATTGCGACCAGATCGGCATGCTGGTGCAGCACATCGACGCCGAGGGGTTTCTCTATGCGCAACCGATCGGCGGCTGGGATCCCCAGGTGCTCATCGGACAAAAAATGACGGTCTGGACCGCCTCCGGGCCGGTGCCCGCGGCGATTGCGCGGAAGCCGATCCACTTGCTCGCCGACGACGAACGAAACAAGGTGCCCAAGCTCAAGGATCTTTGGCTCGACATGGGGGCCAAGGACAAGGACGACGCGGCGAGCGTGGTCCAGATCGGCGATCCCGTGACTTTGGAACTGGGCTTTCGTCCGCTGCGCAACGGACTTGCGAGCGCCCCGGCGATGGACGACAAATCGGGCCTGTGGGTAGTGCTCGAAGCCTTTCGCCGCGCGGGCCTCAAGCCGCTCGAATGCGCCCTTTACGTCGTTTCGACGGTGCAGGAGGAAATCGGCCTGCGCGGCGCGCAGACGAGCGCGTTCGGGATCGAACCGCAGGTTGGCATCGCCGTCGACGTGACCCACGCCACTGACTGCCCGACGATCGACAAGAAGCAGGAGGGCGACGTATCCTTGGGGCGCGGGCCGGTGATTTATCGCGGCCCGAACATGAACCCGGTGGTTGTCGAACGGCTGCGACAGGCCGCCCGCGACGCCGAGATCCCCTACCAGGTGGCCGCCAGCGGCCGGGCGACGCCCACCGACGCCAACACCATGCAGATCAGCCGCTCCGGCATGGCCGTGGCCCTGGTCAGCATTCCCAACCGTTACATGCACAGCCCGGTCGAGATGATCTCACTGGACGACATCGACCGCGCCGCCGACTTGTTGGCCGGCTTTGCCGCGGGCCTCCGCCCGGACGACGACTTCCGGCCGTGAAGACTCTATTTGAACATCGGCACGGGGGCGCTATACTTCACGCGGCGGCAAAATGTCTCATTGTCGGCCGAGTGAAGTATTGTAGGATTACGAGGACGATTTTCGCATGAGCACAAACCGACCGCAATCGACCACTTTGTTCGTGTTTCCAGTTCTTCTGATGTTCGGAGCGAGGGCAGCCCCCGCCGAGGAAACCTCCTATTTCCGCCACGGCGGCGGCGTGGCGGCCGACGACCAACAGCCGCTCGTCGAGACGCTCGAAGACGAGCAACTCCTTTGGCGCGTGCCGCTGCCTCCGGGGCACTCGACACCCTGCGTCCACGGCGAGGCGATCTACTTGACCACGTTTGAAAACGACGAACTGGCCACGGTGGCCCTCGATCGCCGCAGCGGCCGGACGCTGTGGCGGCAGGTGGCGCCGGCCGAGCGGATCGAGCTGTACCATGTCACCAGCAGTCCGGCGGTCGCGACGCCGGCATGCGACGGCGAGCGGGTTTACGTGTTCTTCGGGAGCTACGGGCTGCTCTGCTACGACCTGGAGGGAGTGCTGGTCTGGGCCAAGCCGATGGGGCCGTTCCAGGACGAGTTCGGCGCGGGTAGCTCGCCCATCCTGGTCGCGGGCAAGCTGATCATCAGCGGCGACCATGACCTCGATAGCTTCGTGATGGCGGTCGATTGCCTGACGGGCGAAACGCTCTGGAAGACCGACCGCGATGGCTTCACGCGCAGCTACGCCACGCCCGTCGTCTGGGACGCCGACGGCCAAAAACAGATCGTCGTGGCCGGTGCCTTGCAGCTCGTGGCCTACGATGCCGACGACGGACGTAAACTATGGTGGGTCAACGGCCTGGCCCGGATCGTGAACACCACGCCGGCACAGGCCCAGGGATTGTTGTACGTCGCCACCTGGTCGCCGGGCGGCGATACGGATGCTCGTCTCGCGATGGACGCCTGGTCCGACGCCGTCGCCAGGTGGGACAAGAACCACGACGGCAAGCTGGTGCGCGAAGAAGTGCCGGACGCGGAAGTGCTCGACCGTTTTTTTCGCATCGACCTCAATCAGGACAAGGGGCTGGACGAGGCCGAGTGGAAGAAATATGCCCGTGTATTCGAGTTGGCGCAAAATACGCTGTTGGCGATCCGGCCGCGAGGCACCGGCGATCTGACCAGTTCGGGCGTGGTTTGGCAATATAACAAGGGGCTGCCTTACGTACCCAGCCCCCTGCTGTATCAAGACCGGCTTTACATGGTGAAAAGCGGCGGAATTCTGACCTGCCTCGACGCCGCGAACGGCCGCATGCTCAAGCAGGTCCGACTGGCGGGCACCGACAACTACTACGCCTCGCCCGTGGCCGGCGACGGCAAGCTTTATCTGGCCGGCGAGCAGGGAGTGGTCAGCGTGCTGCGGGCCGGCGCGAGGTGCGAACTCGTCAGCTCGCGCGACTTGGGAGAGCGAACCGTGGCCACGCCCGTGATCGGCGACGGGAAGATCTACGTGCGCACGGAGAAGGCGCTGTATTGCTTCGGGAGTCGCTAGGGCCGTATTATTCATGGTCCCTGGGGAAGAGCGAAGACTGCCGTCACACTAACCCGCAGCGCAAGCAAGGTAAGTCCAACGCTGGGCCTTGCTTGCGCTGCGGGTTAGTGTGGGACCATGAATAATCCGGGCTGGCATGCGACGACGGGATCTCGCCGCTACGCGGCGGTTTCCGACCTGACGCAAAGCGAGACGCCGGACGTTGGCCGGATCATCTCCGCCGCGTTTTTTTGGGCCGACGTGCCCGCGTGTAGATCCGGCGCACCTCATCGGTGCTGCCTGCCGTCTTGAGTGACCGCAGGATCTTCCGAAGCGCCTCGTGGTCTTGAATCTCCCGGATTTCCGGCAAGAGCGTCAACCCCTCTTCACCGAATCTCACTTCCAAGAGGGCCTCGATGCCTTCGAGCAGCACCTTTTCCATCCCCACGCGTTCCGCAATTGTGACGAATGGCATACGTTTCTCCTTTTGGTACGCGTTGATTTCTTCCCAGAAGAGCCTCTCGAGGGGCTCCGGCAAGTCCATGATCCAGTCGACAAACGCGAATATCCGTCGTATGTCCTCGGCAATCAAGCCCCGTTCGTAGAGCCCTTTTACCAAACGCAGTTTCCAAACCCGGCGATCGGCCGGCGAACTACGAGTCTCCATCGTCTTGAGGTGGGCCAGGAAGACCATCGCGAACGGATTCGGGTTGCTCTCCAGGGCCTCGCTATGCGCCGCATAATCGAGCAGCTTGACGACCGGGAACTTGACGCCGGCGTGGAAGCCCCAACGGCCATAACCGTACTCCGTCGGCCGCCAGCCCGGGTCGTCGTCGGCGAGGATGGCCAAGCTGACGGCCTCTTGGTCGTAGCGGTCGAAGATGCGGTAATTATAATAGACGTACATCCGCTTGGGAAAGTCTTTCTCCTTCCTCGACTGGACCTCGATGTGGATCAGAAGCCACCGTTCTTCGCCGCTCTTCAGCCAAACCTTGACCAGCTTATCGGCGTAGCGCCGGCCCTGCTTCGCCCCGCGCACGATCTGTTGCAGTTCCTTGTCCAACATCGCGCAGCGGCGGCCCCAGTCGATTTCAGCATGGGCCTCTGGAAAGAAGAACGCCAGGCACGCTTCGAAGAAGTGGTCGAGCGCCTCTTTCCAGGGCTATCGTAATCGATCCGGGCCGGCCGGGCTGGCCTTACCTTGCCTGCCTGTTCGCGCTTTGCCATAACAACTCCTAGACTACCTGCGCTTTGGCGCCCTCGCCAGTCGTCTGGCTGCGCCAAGTCCAATGACTGTGACCAAACCCAACTGGGGCTGGCGCCGGCCCGCGCCCGAAGCCGGCTAGATGCCCTCGGTCTCCTCCATCGGAAACAACCGCTCCCGCGCCGCATCGTCCAAGGGCGAGGCGTATTCACTGATCTCGAAAACCTCGGCGTATTCGACTTCCTCGCCTCGCTTGGCGCCGTATCGGGCGATCAGTTCAGTTCGATAGCGCTGGGCCTGGGGACGCAACAGCCCGCGATACCAATCGCCGAGCCAGCGCCGCCGGCCGGCTTCGTCGGCGGGCACCTCACCGGCGACACCCCGGTTGAAGGGGAGCCATTCAAAGAATTGGGAACGGTGGCAGGCAAGCATGTCGATGATTGTTTCGATCCACGGTCCCACGTCGATCACGGCGTCGCCGGCCAGCGGCGCCGGCTTGGTGAAGCGATCGGGCAGGTAGGCGACGATCGGATCGCGATCCAGACGGCGCGTGTCGGGAACCAGCGCCGGCACGGTGACCAGGTACGACGCGTCGCGCACCACTTGGCCAACCGCCCGATGGTCGGGGTGGTAATCGTTGGTCCGATGGGTCAGAACCAAGTGGGGGGCGAATTCGCGGATTTCGCGGACCACCTGCCAGCGCAATTCGAGCGAGGGTTCAAGCCGCCCGTCGTGGTGATCCCAGACCTCGGCCGTGCCGCCGATCCGTGCCGCGGCGGCCTCCGCTTCCGTGCGCCGCCGCGCCGCCAACTCCGGCCCCGAAATTTGGTGGTGGCCCGCGTCGCCGTTGGTCAGCGACAGGAACTTGACCACATGGCCGCGCGCGCCGTGCATCGCCGCCAGCCCGCCCGCGTGGAACTCCGCGTCGTCGGGATGCGCAACCACGAACAGCAGGCGGGGGGCGGCGTCCAGCATGGGAACAGTATAGTAGCTGAACTCGTGAGAGTTTAGACGGCCCTGCGCCGACGCTCGGAATTCTCACGAATTCCGCTACATCAATGACAAATGCCCCCTGACCGATTATCATGGGTTAATCGCCCGCTCCCACTCCCATGCGGTGGGCAACAGGCAATACGAGAACAGTGTACCGATGCAATTCATCGAAATGTCGGGCAAGACCTTGGAGCGGATCGTCCACGAACGCGAACTGCCCGCCGACCGGCTTCGCGCGATGGGTGTCACCGACGAGAGCCTGGTGCGGATCAATCCGCAGGGCGACATCGAGCTGCGGCGGGCCGACCGCTGGGACGTCATCGGTGGATTGCTGGGCGACTTCGCCGAAAGGGTGCAACGCGAAACGGGGCTCGACTGGGCGTAGCCGGTGGCACGCCGCTCGCCGGTACGCTATAACAGCTTCGACGCCGAGCGTTCGTGGAAGTGCTTGCACACCTGGTGGTGGCCACGGTCTTCAAAATCGTCGGGCGGTGCGTGAACCGCATCGCCGGTGGGTTCGATTCCCATGCACTTCCGCTATTTTTATTTTTTGGCTCGCTTCAAGGCCAGGTAGACGGCCGTGGCGGCGGTCCAAGCCATCAGGTGCTGGATGCTCAGCCTTGGGTACGCTTCCGCCGATGGGACAAACGGGTCGCCCGGTTCGGGCTCCATGCGCGGGGCGGACACCTCATCCGTGTTGCCATCGTCAAGGCTGGGTGGTTCGTGGGCGGACATGGGCTGGACCTTTGCTTGCCTGCGGCGCGGCAGGCGGCAAAAGCCAATCGCGCCGCACCGGCATCAGCCTTCTCGGTTATGAGGGGACGCGCCGTCGTCCGTAGCCGCCGATTCGTCGACCTCGATTTCCTCCGGCGGAATCCAGGCTACCTTGCCGTCGCGCCAAACCGCAATCGGGCTGCCGGCCCGCTTGTGTTGCAACAGGGCGTCGCGCGCACCGCATTCGATCGCCGCGCGGATCACCGCTGGCTTGGAGAAGATATCATCAAAGTCCGTGTCGGGCAAGTCACGCATGGCCGGCCATCTCCAGGATCGTCCGCCAACTGGCGTCGTCAAGAACCGTCGTCTCGATTGTACCTCGCCCCGCGGCCACGAGGTACGGGTTCCTTCCGTTCGAATTGTCAAAGCAAAGCCAGGATGTCGCCAGCGGCCGGTAAAGTTGAAGGAAATTCCGCAGTCCGGCGAAGTACCTCCTCCGCACCGTCGCTTCCGGCACGTCATGGCCACCATGAGCGACACGCGACGCCACACGCGCGACGGCAAGATCGGGGCTGGGAAGCCAGAAGTACACCAGCCGAAAAACATAGCCGTTGCCGCATAATCCCGCGATCCAGGGCGCCAGCGAGCGCGCCGCCAAGGTGGTTTCGAAGGCAAAGTCAGTGCGGGCGGACGCCAGGTCACGGAGCCGTTTGAGCATGATTCCACCCGCCTCGAAGGCAACGCCATCAGGGGCGAAACCAGAAAGACCGCGGGCAATCACGTCGGCATTGACGAACTCGGTCACGCCCAATGTTCCGCGTAGCAACGCGGGCGCACTGGTCGACTTACCAGCCCCGTTGGGTCCGGCGAGGACGATGACTTGCGGAGAGCGTTCAGGCTTCGGCATGGCGAGGGTCATTCTGCCTACTGCCTGCTTCCCACGGCGCGCCGGCCGCCGGCCTCGCTGGGCAGCCGGTCCTGCAGCGCCTGCACGGTCAACGATTCCTCGCCTAGAGCGCGCATCGCGAGCACGACGGCTTCCGCCGCGGGAATCGTCGTGATGCAGGGCACGCCGTGCGCCACCGCCGCGGCGCGAATCCGACCCTCGTCGGTGCGGGCGCCCTTGCCGCTGGGCGTGTTGATGATGAGTTGCACCTGGCCGTCGATCAGATGGTCGAGCAGGTTGGGGTGCCCCTCTTGCAACTTCTTGACCGTCTTGACGGCGATCCCGTCCGCATCCAAGATCCGCCCGGTCCCCTCGGTGGCGAGAAGTTGGAAGCCCAGATCGCGGAGCTTGCGTCCCAGGCCCACGGCGTGCCGCTTGGAGCGCGCGGAGAGGCTCATGAAGATGTTCCCTTGCTTGGGCAGCACGACGCCCGCCGCGAGTTGGCTCTTGGCAAAGGCGATCGAAAACCGCTCGCTGGTGCCCATCACCTCGCCGGTCGAACGCATCTCCGGCCCCAGCACGATATCGACCCCGGCGAACTTGATGAACGGAAACACGCTCTCCTTGACCGACACATAGCTGGGAATCGGCGCCGATTCCCAGCCCTGCTCGTCGAGCGACACGCCCGCCATGATCTTGGCCGCGATCTTCGCCAGCGGCATGCCGATGGCCTTTGAAACGAAGGGCACGGTGCGGCTGGCGCGCGGATTCACTTCGAGAATGTAAATGTTCTGCCGGCCGTCTTCCTGCTTGACGGCGAACTGGATGTTCATCAGCCCCTTGACCTGCATCTGGCGGGCGAGTCGTTCGGTGGCCGCGCGGATTTCGGCCACCACCGGCCCGGTTAGGCTGTAGGGCGGCAGGGCGCAGGCCGAATCGCCCGAATGGACGCCCGCCTCCTCGATGTGCTCCATCACGCCGGCCACGATCGTCCGCTCACCGTCGCTGATGGCGTCGACGTCGACTTCGATGGCGTCTTCCAGGAAGCGGTCGATCAGCACCGGCTTGCCCTGAGCGACGATGAAGGCCTCGGCCATGAAGCGTTCGAGTTGGGCCTGGTCGTAGCAGATTTCCATCGCCCGGCCCCCGAGCACGAAGCTCGGCCGCACCAGGGCCGGAAAGCCGATCTTGGCCGCCTGGGCGCGGGCTTGTTCGGGGGTGCGAGCGATGCCGTTGGCCGGTTGCCGCAGATCGAGGCGCACCAGCAGTTCGGCGAATTTCTCGCGGTCTTCGGCGTCCTCGATCGTGTCGACGCTGGTGCCGATGATCGGCACGCCGGCCGTGGCCAGCGCGCGGGCCAGGTTCAGCGGCGTCTGCCCGCCGAACTGCACGATCACGCCGTCGGGCCGCACCCGGTCGCACACGTTCAGCACGTCCTCGGTCGTCAGCGGCTCGAAGAACAACAGGTCGCTGGTGTCGTAGTCGGTACTGACCGTTTCGGGGTTCGAGTTGACCATCACCGATTCGATGCCCAGCTCGCGCAGAGCGAAGCTCGCGTGGCAGCAGCAATAATCGAACTCGATCCCTTGGCCGATGCGGTTCGGTCCGCCGCCGAGAATCATGATCCGCCGTCCGCCGTCGGGCTTTGCCGGCGTCTCGTCCTCGTCTTCGTAAGTGGAATAGAAATAAGGCGTGTAGGCCTCGAACTCGGCGGCGCAGGTATCGACACTCTTGAACGTGGCGACGATCCCGATCCGCTTGCGCTCCGCCCGCACGGCCGATTCCGGCACGCTCCAGAGCGTTGCGAGTTGCCGGTCGGAAAAGCCGAACTGTTTCGCTTGTTTGAACAATTCGCGGGACACCGAGCCAAGCCCGTCGTGCTTCCGCAACTCGGCTTCCAACTCGACGATCTCCAGAAGGTTGTCGAGGAACCAGCGGTCGATGGCCGTCAACTCGTTTACGTCGTCGACCGAAATGCCGTCTTTGAAGGCATACCGCAAATACCAGACGCGGTCGGCGTTGGGCGTCGCGAGCTTGGCGCGGATCTCTTCGCGCGAGGGCTGCTCGGGCGTACCCCAGAGATCCTTCGAGTCGCAGCCGAAGCCGAAACTGCCGACCTCGAGTCCGCGCAGCGCCTTCTGGAACGACTCCTTGAACGTGCGGCCGATCGCCATCGTCTCGCCGACGCTCTTCATCTGCGTGGTCAGCTTCGGATCGGCCTCGGGAAACTTCTCGAAGGCGAAGCGGGGGATCTTCGTCACGACGTAGTCGATCGTCGGCTCGAAGCAGGCCTTCGTCTCGCGGGTGATGTCGTTGGCCAACTCGTGCAAGCGATAGCCGACGGCCAGCTTGGCGGCGATCTTGGCGATGGGGAACCCGGTGGCTTTCGAGGCCAACGCGCTGGAGCGGCTGACACGGGGGTTCATCTCGATCACGATCATCCGCCCCGTGAGCGGGTGGACGGCGAACTGGATGTTCGAGCCGCCCGTCTCGACGCCGATCTCGCGGATGACGGCCAGCGAGGCGTCGCGCATCCGCTGGTATTCCTTGTCGCTGAGCGTCTGGGCCGGCGCGACGGTGATCGAGTCGCCCGTGTGGACCCCCATCGGGTCGAAGTTTTCGATCGAGCAGATGATCACGACGTTGTCGTCGGCGTCGCGCATGACCTCCATTTCGTATTCTTTCCAGCCCAGGATCGACTCTTCGAGCAGCACCTCGCTGACCGGCGAGAAGTCGAGGCCCCGGCGGACCATCGCGTCGAATTCATCGCGGTTGTAGGCGATGCCCGAACCGCTGCCGCCCAGCGTGAAACTGGGGCGTACGACGCAGGGCAGCCCGATCTCCGGCATCGCCTGGCGCGCCTCTTCGAGCGTGTGGACGGTTCGGCCGCGGCAGACCGCCAGGCCGATCCGCTCCATCGCCTGTTTGAACTGCTCGCGTTCCTCGGCCTTGGCGATCACGTCGGGCTTGGCGCCGATCATTTCGACGCCGAATTCCCGCAGCACGCCACGCTTGTGCAGTTCCATCGCCAGGTTCAGCCCGGTCTGGCCGCCCACCGTGGGCAGCAGCGCGTCGGGTCGCTCGGCCTCGATCACCTTGGCCACGATCTCCCATGTCAAAGGTTCGATGTACGTGCGATCGGCCGTATCGGGGTCGGTCATGATCGTGGCCGGGTTCGAGTTCACCAGCACGACTTCATACCCTTCTTCGCGCAGGGCCTTGCAGGCCTGCGTGCCCGAATAGTCGAACTCGCAGGCCTGGCCGATGATGATCGGCCCGGAACCGATGAGCAGAATTTTATGGATGTCGTCGCGTCGCGGCACGTTGCCCATTCCCTTTCGCTGTCTCGAATGATTCGCCGCGAGAACTCCCCGGCGTCGTGCTTCACACCAAGGCGAAGCGCAAGTGAGGAACCGCGGGCCGTGTAAAATCCCTCAAGATTAGCATTCGTCGAGCCGCCTCTCAAGGGGCTGCTCCGCGGCGAGATAGGCGGCGCTTCAATAAAGTTCATACATGTGCTCGCCGCCGTGGGCGGGGTTGCCGATCAGCTTGTGGTTCCGGACATCGACGACGAAATCGAGGTGCTCCAGCGGCAGTTGCCCGATCAACACGGGCACCTTGTCGGGGACCTCGAGCACGTCCATGTTGCAATCCCGGCCCTGAACGATCAAATGGACCGGTCCGTAAAGGGCCGCGTCCACATCGCCCGCGCTGGTCGTCACGCGCCGGGTCGACCATGAAGTCAACCCGAGCTCGCGAATCAACCGAGTCGGCAACGAAAGCAGCGTCGCGCCCGTGTCGGCCAGCGCGTCGTCGACGGTCACGCGGCGAACCTGTTCGGCGGGCAACCGGCCACGCGCAGCATCCCAAAGGTCCGACAAATTCTCGATCGTCACGCTGGCCAGTGTTCGGCCCATTTCGTTGGACTCCATGGTGGTGTCTCCAAGAGTGCTCTCGATTTCATTGTATCCAGTCATGTGCCGCCAGACGACATCGGACACCCCCCAAAACAGGGTGACAAAAACGCATCCTCTCGGCTAGGATGGCTGCTTGTGCCGATACGACGCTCCCATTCCGACCGCAAAACATCACCTCGTGAATCGCGCGAGGCCCTGGCCTTTTACACTGTGCTGGCGGTGGCCGTGGCGATGGCGATCGTCAGCGCTCGCGATCTGGCCGGCGGTTGGAACGACGGCAGCCGCCTGGCCACCGTCGAGGCGCTGGTCGATTACCACACGCTGGCTATCGACGATTCGATTTTCGTGAAAATCCCCTGGCCATCCTATTTCATCGGCGCATCTCCCTATGCCGACGCGCCTTGGCTGACCGAGGTCAAGCCGGGCGATCCATTCCCCTATCCGTTGAATTACCCCGATTCGTGGTGTGGCGACGGCCGTCACCCGGAGACGATGGGCACGAAAGATAAAATCCTGATCGGCGGTCACTACTATTCACACAAGCCGCCGGTGCCGGCGCTGCTATTGGCCCCTTGGTACTTCGTCGTCGAGCGATTGGGCGACGTGAAAGCCCGCGACCGCTGCGACGAGTTCTGCTACTGGATGACGCTCGGCTCGTCGGGTGGGTCGTACGTCGTCGCGCTGCTGTGTACCTTTCAGCTTGGCCGGTTGCTGGGGCTGTCGCCGGCGTGGCGTTTGGCGCTGGTGTCGAGCCTGGGATTCTGCACCGTGACCGTCGCCTACGTCCGCAACGTCAACGATCACATCCTGTTGTTGGCCGTGGCCAGCGGACTGGCGCTGGCGCTGGCACACCTCGCGCGCCGGGCGCGGGACGACAGCCCGACGAAGTTGGTCGCCATCATTGGCTGTCTGGCCGGCCTGGCCTATACGATCGATCAGGCAACAGGACCGGCGCTGCTTTTGGCCACGGCGGCGTTGGTGGCGTATCGCCTCCGCCGCCGGCGGCGGGCCTTGGTGGTTTTCGCCCTGGCGGCGCTGCCTTGGCTCGTCGTACACCACGCGATCAATTATGCCATTGGCGGCACGCTCACGCCGATCGGCTCGGTGCCCGAGTTTTTCAACTGGCCCGGCTCGTCGTTCGTCCGCCAAAACATGACCGGTTTCTGGAACCACCCATCGCTCGGCGATTTCGCGATCTACATGCTGGAATTGACCATCGCGCCCCTGCACGGCTTTTTCCCGCACAACATGCCGCTATGGGTTGCCGTGCCGGGCATATTCGTCGTCTGGCGTCGGCAGGCGGCCCAGCGGCCTGAAATCGTGTGGGGCATGGCATGGTGCCTTGCGAGCGGGTTTTTGTACGGAGCGTTGTCGTCGAACTACGCGGGCTTTTGCTGTTCGATCCGTTGGTTCGTGCCGTTCCTCGCCGTGGGGTATTACGTTCTAGCGGTGCTGGTCCGCGACGACGATCGCTACCGTTCGGGCCTGCTCCTGTTCAGCGGCCTGGGCGCCGCGGCGGCCTATTTTGAATGGCGCCAAGGGCCATGGCGGGAACCGGATACCGAATGGTTCCAGGTGCTGGAACTGGTTGGACTCGCGGTCTGGCCGCTTTGGATCGTTTGGAGTTGGAAAGGAAGGACGCGGCAAGGAGCGGCTCGACAGGAAGGGAGCTGGTAAGATCCCAACGTAAGATACCGTGTCGTTCGTCCTTGCGGTCGTTTTTGTCCCATTTGTCCTTCCGACCATGGTCCATTCAAGCAATCAAGGCGCAACAAATCAAGGCACACGACTGTCAAGCCGCACGACTTGCGGAGGGTTGTGCTCGTGGTAGAATTACTCGGATCGTCAGTCGTGGCACGAGAGCCACGGACGGTGGCACGCCAGCGCGGCGAAACAGCAAGCTTTCCGCTCGGCCGACAGACCATCACCGGATACCCGCAGATGTCAGTTGCGAAAATCGATACGTTTGATCGTGACCAATTCGCACGGTGGTACGCGAAACGTCACCTGCAGACGGACACGGGCGTTGAAGAGATCTATCATCTGCCGACCGATGCGCCGCCGACAGAGATCCGTTTTCTCGAGGTGAACAACATGATCGCCGAGCAAACCGAGTTGGAACCCATTGACTTCGGGGTAGACAGCGGGGATTCCGAGGGGCACACGTTGGTCGTTCTCGATGTTACACCCCTTCAATGGAACGCGGTTCAAAAAGGCAATTTGCGTCTCCCGTCCAATTGGACGCTTGCGGGCAAACAGTTGCTTGAGAAGCGTAAGGATTGATGAACGCCGCTCAACGACTCTGGTGGGATCAGGCAAGATCCGATCTCGCCGTTTTCGTTCGATTGCGCAGAAGTGGTGGCGTGGAGGAATGCCATCTGCTCCACTACTTGCAGATGGCGACGGAAAAGCTGAGCAAGGCATATGTCTGGCGATCCGGAAAGGTGCCACCGAAAAACCATACCGGGTTCGTTCGTTTCCTGAAGGCCCTTCTTGACCGTAAGGTATCGGAACTCGAACGGATTGCGAGAACGCTCGGCTTCAGCCGTCCCCAAGATCTGGATCGATGGGTCGCAAACATTCAGACGCTCGCCTATGCCCTGCAGAATACTGCGCCGGCCGAAGCGCAAAACGGGCCAAATGCAGAATACCCTTGGCCACACGAGGCGCCAGCGCATTGCCCTGCCAGCCACGTATTTGACCTCTGGAACCACTTGGAAAATACGGGGCAGGGCCGCAAGCTGATGGCGTTCATTCAGTTGGCGATCGACGGATTCGACGCGTATGCCTGACGCCGTACTCAAGGGATCACCTATGGACCAACTCGCCACGATCGACCGACCCAGCCGACTTGCCGGCCCGATCGTCGCCCTGCTGGCGGCGGCGGTGGCCCTCGTCAGCGCGCTGCCTTACGCCGGCGGCTGGAACGACGGCAGCCGGTTGGCGACCGTCGAGACCCTGGTCGATCAGCAGGCGCTGGAGATCGACCATTCGATGTTCGTTCGCGGCGCCGGCTCCGACCCCGCCGCCCCCAATCCGTACTCGCCCGACGATTTGGATCTGAAAACCAACGGCACTCGCGACAAACTACGCATCAACGGCCACTATTATTCCGACAAGTCGCCGCTACCGGCCGTCACGCTGGCCGGCTGGTATCTGGTGCTCAAGCGGACCATCAACCTCGAAGCCCGCGAAGAACCCGGCCGGTTCTGCTACTGGATGACGGTCGGCTCGTCGGGGTTGGGCTACGTTGTGGCGGTCTGGTGTGTTTACCAAATGGGGCTCGTCGTCGGCCTGCCGCTTTCGACGCGGCTGCTGCTCACGGCCAGCCTGGCGTTGGCCAGCGTCGCGCCGGCCTACGCGCGGCACGTCAACAACCACGCCATGCTGTTGGGAGTCGCCGCGGCGCTGGTCCTGTCGTTGGCGCGTCTGGCGAGGGAAGTGGACGAGCGGCGCATGCCTTGGTCGCGGCTATTGGAAGCGGGCACGATGATGGGGCTGGGCTACTCCATCGATCTCGGCGTCGGTCCGCCGCTGGTGTTGGCGACGACCGCGCTGGTCGCCTGGCGCACGCGGCGGTTGACGGCCATCGTCGTGTTCGTGTTGGCCGCCGCGCCGTGGATCGGCGGCCACCACGCCTTGAACCACTACATCGGTGGCACTCTGGCGCCGGCCAACTCGGTGCCCGAGTACGTCCAGTGGCCCGGCAGCCCCTTCACGCCTGAGAACATGACCGGCGGCTGGGCCCACAAATCGGTCGGCCATTTCCTGCTGTACGCCCTCGACTTGCTTGTTGGCAAGCAAGGCTTCTTATCGCACAATCTGCCGATGTTTCCGGCCGTGGCGGGCTTCTTCATCCTTTGGCGGCGCAATCCGGTCCAACGGCCGGAGCTACTGTTCTGCGCCGCGTTATCCGTAGGCGCCTGGCTGGTCTATGCCGTGGGATCGACGAATCATTCGGGCAATTGCTGTTCGGTGCGCTGGTTCGTGCCGCTCTTGGCGCCTGGTTACTACGTACTGGCGGAGTTGCTGCGCGAACTGCCATCGTACCGCCGCGATCTGCTGCTGCTCAGCGGCTTTGGCGCCGTGTTGGCCGCCGTTTGTTGGTGGCATGGTCCCTGGTACTCCCGCGTGCCGTTGGGGTGGGGCTTTTGGGTGATCTATCCCGCGGCGCTCGTCGCTTGGGGCGCGTGCGAACTGGCGCGGCGACGGCAGACTGCGCTCGTTTCTTCGGGAACCATGAACAATACGGGCTAGATACTACAATGACTCCACCCGTGTGCGAACCTTTATTCCGAATGCTCACCCTGCTGCGACGCGAAATGCTTTTCGTGCCCCTGGTCGCGCTGCGATCCGCCACGGTATCGGCCGCCGAACCGGGCCAAGGCCCGGTCAAGCGGCACGGCTGCCCCAGCCACGGCATCGGCCTCACGCCCGACGACCGGCGAAGTCATCGATGTCGCCGACAAGAAAGTGCTCGCCGCGCTGGTCGACGAGACGGGCCGCCAGGTCCACAGCGAAAAGATGATCGAGATCGACTTCAGCGACGGCGTTCCCGTCGCCGCGGGCGACCAGTTCGGCGTTGGACGGCTGGTTCCAACCGCTCGCCGAAATAACTGATAGAATCAATCCATTCCCGCGGCCCGGGGGGCGAACAGGGAGTATCATGGCATTGCCACCGCGCGTGCATGCCCGCCGTTGCGGAATGCTCGATACTTCACGCGGCCGAGAATGAGACAATCATGGTGGCTGGGGCAGAGCCTAAGCGATGCTCCGGTCGCTATCGAGCCGGGGCATCGCTTAGGCTCTGCCACCAGCCACCACTTTCTCGTGGCAAAATGTCTCATTGTCGGCCGCGTGAAGTATAAAGGTTCCAACAGATGCGATTCATCGAGATGTTTCTGCTACGGATGTTCCTGCTGGTGGGACTGCCGCTCTTGTTGCTGGTGCTCACCGTCGGGCCTGAGCGATTATGGCGGAACGTCCGCCGCGGCTGGCATTGGCTGTGGAAGAAGCGGCTGGAACCGGAGGAAATCCTCGCGCAGGTCGTGCGGCAGCACGAAGAGTTGGTCGAAGCCGTGAAGAACGTGATCATCCGGGCCGAGGCCGCCGAGACGGAAATCGTGTGCCACGTCAAAAAGGGTGAATATAACATCGCCGCCTTGGAGGAAGAAACGCGGCTGGCGGCGGCCCAAGGTGACGACATGGCAGCCCGCGAGGCGCTCTTCAAGCTGAACCTCGAAAAGTCGGCCAACGACAACTTTCGCGAGCAATTGGCGCAACAACGGCATGTGATTGCCGAGAGCCGCCGCCGGCGATTCCTGCTGGAACTGCAATTGCGTCAGTACGAGGTGGGCCGTAGCATCCTGCTCAGCCAACTGGCCGAGGCCGAAGAGGTCGAACAGCAATACGCCATCGCCAGCCATTTCGATCCCTTCAACGCCGTGGCCGATTGGCAGCGGGCCGAAGGCATGGTGCAAGAAAAAGCGCTCAACGCCAGGGCTCTGGAACGGGTCCACGTCGACATGGCCGAGACCGGCCAGGCAGGGGCGCCGGTGCAAATCGATCCCGCCGTGCTGGACGCTCAACTGGCCGAACTGCGATCGAAAATCGGCCAGGCCGCCAAACAAAACAAGCTGACCGGCTAAACCAACATTCGGAGGACTGACCGTGGCCGTCTACAAACAACCGCGATTCTGGGTGCTGTCCGGCGCCTTTCTGGTGGCCCTCTTGATCGCGCAGCAAATCTGGCACTGGGAGGTGGAACGGATCGAAGTGCCGCCCGGCAAGTTCCTGATCCGCACCCACAAATGGGGCAAGGACTTGGCCGAAGGCGACATCATCGCCCCCGATGAATCGTACAAGGGGGTCATGCTCGACGTCTGGCCCGAAGGCCGTCATTTCCTGAACCCGTTGTTCTGGGAACACGAATTCGACGAGATCGTCAGCGTCGCGCCGGGCCAGTGCCTGGTGCTGACCCGCAAGTTCGGCAAGGACATCCCGCCCGAGCGCATCACCGACGACGGCGATATCCTCGCCCAGCACGACCCCGATCGTCCGCACGAGGGCGAACGCGGGATCGTCAAGGAGGTGCTGACCCCGCGCGCCTACCGCCTCAACAAGTACGCGTATTCCTGGCAAGTGAAGCCGGCCGTCGAGATCGAGATCAACGAGGTAGGGGTCCGCACGCTCAAGGTCGGCAAAGACCCCAACCAACTCAAAGACGGTTCCCAGCGAGGTCATTATGTGGTGCCGGCGGGTTTTCGAGGCGTCCAACAGGAGACGGTGCCTCCGGGAACCTATTACATCAACGAATACGTGGAAACGATTTCACCGGTCGACGTCCGCAGCCACCGCGTGGAACTCACCGACATCACCTTTCCGTCGCGCGACGGGTTCATTCTCACGCCGCGGGTGGTCGTGGAGTACGCCGTCGACCCCGACAAGGCCCCGGAACTCATGGTCCGCTTGACCGACGAAGGGGTTCTACACCAAAAGGACGCTACGCCCGAAGAGTTGCAGAAGAACGAAATTCTGCAAAAGGTGATCCTGCCGCACATCCGCGGCTATTCCCGAATCGCAGGCAGTAACTTCGACGCGCGCGATTTCATCATCTCCACGTCGATGACCGGGAAGGCGGACGCCACCGAGGCGCCCGCCGCCGCCCAGGCGGCACAAGGGCCGGCGGAGCCGGGCGTTCACCCGGCCGCGCTGGACCCCAAGACCGCCCCGGCGGCCCCCAAGACGGCCAACGCCCGCGAGCGGATGCAACGCGAGCTCTTGGAAAAGGTCAAAGACCGCTGCAAGGAACTGGGCGTGGAGATTCGCGCGGTGACGCTGGCCGACTTGTTGCCTCCCAAGGAGCTCTCCGAACAGATCGCGCAGCGCGAGCTGGCCCGGGTCGAACTCGACAAGAACATGGCCCTGGTCAGGCAGCACAAGGCGCAGCAGGAGTTGGCCGCCAAGATCGGCCTCAAGCAGCAGGCCAAGGAAAATGTGGCCGCCGAAACACACTTGGTGCAGGCCACCACCAAGGCCGAGCAGCTCAAAGAGGTCGAGACGTCGCGACTGGCGCAGGAATTGAAGAACGCCGAGGTCGAGTTGGAGGCCGCTCGCGACCATGCCTCGGCCACCCTGGCCAAAGGCGAGGCGGAGGCCAAGGTGATCACGCTCACCAACGAGGCCGAGGTGGCCGGGTTGCGGACGGCCGTGAAGGGATTCGGCAGCATCGAGCACTTCGCCCAGTACCATATCTTGGAGAAGCTGGCCCCGGCGCTGACGGAAATTTTCGCTTCCGACGAGGGCGACTTCTCGCGGCTGTTCGCCGATTACATGTCGCGGCGCGAGGGCTCAGCTTCCGACGAAACACCCGGCTCGACCGCCGCGAATGGCGCCGCCCCCTCGACAGTCACACCCGCCGCCCCCGCGGGCGACCCGAAATAAGGAGATCCATCCCCATGCCGGAATCGTTTGAATTCTTCCGTCCGAATCGCCGCTTCGGTGCGAGCTATTGGAAGCGCCGCGCGATCTTCGGCGGCCTGTTGTCACTGTTCGGCCTGATCGCGCTGCTGGTGACGTGGAACATGTTCTTCGTCTACGTCAAGCCGGGGCAGCACCTGGTGATCATCGCCAAGGATGGCGAGCCGCTGCCTGCCGGGCAGGCGCTGGCGGAAGCCGGCGAAAAGGGCATTCAGCGTGAGGTGCTGGGGGAGGGCTGGCATTTCGTGCTGCCGGTGGTCTACACGACCGAGCTGGGGAAGAACACCGACATTCCGCCTGGCAAGGTGGGCATCGTGACGGCCAAGGGGGGCAAGCCGTTGCCGCCGGGGCGGCTGTTGGCCGAAGAGGGGGAGCAAGGCATCCAGCGGAAGGTATTGCCGCCGGGGACGTACCGCATCAACATGCACGGCTATGACGTGGCGCAAGTCGATGCCATTAAGATCGAGCCGGGCTTCGTGGGCGTGGTCCGCCGGCAACTGGGCAAGGACGGCAGTGGCCGCTTCGCCGACAAACCCGACGAGAAGGGCATTCTACGCAACGTCTTGCAGCCCGGCCTGTACTACAAGAACACCAAGGAGTTCGAGGTCCAGACGGTTGAGATCGGGATTTTTCAATCGAGCTTCCGCTACGACGAGGATCCGGCCAAGAGCACGGCGATCAAGTTCACCTCCAAGGGCGGTTTCGAGATCAGCATGGACTGCACGATCGAGTGGGAGATTTTGCCCGAAGACATGCCTTCGCTGGTGGCCGAATACGGCTCGCGCCAGGAGATCGAGCTCAAGGTGATCGACGTCCAGGCGCACGCCATCGGCCGCGACAAAGGCATCGACTACGGCGTGCAGGATTTCCTGGAGGGGACCAAACGCGAAGCCTTTCAGGACGATTTCACCAACGAGCTGATCAAAGTTTGCGAAACGAAGAACGTCACGGTCCACTCGGCGTTCATCCGCAACATCGTGATTCCCGAGGAGTACTTGCAGCCGATCCGCGACAAGCAGATCGCCGCCGAGACCGAGATCACCAACAAGGCCAAGGAGGCCACCGCTGAGAGCGAAGCCGACGTCGAACGCGAAAAGGAGATGATCGCGCAGCGAACGGCCGAGGTCGAGGCGGAAACCCAACGCCTGGTAGCGACCATCGAACAGAACGTGGAGAACGTCACGCTCAGCACTCAGGTGGCGATCGAGAAGCTCAAGGCCGAGTACCAGGCCAAGATCGCCGCGATTGAAGCTGAAAAGACCCAAACGCTCGGAGCGGCCGGCGCCCAGGTGACCCAGTTGACCGAAACCGCCCGCGGCGGCCTGTACCAGCTCAAGATGGACGTGTTCCGCAAAAACGGCGACGCCTTCCTGCGCTATTCGCTGGCCCAGAAGTTGAGCGACAAGCTGGTGCTGCGGTTGTTCCACGCCGGCAACGGCACGTTCTGGACGAACATGGACGGCAAAGGGCTGAACCTGTTGCTGCCCGCCCCGGGCGCGACGCCGAGAGAGCCGGCCACGCCGGTGAGCACGGCGAAGGCGGACAAATAGGTATTCGCTGGCTGGCTTTCGTTGGGTCGAGCGACGCCTGCTTGAGCGGAAACGCGAATTCGATCAATCGGGGTTGGTCGGTCATTTCGTATTCCGTCGTTTGCGCGGGGATGGGCCGCCTGCAGCGCCGGCAGCCGACTTGGCGAGGGCTTTGATCGCTTTGACGAGATTGGCGACGTCGTCGGGTACGGCTGCCGCTGCTCCGCGATCTGGCCGACGACGAACGTGCGAAACTCCCCTTCCAGCGCGGTCCAGGCCGAAGAATGGCCGCGGCGCGAGGCTTCCGCCGAGGCGGCGGCGCAAAGGGCATCGACCTCGATCAGGTAGTTCTCGATGTCGACCCGACGCCAGAGCAGTAGCCGGAAAAGAAAGCCAAAGCCCTGCTCCCTCGCCTTGCCCGCCAGATTCTTCTCCTCGGTCTTGAGTTCGGCTTCGGTGCGATAATCACGATCGCCGACGCAGACGAACTCGACGGTCCCCCCACCCCCGAGCGCGGCCAAGCCCGCATCCTTGAGAACGTCGTTGACCTGGCGCGCCTTGTCCAACACCCCGGCCGACACAGGCTCCTGGTAAGTGTAAAGGAACGTAACTGTTCCGCCGTCGGCGAAATCCGCGCTCAAGCGGATCGCCCCTTTGGCTCGCCCCTGAGGCCAGAGGTCCGTCGGCGTCGCGACGGGCAACGGACCCATCTCGTCCGGGCGAACATTCTCGGTTTTCTTCAATGACCAGGGGGCATTGGGACCGTTCTTACCGTTGCGAGTCAAGCACTTTTCAAGACAGTATTGAAATAAGGCCAGCCCCTGCAGCACGGCGCTCTTGCCGCTGTTATTGGCCCCGATCAATACGGTAATCGGGTCGAGAGCAATCGCGACAGGCTTGTCAAACTGCCGAAAGCGCTCGACGGTGAATTTCGTCATCAGGCTCATGGGACACCTCTCGCCGCTTCAATCATAGCACGCGATACCAATCTACAGATCGTTGGACCCTGCCCAAGGCGAAGCCGTCAACACGCTGGCCTGCCCAATGCCTCTCTCAGCGCTGCGCGTCGGCGAAGGCCCGTTGCAAGCACTTGAGCGCGTCGCGACCCACGGCGCCTTCAACCACCACGTTGACCCGCACCTCGCTGGTGTTGATCATCTCGACGTTGATTCCCGCTTCGGCCAGCGAGCGAAACATGCGGATCGCCACGCCCGTGTGGCTCCGCATGCCAATCCCCGATACCGACAGCTTGGCGACCCGCGGCGAGCTGGCTACCGGGCCGCAGTCGAGGGCGCCGGCCAGCTCGTGGCAAACCCGCACCGCATTGTCCAAGGCGGCCTGCGGCACCGTGAAACTCAGGTTGGCATGTCCCTCGCGGCCGAAACTTTGAACGATCATGTCGACGAAGATGCCCCCGGCGGCGATGCGCTCGAAGATCGTCGCCGCCAGGCCCGGCGTATCGGGGACGTTCAAAATGGTGACGCGGGCTTGCGTCTCGTCGAGCTTGATGTCGCTGATCGTCAGGTCTTCCATGCCCTGCAAGCGCGCCACGACCGCCGTCGCGTCGCCGCCGGGCGCATGCCCCCCGTTCGGCCCCCTCTTGCCGGCGCCCGGCGGCTGCTTGTCCAACTCGAACACGCGGTGTACGGTTCGCAGCGCCACCAGACCCTGTTCGCGGGCTACGAGCACCGAAATTTTGATCTCGCTGGTGGTGATCATCTGGATGTTCACGTTGGCGTCGGCCAAGGCGCGAAACATCTTCTGGGCGACGCCGGTTTGCTCGGCCATGCCAAGGCCGACCACCGACACCTTTGACACGTTCTCGTCGTGCGTCACCCCCTCGGCCCCCAGCTCGCCGGCGGCCTCGGCCGCGGCCTTGAGGGTGTGCGGCAGGTCGTCGCGCAGCACGGTGAACGAGATGTCGGCCCTGGCGTCGCTGCCGACGTTCTGCACGATCATGTCGACGGAAATGTTCTTGGCCGCGATCCTGGAGAAGATCGTCAAGCTGGTGCCCGGCCGGTCGGGCACCCCCAGGATCGTGACGCGCGCTTCGTTCTTGACCAGCGTGGCCCCGCTCACCGCCTGCCCCGGCGCCTCGGGCTGGGCCACGATCATGGTGCCGGGAACGTCGGCGAAGCTGCTGCGCACATGGATCGGCACCGAGAACTTCTTGGCGAACTCGATCGACCGGCTATGCATCACGCCCGCCCCCAGGCTGGCCAGTTCGAGCATCTCGTCGTAGCTCACTCGATTGACCATCCGCGCCTCGGGCAGCATCCGTGGGTCGGTGGTGTAGACGCCGTCGACGTCGGTGTAGATCTCGCAGGTGTCGGCGGCGAGCACCGCGGCCAGGGCCACGGCCGTGGTGTCGCTGCCGCCGCGGCCCAGCGTCGTGATGTTATAGTCGTCGTCGATCCCCTGGAACCCGGCCGCGATCACGATCTTCCCCTCTTCGAGCGCCTGCCGCATGCGGTCGGTCGAGATCGAATGGATGCGTGCTTTCGTGTGCGTACTGTCGGTCTTGATGCCGATCTGCGCCCCGGTCAGGCTGATCGCCTTGTTACCCAGCGACTCGATGGCCATCGCCATCAGGGCCACGCTCACCTGCTCGCCCGTCGAGAGCAACATGTCCATTTCGCGGGCCGGCGGATTATCGGTGAGCTCGCGGGCCAGCTCGACCAGCATGTCGGTGTTGTGGCCCATGGCGCTGACCACCATCACCACCTGGTTGCCCTCTTGCTGGGCGCGGATCGCCTTGCGGGCGGCCGCCAGAATCTTCGTGCTGTCGGCAACCGACGTGCCGCCGAATTTTTGGACGATGAGGGGCATGGTGGATTTCGGATTTCGGTGTAGGCGTCCCGCCTGCGCGGCGGTTTTCGGATAGGCTCTTAGCCCGGATTCATGGTCCAACACGAACCCGCGGCGCAAGCAAGGTCCAGCGTTGAACTTACCTTGCTTGCGCTGCGGGTTAGTGTGATAGCAGTCTGCGCTCGTTCCCCCCTGACCATGAATAATCCGGGTTAGCCCAGAAAGTACCCCATCAACTTCCAGCCCTCGTCGAACGACAAATCCGACGCGGCCGCGCTCGGCTCGTCGTAGGTTTCGGCGCCGTCGGGCGACACGCCTTTGCCGGCGACGGCGAACGGCACGAAACCGTGGCTATGGGTCTTGGTCCGCAGCGGCGTGGGGTGATCGGGCGTGATCAGCATGCGGTAATCGCCCCTCGCTTTCAAGGCCGCGTACAGCGGCCCCACGATGTGACGGTCGATTTCTTCCAAAGCGCGCATCTTCGCCGCGGCGTCGCCTTCGTGCGAGGCTTCGTCCGTCGCCTCGACGTGAACGCAAACCACGTCGGTATCGTCCAGCGCGTCAATGGCGTAGCGCCCCTTGGCGGCGTAGTCGGTGTCGAGATAACCGGTGGCGCCGGGCACTTCGATTCGCCGCCAGCCGATCAGTGCCGCCAGGCCGCGCAGCAGATCGACCGCGGTGATCATCGCGCCGCGCTTGCCATGGATCGTGTCGAACGGCCGCAGGGCCGGCGTTTGGCCTTGGCCCCACAGCCAGATGTTCGTGGCGGGCGGTTTCGTCGCCTTCCGCCGGGCGACGTTCACCGGGTGGTCGGCAAAGAGCGGCACGCTTTCGCTCATCAGCCAGTTCAAGACTTCGCCGCCAGGCCCTCGCGGGTAGTCGTCGAGCACCGATTTGTCGGTCAGGTCGTGCGGCGGGGTGGCCCGCGTGTCGGACGTGAAAGGGGCCGGCTCGTCGCCGGGGCGGTAGATCAGCAGGTTGCGGTAGCTCACGCCCGTCACAAACTCGATGCGCGCGCCGCCAAGCCTTTCCTGGCATGTGGCCAGGAGTTGCCGGGCTTCCTCGGTCGAGATGTGCCCGGCCGTGAAATCGCGCATCGTCTGATCTTCGATCGTCACCAGGTTGCAGCGAATGGCCCAGTCGCCCGGGCCGAGTTCGATGCCTTGGGCGGCGGCTTCCAGCGGCGCGCGGCCGGTGAAATGGGCCAACGGGTCATAGCCCAAGAGGCTCAGGTTGGCGACGTCGGAGCCGGGTGGCAGCGAGGCGGGCACATGGTTCGCTCGGCCGACCACGCCCGCGGTCGCCACGGCGTCCATGTTCGGCACATGGGCCGCCTGCAAGGGCGTGCGGCCCGCCAGCGCCGCCTGCGGCTCGTCGGCACAACCGTCGGGGATGATGATGGCGTATTTCAAAGTTCGTTGTTAGTTGTTCGTTGTTCGTTGTTAGTTGTTACTCCGCGTCTCCTTTCTCCTTTCTCCTTTTTCAGTCCCTGATTCTCATCCTCACCGCGCCGGTGCGCGCGCAACCCAGGAGGTCGATCTGATCGACGGCTGCTTGCGTGGCGCCTTCGGTCGTCCGGTGGGTGATGATCACCAGCGGTACGACGGTCTCGCCCGCCGCGACGGGTTCGTGCTGGATCACCGACGCGATGGAGATTCCCAGCCTCCCGAGCACGCCGGTGATCTCGGCCATGACACCCGGCCGGTCTTCGACGCTGAACCGCAGGTAGAACCGGCCGGCCACGTTGGCGTGCTCGCGGGTGTGGACCGGGGCCTCACGCTGCGACCAAAGCTCCAAGGTGCGGAAGGTAATCGCCGTGCGGCCGACGACCGTGTCGATCAGGTCGGCCACGACGGCCGAGGCGGTCGGCATCTGCCCGGCCCCTTGGCCGTGGAAGAACACCGGCCCGACGGCATCGCCCACGACCCGAATGGCGTTGAACGCCCCGCGGACTTCCGCCAGCGGCGTGCCGATCCGAACCAGCGTGGGCGATACGTGCAGTTCGAGCCCTTCCGGCTCCAATTCGGCCACCGCCAGAAGCTTGATCCGGTATCCCAACTCCCTGGCGTACTTCAGGTCGGCCACTTGCAGGGTATCGATGCCGCGGTGGGGGATGTCGCGCCAATGGACTCGGGCGCCGAAGGCCAGATGGGCCAGGATCGCCAGTTTCTGCGCCGTGTCGGTGCCGTCGACGTCCATCGTGGGGTCGGCCTCGGCGTAGCCCAGCCGCTGCGCCTCGGCCAGGGCGGTGGCGTAGTCGGCGCCTTGCTCCTCCATTTGCGTGAGGATGTAGTTGCTGGTGCCGTTGAGGATCGCGGCCAGCGATTCGATCTGGTTGGCGGAAAGACATTGGCTGATGTTGGCGATGATCGGAATTCCGCCCGCCACCGAGGCTTCGAAGGCGATCGAGCGGCCCAGTTCGCGGGCCAGGTCGAACAATTCCGGCCCATGTTCGGCCAAGAGGGCCTTATTGGCGGTGACCACGTCCTTGCCGCTTTCGAGCAAAGCCACCATGATCGAGCGGGCAGGCTCCAATCCACCCACCAGGTGGGCCACGGCGACGATTTCCTTGTTGCCGGTGATTTTGGCCAGGTCGCCCGAAACTACTCCCTTGGGCAGCTCGCAATCGCGTGGTTTTCGCACGTCGCGGACGACGACTTGTTCGAGCCACAGCGTGCGTCCCGCGTGGCGCGCGGTTCGGTCGCCGTAGTCGAGCAACAGGCGTGCGACGCCCGAGCCAACCGTCCCCAGTCCCACGACGCCGACTTTTGTTTTTTCCATGTCAGCCCGTAAACCATGTGCGAATCCAGTATCGTAGGTTGCCGGGCCGCGCGCCGTCAAGGCGGGGGGGTCGGTAGGATCCTATACTGTGCGCGGCCCAGAATGAGACGTTCACGGTGGCTGGGGCAGAGCCTAAGCGATGCCCCGGTCGCTATGTAGCCGGGGCATCGCTTACGCTCTGCCACCAGCCACCACCTTCTCGTGACAAAATGTCTCATTCTTGGCCGCGTGCAGTA
>DATKSN010000090.1:0-18568 GCA_035531595.1 Pirellulales bacterium | reverse complement strand
GAATCGGTTCACGTTATCCCTATTGAAACAACATCCAGGCAAAGACAGCTTGGTCATGAAACGCCGTTCCTGCGGATGGAACGACGAATTCCTCGTCGAAACCCTCACTGGAATAACGACTTAGTGAGCGCTGGCCCTGGTATGGAGGTCGAGTTATGAAAGTGGTTGAAAAGGCCGATGCAACGGCGACCTTGGCCGAATACGCCGCGAACATCGCCAGCGGTCCGGTCGTCGTCACGAATCAGGGACAACCCGTGGCCGTCCTCGTGGCAGTTGTCGACGCGGATCTGGAAACGATTGCTCTTGGCACCAATCCGGAGTTTCTTGACTTGATCGAGCGCTCGCGAGCGCGCGTCCGCGCCGAGGGCGGACTTTCAAGTGAGGAAATGCGCCGCCGGTTCGAGTGACTCCCCCAGCATTGCCCGAACGTAGCGCAATTAATCATAGTCCAACACGGTTAGTGTGACGGCAGACTGCGACCGATTCGCTCAAAACCGCGTGGCCGCGTACGGTGCGGGGTCGATGGACGGGCGCGCGTCGCCGAGCAGTTCGGCAACCAACTTGCCCGTGGCGGGCGCCATCGACAAGCCGAGCATGTTGTGCCCCGCCGCAATCACCACGTTCGCCAAGGCCGGGCTGCGGTCGATGATCGGATTGCCGTCGAACGTCATCGGTCGCCAGCCGTACCATCGTTCGATGACGGGATCGGCAGACGGCTCATGCAGGTAGTGTCCGGCGGCGCCGCTCAACCATGCGAAGCGGCGAGGGTCGAGCGTCTCGTCGTAGCCGGCGAATTCCATGATCGAACCGAGCCGATAACCGGATTCGAACGGCGTCGCGACGACACGGTGCTCCTCGAAAATCAGCGGGATCGCCGGACAACGGGCCGGACGCGGCATGGTCATGGAATAGCCCTTGCCGGGCTGGATCGGAATGCGGCAGCCCAGATCGAGCTTCAGCCGCGGTGTCCAGGCGCCGGTCGCGACGACGAACGCATCGGCCACCAGCGATCCTTGCGACGTGTCGGCCGCCTCGGCCCGCCCGGAGCGCCGCAGAAAGCCGCGGAACTGGCACTGCTCATGCACCGTCACGCCGCGGCGAGTGAGCACGCTTCGCCAGGAAGTCATCAATTTGTCGGGACGCAGATGGGCGTCGCCCTCGTAGTGCCAGCCGCCGGCCAGGCCCGGCTTCAGGGCGGGTTCCAGCCCCGTCAGCGCGGCGCCGTCGTAGCGCACCCCGCCTCGGCCGAACGCGCCGCGCAACAGCAGGTCGGTGTGGGCGTACTCCTCCATGGCCGCGCGCGTCAGGAAGACGAACAGCACTCCCCGCGTCTCCCACTCGGCGTCGAGCGACTCGGCGTGGAACAACTCGTCATACAACGAGCGCGATGAGCTCAGGAGGACGTCGATCGCACGGCCCGACGCGAGCATGTCGTCGGAATTGCAACGGCGCGCGAAGCGCCACAGCCAACTCCAGAGGCCCAGGTCGAAGCGCGGACGGATCGACAGTGGGCCGTTGCGCCGGAAGAGGGCCTTCAGCGACCGCCCGACCGCGCCGGGGCCGGCCAGCGGCAAAATATGGCTGGGACAGACCAGGCCGCAATTGGCGTGCGAGCACCCTTTGCCGAATTCACCCTGGTCGATCAGCGTGACGCGCCAGCCCGCGTTCGACAAGTAATAGGCGCACATGGCCCCGATCACGCCGCCGCCGATGATGAGAACGTCCTTGGCCATGGGGCTGCTTTCACCCTCGTTCCCACGCTCTGCGTGGGAATGTTTCTTTGGCCGCTCCGCGGCCGCGTTGCGGTCGGAAAAAAAACAAGGACGCGGAGCGTGGGAACGAGAAAAACCTAACGCCCAACGCCTCATGCCTTCCGATGCCCTCCAGCGTGACGGATCCCTCGAACACGCTCCCGATGATGCTCTCTTGCCGCCACACCTGCCCCGGCCGCGGATCGTCGCAGATCACGGCTGGCCTGGCGAGACCCTGGTTGGCGACGAAGGTGCTCATGGGTGGGCGGTGCCCACCCTACCCCTCATAGTCCCCCGGGCGAACGAACATTATATACTGTGCGCGGCCGAGAATGAGACGTTTTGTCACGAGAAGGTGGTGGCTGGTGGCAGAGCGTAAGCGATGCCCCGGCTACATAGCGACCGGGGCATCGCTTAGGCTCTGCCCCAGCCACCGTGAACGTCTCATTCTTGGCCGCGTGCAGTATAGTATAGCGGTAGTCCACCCTTTATTGATCACGGAGCACAGCTCATGCCCGACTTTGAAACCTACCTTGAACGTCATGCCGCGGCCTTCGAGGACGACCTCTGCGAACTGCTACGCATCCCCAGCGTCAGCGCCGACAGCCGCTGTCGTCCCGATGTGCGGCGGGCCGCCGAGTGGGTCGCCGGCCAGTTCCGATCGCTGGGGCTGACCACCGAGTTGTGCGAAACCGCCGGCCACCCGATCGTCTATGCCGAGTCGCTCGACGCGCCGGGGACGCCCACGGTGCTGGTCTACGGACATTACGATGTGCAGCCGCCCGACCCGCTCAACGAATGGCTTTCGCCCCCGTTCGAACCGACCCGCCGCGACGGCAATCTCTACGCCCGAGGCGCCACCGACGACAAGGGCCAGATGCTGACCCATGTGAAAAGCGCCGAGGCCTGGATTCGCTCCGAAGGTCGGCTACCGGTGAACCTCAAATTTCTCATCGAGGGAGAGGAGGAGGTTGGCAGCGCCCACCTCGAGGCGTTCATCGCCGCCCAGGGGCCAAAGCTGGCTTGCGACGTGGTCGTGATCAGCGACACCAGCCAGTTCGGACCCGGCCGGCCCGCGATCACCTACGGGCTGAAGGGCATCGCCTATTTCGAGCTGCGGCTGACCGGTCCCAAGCAAGATCTCCATTCGGGCACGTTCGGAGGGTCCGTAACCAACCCGGCCAATGCGCTGACACGCATGCTGGCGGCTTTGGTCAACGAGAGCGGCCAGGTGCAGGTGCCAGGCTTCTACGACGAGGTCGATGAGTTGGACCCCGCCGAGCGAGCCCAGTTCGCGGCCTTGGGTTTCGACGAGCAAGAGTTCAAGGAGCAGATCGGCGTGCGGGCCGTGACGGGCGAAGTGGGGTACACGACGCTCGAACGCCGCTGGGCACGGCCCACCTACGACATCAACGGTCTCTTCAGCGGCTATCAGGGCGAAGGCTCGAAGACCGTGTTGCCCGCGCGCGCCGGCGCCAAGTTCAGCTTCCGCCTCGTGCCGCGTCAGGATCCGGCGGCGGTGCATCGCTCACTGGAGGAGATGCTGCGGCGGCTTTTGCCGCCGGGCATTCAGATGGAGTTGATCGCGTTTCACGGGGCGCCGGGCGTGGTCGTACCGCTCGACAGCCCCTATATGGCCGCCGCGGCGCGGGCCATCGAACAGGGTTTCGGCGCCAGGCCGGTTTTCATTCGCGAGGGGGGCTCGATTCCTGTCGTTTCGACCTTCCGCCAACGGCTTGGAGTCGATACGCTGCTCTTGGGCTGGGGGCTCGACGACGACAACACCCACGGCCCCAACGAAAAATTCCGCCTGGCCGACTACCATCGCGGTACCAAGTCCAGCGCTTTCCTTTGGCGGGAGCTGGCGAAGATCAAGGTCTGAACACGATCCGCCCCCGGCGAAGGTGTTCGTGAGGAGTCGGCAGGTGGCTGGTTCGATAGCGACCGGGGCATCGCCGGGGCTCTGCCCCAGCCACCGCCGATTCGGAAGGAAACTGAAATAGTTCTAAAATGCTCGACCGCAAATTCATCGTCGAAAACTCTTCCCACGTCAAGGAGAACTGCCGGTGCCGCGGCTCGAAGGCCGACGTCGACCGCTTCGTCGCGCTCGACGCGGCGCGTCGCGAAAAGCAGGCCGAGGTCGATGCCCTGAACCAGCGGGCCAACGAGGTCGCCAAGAGTATCGGCAAGGCCAACGACGCCGCCCAGCGCGAGATGCGCAAGAATGAGGGACGCCAACTGCGCGAGCGGACCGCGGCCGCCCAGAGCCAACTCGACGTCGTGCTGGCGGAGATGGACGCCATCGCGCGGACGATCCCCAATCTCTCGCACCCCGACGCCCCGTTGGGCGCCGACGACCAGGCCAACCTCGAGGTCCGCAAGGGGAAGACCGCGCCGCCGACGTTCGACTTCAAACCGCTCGACCATGTCGCGTTGGGCGAACGCCTGGGACTGTTCGACTTCGACGGCGGGGCCAAAGTGGCCGGCCACGGCTTCTACTTCCTCAAGAACGAGGCGGTGCTCCTGGAGCTTGCCCTGCAGCGTTACGCTCTCGACTTGCTCATGGCCGAGGGCTTCACCCCGACGATCACGCCCGACCTGGCGCGCAACGAAATCCTGCAAGGCACCGGCTACATTCCGCGCGGTCCCGAAACGCAAATCTACAGCATCGCCGACAGCGACCTGAGCCTGGTCGCGACCGCCGAGATCACTCTGGGGGGGCTGTTGGCGGACACGGTTCTCGAAGCCGAACAGCTCCCGATCAAGGTGTGCGGCATCAGCCATTGCTACCGAACCGAGGCGGGCGCCCACGGCCGCGCGTCGCGCGGGCTGTACCGCGTTCACCAGTTCACCAAGGTCGAGATGTTCGCCTTCACGTTGCCCGAAGCCAGCGGGACGATGCTCGATTATTTCTGCGAGTTGGAGTGCCGGCTGTTCGACGGGCTGGGAATCGCTTATCGCGTCGTCGACACGGCCACCGGCGACCTGGGCGGGCCGGCCTACCGCAAGTTCGACCTGGAGGCCTGGATGCCTGGCCGAGGCGACCAGGGCGAATACGGCGAGGTCACCAGCACCTCGAATTGCACCGACTACCAGGCGCGGCGGCTGGGCATCCGCTTCCGCCGAAAGGGTGAAAAGGGGACGTCGTTCGTGCATACGCTCAACGGTACGGCGATCGCCATCAGCCGGGCATTGATCGCGATTCTCGAAAACTACCAGCAAACGGACGGCGGCGTGCTCGTTCCCGCCGCTTTGCGATCGTTGATCGGTAAGGACCGCATCAGCCGTTGACGTCGTAGCGCGGCATCAAGCCGCGGGTTCGCGGCGCGCCTACCTTGCGACCAGCTCGCGGTAGTAACCGATCGACTGTCGCAAGCCTTCGTCAAAGCCGACCAACGGCTCGTAACCCAGCGCTTGCCGCGCGGCCGTGATGTCGGCCAGACTTTCACGGATGTCGCCCGCGCGCGGCGGGGCGTGGAACGGCTCGACGTGCGTTCCCAGAAGGCCGTTGAGTTGCGAGAGAAGCTCCAACAGGCTGGTGGCGCGGCCGTTGGCGACGTTGAACACCCGCCCCGCCACGCCCGGCGCGTCGGCCGCCAGCAAGTTGCCATGCACGACGTTGGCCACATAGGTAAAGTCGCGCGACTGTCGGCCGTCGCCGTAAATGGTGGGCCGCCGGCCGGCCAAGAGCGCGGTGAGAAACAGCGGAATCACCGCGGAGTAGGGGCTGTCGGGGTCTTGCCGCGGCCCGAAAACATTGAAATAACGCAGGGCCACGGTCTCGAAACCGTAGCTGGCCGTGAAGGCCTGGCAATACAGCTCGGCGGCCAGTTTGGCCGCTCCGTAAGGCGAAATCGGCAGCGGCAGATCGGTCTCGTGTTTGGGCGAGGTCGGCCGGTCGCCGTAGGCGCTGCTCGAGGCGGCGTAAACCAGCCGGCGCACGCCCGCGCGGCGCGCGGCGTCGAGCAGCGTGAGCGTGCCGGTGACGCACGCCGCATGGGTTTCGAGCGGGGCCTCGACGCTGCGTGGCACCGAAGCCAGCGCCGCCTCGTGGAACACGCAATCGACGCCACGCACCGCCTCGATCACGGCGGCCGGGTCGGTCAGGTCGCCCCGCAGCCATTCGACCTTGCCGCCGCACGGATCGAGGTTGGCCGCCTTGCCCGTACTCAGGTTATCCAGCACCCGCACTCGATCGCCGCGGCGGACCAGCGCCTCGGCGATGTGCGAACCGATGAAACCACAGCCGCCGGTGACGAGGAAGGTTCGCGTTTTGCTCATGGGTCATGGGTCATGGGACGCTCCGCGTCCCAGTTTGGCTCGCAAGGCCATATTATTATACTTCACGCGGCCAAGAATGAGACATTCACGGTGGCTGGGGCAGAGCCTAAGCGATGCCCCGGTCGCTATCTATTGAGCCGGGGCATCGCTTACGCTCTGCCACCAGCCACCACACTTCGCGTGACAAAATGTCGCATTCTCGGCCGCGTGAAGTATAAAGGGCCGGGGCCGCAGAGCGGCCGAAGCACGTTCCCACGCGGAGCGTGGGAACGAGGTAACAGGGGGCTAACGCCCCCCGCTCGCCTGTCTCCAATCGCCCCACCACCATATAGGTCCAAATGCCCCATTTGCCAAGGGGTTCGGTCTGGCGAGGTTTCGCCGGTCGGGCTACGATGCCCCTCGACCAATGCCCAACGACCCATGACCCATGACTGACCCATGACTGACCCATGACTAACGCAAAAATCGTCGTTGTCGGTCTCGACTGCGCCACCCCCGAACTCCTGCTCGGCGACGAGCGGCTGGTCCACATTCGCCGCCTGATGGCCGGCGGCTGTTTCGGACGTTTGGAAAGCGTCGTGCCGCCGATCACCGTGCCGGCCTGGATGTGCATGGCCACCAGCCAAGACCCCGGCTCGCTGGGGGTCTACGGTTTTCGCAATCGTGTGGACCATAGCTATGGCGGCCTGGCCGTTGCCACCAGCGCCTCGATTCGGCAGCCGAGCGTTTGGGACCAGATAGCCCAGCAGGGCGGACGAACGAACATCGTCGGCGTGCCCCCCAACTATCCGCCCCGGCCGGTCAATGGGGTTTCCGTCGGTTGCTTCCTCACGCCCGACACGACCCGCAACCGCTACGCTTCGCCGGCGGAGGCGCAAGGCGAGATCGAACGGCTGGTGGGCGTTTACCCGGTCGACGTGGCGGGCTTTCGCACGCACGACAAGGAACGCCTGCGGCGCGACATTGATGCGCTCAGCCGACGCCAGTGGACGGTCGCACGGCACCTGTTGAGAAACACCGACTGGGACTATTTCCAGTTCGTCGAGATCGGGCTGGACCGCATCCAGCATGGCTTTTGGAAATGCCACGATCCCCAGCATGTGCTGCACGAGCCGGGCAATCCGTACCTGCATCTGGTGCGCGACTACTACCGCCGCCTCGACGACGAGTTGGGCCAATTGCTCGATTTGCTCGACGACGAGACGATCGTGCTCGTCTGCTCCGATCACGGCGCGCGGCGGCTCGACGGCGGGTTTTGCGTGAACGAGTGGCTGCTGCGCCGGCGGCTGCTCGCTCTCGACCACGAGCCGAGCGAGGTGACGCCGTTCAGCCGCCTGGCCATCGATTGGTCGCGGACCAAGGTCTGGAGCGAGGGAGGCTATTACGCTCGCGTGTTCATCAATGTCCGGGGGCGAGAGCCGCAAGGCACCGTCGCGGCGCGCGATTACGAGGCCTTCCGCGACGAACTCAAGGCCCTGTTGGAGGCCACCGTCGACCCGGAGGGAAACCCCCTGGGGACGATCGTGTTCAAGCCCGAGGAAATCTACCGCCAGGTGCGCGGCGTGGCGCCCGATTTGATTGTCCATTTCGGCGGATTGGCTTGGCGGTCCATCGGCGGCGTCGGCTATCGCACGCTCCATGTGCGAGAGAACGACACGGGGCCGGACGACTGCAACCACGCCCAATATGGCGCGTTCGTACTCTCGGCCCCGAATTTTAGCGCGCGTGGCGAAAGGGAAGGAGTCCACCTGCTCGACATGGCGCCCACGCTGTTGGAGTTGGGCGGTTACGACGTGCCACGGGCGATGCAGGGGCGGTCGCTGGCGACGTCCTCGTCGAGGAGTTGGTCCAACCTCAATTGTCGTTCTTCCCACTCGTCTCGCATTTCGCGGATCTCGGCGTCGATTTCGTGAGCACTGCGTGGGACCATGCCAAGCCGATTCTGTTCGTCCCAAATCTCTTGCAGTACAGCCATTTTTTCTTGATTTGTTTTCGCGTTTGAATCGAGTGACGTAACGGTCACTTCAACTCTTCCCGGCGGCAGCGATGGTTTTTGATCCAGATCCAATGTTCCGTCCGACTTCAAAACGCCCTGAACGATAACTTGAGCAGTGCTCATCATGGTTTAATCCTCCAAACGGAACGCCACGGAGGGCGTTCCCTACAGAACCGTATGCGACCTGGCTGGCTCGCCCGGCCCGACGAGCCGGCCGGGCGCGCGTCCGATCAGCACGCCGCACATGCCGCCGCGCTGGGCGACGTTGACCACCTGTTTTTGCGACGCCCGCCCGACGATTCCCAGGCCGTACTTCGTCGGCGCGAACCCCATCACCGTGTAAAACGGCTCGATGTGGACGGTTCCGTCGTCGCTCACCAGCGGGAACTCGTTGACCGTCATGCTCGCCAGCCGCTGCGCGACCCAACCCTCGGGCCCGGCCAATGCCTGCTCGATGACCGCCTCCCATTGGCCCCGCTCCAAGGCGTGGCCGATATGCACCCGATCGCCGCCGTAGGAACGATTGGGCTTGAGCACCAGCCGCTCCTGCTCGCGGCGGACATACTCCACGAGATCGCCTGTTTCACCGTGCGGCAACGTCGTCCGCCGATCGGACAACAGCCGCGTCCAGAGGACATGGCGGCGGAAGACCTGCCGCTCGTCGGAATTGAAGTATTTCAGCGCGAAGCGCGGTTCGGTCAGAATCTCCCAGCAGCTCTTGTGGTCGAAATCGCCGCCGACCGACGAGATCATGCGGTTTTGCTTGAAGAGAGCCCTCACGGGAGCCACGTCCACGCCCGTCGATTCCAGCGCGAGCAAATCGCGGATTTCATAATCGCGGTAGGCGATGTCCACTCGCGTACTCTCGTACCAGATTTCGCCGTCGCGCAGCGCCAGCTCGGCCGGATCGGCGTGGACGATCGTCATGCCGTGCCGCGCGTGGAAATACTCGGCCAGCGGCGCCTGCTCGCAGGGGCCGTCGCCGGAGTACTTCGGCTCGATGAAACAGACGTTGCGTCCCGGCCGGCCGGTCGACTCGAGATGGTCGATCACCTCCTGGATGAACAACTCTCGCAGATCCTGGCCGGTCTCCATGCGTAACTGGGGGTCGTGGAGCAAGAGTTCGGGGAGCACGACCTCGGCCAGCATTTCCTCGCAGGTGGGCCCCAGGTGGATGCCTCCCACGCCGCAAAGATTCGGCTCGAAGAATTTCAACGACTCCTTCCAGGTGGGGCTGGTGAACTCGACCATCGCGTCGAGCCGTCCGAAGACCGGGTTGTTTTCGCGCTGGCTCGGTCCCCAACTGTCGCACAGCCACTTTTCCTCGGCCTCCGACAGGGGCGTCACCTCGCGGACCGCGAAATCGCGCAGATACAGGTCGGGCATTCGCTTCAGGGCGTTGAGGAGGGTCAGCGACACGACGTGGGTGTACGCCCTTTGGTCGGGCATGACGCCGATCGGGCGCAGCATCACGCGGATGGCCTCGACGTCGCCGTGCCGCGTGTAGATCAGGCTCCGCCGAAAGGCCTCGTCGGTCATGCGGCCGGCGAGCCGAACGATGGCCTCGCGCGGCAGGCTGTAAAAAACCTTGCGAATGCGGCTTTCGAGGTTCAGGCCGCTGAGGCCCAATTCTTCGGCGGGAGTCAGCATGGTGGGTGGATCGAGGGATGAAGGATGAAGGAGGGACGGCTCCATACCGATTGTAGCGTCAGGCAGCGGTTCGTGGTTGGCGGTTAGGGTTCAGGGTTCTCCGTGCTAGCACCCGATCCCGATCCATCTTGACCTGGAACGGGGTTTCGGCGAGACTCCGGCCCGTCGAGGGATGGAACCCAAGCCACAGGAGGCGCACGCGATGGAACGCGTCGGAGTGATGATTTGCCTGTTGGTGTTGCTCGTCGCGCCGGCAGGCTGCGGCTGCGCGAAGTCAACCGAGGCCGATTCGAACGCGACGGCCGAGGGCGGCCCGGCGGGAAACAAGGAGGCATCGAGGGCAAGCGACGGCGAGGCGGAAGGACCGGCCGAGGCCGTGTTCGCCTTCTTGGAGGCCGTTCGCACCGGCGACGACGCCAAAGCCAACGCAATGCTGACGCAACTCGCGCGCGAAAAAACGGCCGAGCTCGATATGGTGGTCGCGCCGCCGGGCAGCGAAACCGCCAGCTTCGAAGTCGGCGAAGTCGAATTGGTGCCTCCCGAGCAGACGGGCGCGGATGAGGAAACGGCTCATGTGGCCTGCACTTGGACCGACATCGACGACGACGGCGAGCCCCACGCCGACGAGATCATTTGGGCCTTGAGGCACGAACCCGAGGGCTGGCGGATCGCCGGCATGGCGACCAAGATTTTCGAGGACCAACCGCCGTTGTTGCTCAACTTCGAGGATCCTGAAGACATGCAGCGCAAACAGGACTTGGCCGAAAAGGAGATGGAGCGGCGGGCGCGCCAGGATGCCGACGAATTCGCGGGCGAGCGATCCACGGAATCAACCGCGGCGGACGATGCGGACGACGAAGCCCAAAATGACATGGCGGACGAGCGGCCGAAGGCAAAGCCCGATCGCGAAGTTCGCGAAACCCAACCGAAGGCGAAAGCCAATCGGCGATAGCAAACCGTCTCCTTGTTCCCCACGCTCCGCCGACCCACTGCGCGGGTATCCCGAACCCATCTTCGGCCGCTCCGCGGCCCCGCGACGACTGAGTGCCGCGGCGCATTAGTTGGCACGCCAGCGTCCGCCGAGCCGTTCTCACACCGGGGCGTCGCTAACGCTCCGACCCGGCCACCGAATTGGGACGCGCGGCATCCGCCGAGCCGTTCCCACGCGTAGCGTGGGAACGAGTATAAACGCCACGGTGGGCGTTCTCTGCGGTATCGGCCCCGTTTTTGCACTCTCGCCGTGTTGCGAGGGGTTTTTTCCGCGTCTTTTTGGCCGATTAAGGGTTGATTTTGGCCTACAGTTGATACACAATCGTTCTAGTACACCTAAAGCACCAGAACAACCCAAGGCTTACACTTTATCATTTAGACGCTTGACAACGCGATCATCCGTGATAATCTTGGCAACCTAGCCTGTGTCATCGTGTGCAGAATACGCAATCGTTAAAAGCTACTTGACAACCCTTGAGTGGCCGTCACAAGGGGGGTGTTTGTGTGGGGTTCGGACGGCCAACGCGTTTTTTCGGAGTCTCGTAGGTACGGTACCTGTTTTGTTTTAGTTGGAGGAATCTAGATGAATCGTGCATTGTTGTTTGGCATCGCGATCTTTTTCGCGGTGGTCGGTATCGCTCTCATGGGGAGCGATACCAAGGTGTTGGCCGGCCACAGCTGCGGCTGCAGCGGTGGCGGCTATGGTGGTGGTAACTGCGGTGGTGGCGGCTGCGGTGGTGGCGGTTATTGTGGCGGAGGCTGCAGTGGCCGGCGTCACCATCATCATCGCCGCAACCGTTGCTGCGGTAACCAGAACGCCTGCTGCGGTAACCAGAACGCTTGCTGCGGCAATGTTTGCCCGCCGGCATGCGGTGGTGGCGGCGGTTGCAACGGTGGCGCCGCCCCCGGCTGCGACGGTATGGGCGCTCCGGCCCCCGACGCCGCCCCGGCTCCGGCCCCGGCCCCCGCGACCACCAGCCTTGATCGTGCTGGTTTCAGTGCCCGCAAGGTCAGCTTCCGTCGTTAAGCTGGATCGGCTGGGCTTTGCCGCCCAGGCCACTCGAGACCAGGTCGCCTACGCCCTGTAGGACGCATCGGGTCGACGTAGGCGTCACGCCGGATCTCCCTTTCGAGGGAGATCCGGTTTTTTTTGACCCGCTTCGTAGCCATGAAGCGGATTGACGAATTTTCCCGCCGCGATTCAAATTGCGCGTTAAGCTATACTGCACGCGGCCAAGAATGAGACATTCACGGTGGCTGGGGCAGAGCGTAAGCGATGCCCCGGTCGGCCAAGAATGAGACATTCACGCTGGCTGGGGCAGAGCGTGAGCGATGCCCCGGTGGCTATTCAACCGGGGCATCGCTTACGCGCCGCCACCAGCCACCACTTTCTCGCGACAAAATGTCTCCTTCCATGCCCGAAGCCGGTCCAGCGATTTCCGTCTCACCCAATCAGGACGACGTCGGCATGCCTTCGCAAGGGGTGCGTACGGCGGTCAGTTTCCTGCTTTTTTTGCACTTTTTCGCCGTCGCGATCGGCGTGGCGTCGAGCTGGAGTCCGTCGCCGCTGACGGCGGCCATCCGACGAGTGCCGACCGTGGCGCCCTATCTCGAACTCCTCTGGATGGACGCTTCGTACTTCCCGCTTCACCGTCTGACCCAGGGCAACAGCGACGACACCGACGATCTGGTTGAAATCGAGATTCAGGCGGCCGACGGCTCGACGAAACAAGACACGTTTCCCTCCGACGACGTTTGGCCGCACCAGCGTTATCGCCGTTACGCGCGGCTGGCCGATCACCTGGCCGGCCTGGCGGACGTCGAAACGCTGGCAAGCCTTGTTCCACAAGACGTCGCCGTCCATTTCGCGGGCGACGCCGCCCGACGAAAAGTCAACGGCACGCTCGGCAAGCTCCGTTGCCGGCGGCACCTGATGCTCGACATCAATGAGGCGAGGTCGTCGGATCGCACCCTGCGCGATCCCTACGCCGAGCGGCTATATCAGGACGTGTACAGCGCCAACGTGAACGCGTTCCGCGGGCAAATTCAGGTCCACAAGATCGCGGCCAAGGGCGAAAACGCGCCTGCCGCCGCCGGCGCTAACGTCAAGGAGGCGCCATGATGAGGGCCATCCTCGCCTATCTCAATACGCTGTGCCAGGTCTTCGGCCGGGGCTGGAACCGCTTTTGGTTCACCCCCTCCGACGCGTTCGCACTGGCCCCCGTGCGGATTGGCGCCGGGCTGATGGCCTTTTATCTGGTCGCGACTTACACCCCGGACCTGGAGACGTTTTTCGGGGACAACGGTCTACTCCCGGTGGAATCGCTCAAGTCGCTCGAGAGGCAAGTGCGGGACGACAACCTTCGCTCCTTCCTGCCTGCGACCCTTCGCGAAACGCTGCCGCGGCAATACCGTTTTTCGTACCTCGATTACCTGGACGATCGTAGCGGGCTTTGGGCCGCGCACATCGCCGGACTGGTGGTTTTGGCGCTGTTCGCGGCGGGCTGTTTCACCCGAGTGACTTCGATCTTGTCGCTCGTCGTGTTCCTGTCGTACGTCCATCGCGGTCCGATGCTCACGGCTCAGGTCGAGCCGATCCTGGCCTTCGTCATGTTTTACCTTTGTCTTGGCCCGGCGGGACGGTCGCTCTCGGTCGACGCATGGCTCGCCGCGCGGCGCCCCACGGTCCAGCCGCGGCAAACGACGGCGGTGTCCCCGTGCCCGGCGAGCGTCGCCGCGACCGTCTCGATCCGGCTGATCCAGGTCCATTTGACGCTGGCTTACGCGATGATGGCGATCGGCAAATTGGCGGGCGAGGTGTGGTGGAACGGGTTGGGCATGTGGTGGCTGATCGCGCGGCCCGAAATGCGGCTGGTCGATTGGACCGGGCTGGCCGCCTTTCCGAAGCTGGTCGCGGCTTGGACCCATTTCCAAGCGGCCTTCGAGCTCGGCTTCGCAGTGCTCATCTGGAACAGGACTGCGCGGCCGCTCCTCTTGGCGCTATCGGTCGTCGCCTGGTTGCTCCTGGCGCCCGTCACGGGACTGGTGACGTATTCGCTGATGATGCTGGTGGCGAACCTGGCGTTTGTCTCGCCGGCATGGTTGCGGTCGGTGCGGGCTCGACGCGCGCCCGCGCTAATATAAGGTTACTCGTTGGGAACGGCTCCGCGTCCCCGTGCGCGGCGGCGCGTGGCGAGGCCGCAGAACGGCCGAAGATGTGTTCGGGGCAGGGGTCGGCGGAGCGTGGGAACAAGGAGAATGCCATTTCGGCGGCACGAAAGCGGGCCTTGGCCAAAAATCCGGTTCTTTTGTTGCAGAAATGAATTGTCAAGGCCCCCGCCGGGCCGGTAGAATGATGGTTCATGGGTTCGCACGCTCCGCAATCTCCCTTGAGGCTACCATGGACGTTCTTCGGCAACAGATCCACCGCGCCGGCCGTCGTCTGGCCCTGCAACGGTTCTTGAGTCTGGTCTGCTGGCACTTGTTCGCCTTGCTCTTGTTGGCGGCCGGCATGGTGGGTGCCGACCATTTCTACCCGCTGGGGGTCAAGCCCTTGCTCTGGCCCGCAGGCGCGTTGGGGCTGGGGATCGCGACGGCGGTCGTCTGGGCCTACCTCACGCGCCGAGACGAACTGGAAGCGGCGTTGGAAATCGACCGCCGCTTCGGTCTCAAGGAACGCGTTTCGAGCACGTTGGCTCTGGATACCGAACAACTCGACACTCCGGCCGGCAAGGCGCTGGTCGACGACGCGGCCAAGCGCGTCGCGCGGCTTCATGTGGCCGATCAGTTCCGATTGAAACTGAGCCGCTGGGCCTGGTTGCCCCTGGCGCCCGGCGCGGCGGCCTTTCTGCTGGCGCTGTTCCTGCATCCGGCCGTGGGCGAAAACTCCGCCGGTGGTTCGACGGAGAAAAAGGAACAAAAAACGGTCAAGACGGCGGTTCAGAACGTGACGCGGAAGTTCACGGACCAGAAGAAGAAAGCCGCCGAGAAGAACCTCAAGTTCGCGGAAGAAGCCTTCGCGAAACTGGAAGCCGGCCTCAAGCGGCTCGACAAGGACACGCCGGCCGACCGTAAGCAAGCGCTGGTTGAACTCAACGACGTCAAGAAAGAACTGGAGAAGCGCCGAGCGCAGTTGGGCGGCGGCGAGAAACTGCAAGAGCAACTCAAGCAACTCAAGGACATTCATCAAGGGCCGGCCGACAAGCTGGCCGATGCCATGCGCGCCGGCGACTTCAAGGCCGCGCAGAACGAACTTAAGGAACTGCGCGACAAGCTCGCCAAGGGGAACCTCGACGAGAAGGCCAAGGAGGAGCTGATCCAGCAACTCGACCAGATGGAGCAGAAGCTCAGCCAACTGGCCAAGGCCCACGAGCAGTTGAAGAAAGACCTGCAGAAGCAAATCGACGAAAAGAAGGCCAAGGGACAGAAAAAGGAAGCCGAAGAACTGCAAAAGCAGCTTTCCAAGCTGCAAAAGCAGGGTCCGCAGATGGAGCAACTCAAGAAGATGGCCGACCAGCTCGGCGAGTGCTCGAAGTGCATGAAACAAGGGGATCAGGCCGGCGCCCAGGCCGCGATGGACGGCATGAAGCAACAGCTCGACGAACTGGCCGAGCAAGCCGAGGAAATGGCGATGCTCGACGAGGCGATGGACGAGCTCGACGAGGCCAAGGATGCCATGAATTGCAAGGAATGCAACGGCGAAGGGTGCGCGGCCTGCCGGGGTGAGAGGCTCGGCATGGGCATGGGTCGCGGCCGAGGCCAAGGCGCTCGCCCCGAAGATCCGCACAAGACCGGCTTCTACGACACCAAGGTCAAGCAGAAGCTCGGCAAGGGCGCGGCGGTGGTGACGGAACTGGTCGACGGCCCGAACGTCAAGGGTCGGGTCGAGCAGGAAGTGCAAACGCAGTTCGAGGCGGCCAAGGCCGACCAGGCCGATCCGCTCACCGGCCAGCAAATGCCGCGCAGCTATCGCGAGCACACCAAGAAATACTTTGACGCGCTGCGCGACGGTAGGTAGGCGGTTTCGGAAACGAATTGCCGCCATTCGTCTTGATCCGCGCTGGCGCCACTCTTCGGCTGAGCGGGCTCGATGATCACTTCGACGTCGCGATCCGATTCCTCCTTCCCGATGGGAACGGACAATTCTAATACACCATCCGCGCCGACGCGCGAATGGATGACAATACGATTCATGTTTATCTCCAAGGTAAGGACGCCAGAGCGCCACGGGGCTTAGCTGGTCGGCGTCGTAGAGCACGGTCCCCGAGGCCAATCGGCTCGCCGGCCGAAACTGGCACACTGCCAATCGAGCCGCAACCGCGGCAGGCCGACTTGGTGTGGGGTGGATACCGCCCGCCACGGACGCGGGCTAAAGCCCACGCTACGAGCACCCAGTTCCTTGTTCCCACGCGGAGATTGGGAACGCGTCATTCAGATCAGCTCCGCGATCGGCTCGGAACCATCGGGCAAGAGGTACGTGGGGCGGCCCGCCGGGTCGGGGAATTGCGTGTGGGGGTCGATGCCCAGCACATGGAAGATCGTCGCCATCAGGTGCTTGGGATGGATCGGCGTCGTCTTGGGCACCTCGGCCTTGGCCGACGACTCGCCCACGACCTGGCCCATCTTCAACCCTCCGCCGGCCAATGCCAGCGTGCAGAGCGGTCCCCAATGGTCGCGGCCGGCGTTGCCGTTGATCCGCGGGGTGCGGCCGAACTCGCCGGTGATCACGAGCAGAATCTTCTCCGACAAGCCGCGCTGGGCCAGGTCTTCGAGGAACACCGCGATGGCGCGGTCCAACGGCGGGCAAGCCTGTTGCAACTGGGGCACGATCTTCTCGTGCATGTCCCACGATTGGTACGAATTGGCGTAATGCAGCGTCACGAAGCCGCAGCCCGCCTCGCACAACCGCCGCGCCATGAGCAACTGGTCGCCCAGCTTCGTGCCGCCCGAGTTGTACCACTCGCGCACCCGCGCGTCCTCATTTTGCAAATCAAAGGCTTCCTTGGCCTTGCCCAGGATCAGGTCGAACGCCTGGGTCTCGAACTGGTCGAGTCCGGCCATGGCGCCCGTGCGGTCGGCCCGGCGGTTGAGGCGGTCGAGGCCGTTCAACAGGCCGCGCCGGTCGCCGAGGCGGTTCGGTGCGACGTTGAGGTTCATGTTGTTCCGCGCCTCGCCGCCGGTATCGAAAGGCGAGTAGGGCGTGCCCAACCAATTCGGTCCGTCGGCGAAAAGCCCCGCCAGCCGCACGTAGGTCGGGATGCCGCTCTGCGGGTGGTTCGTGCCGCGCACCCGCGAGACGATCGACCCGAACGACGGCTTGATCGGCGGCGCCCCGGCGTCGGCGGGCGGATGGTCGGTGCCGGTCATCACATAGTGCGTGCCGCCGGCATGGCCCGAGTTGCCGTGGGCGAACGAGCGGATGAACGCCATGCGGTGGGCCGACTTGGCCATTTCGGGAAGCAGTCCGCCGATGCGAACGCCGGGCAGGCTGGTGTCGAGCGCTCCCACGGCGCTTCGGAACTCGGCGGGGGCGTCCATCTTGGGGTCGAAGGTTTCGATGTGCGTCGGCCCGCCGCCAAGCCACAGCCAGACCACCGACGTGTCCTTGACCGAGCGTCCGCTGGATGCCGCTTCGGCCCGCGCGCGGATCAAGCCCGGCAGGCTCAAACCTGACAGGGCAAGCGAACCCACCTTGAGAAAACCCCGGCGAGTGCCGCTTTTTCCAGGGAAATTGCCGATATTCAACATGGCTGTGCTCCTGCGTCAATGGCCCCGCTTCGTTGCGCCCCGACTCCCTGTTTTCCAGCTTTCATTTTCGAGCGATCCGTAGGTGGAGTCAAGTCGAGCAGGTCGGGCTTTCCAGGCCGAAGGTGTCGGCGATACCTCCAGGGCTTTGAATGGGAACGGGCCAGGAACGGGCCACTTTTCAAGATGATGTCGGTCGATAGAATAGAGTCTGACGCGAACCACGTCGATGAGGAATTGGGAAAAGATCAACCGGGAGGAATGCGGCATGACCGTTTTACACACGGGAACCAGCAAGAAGTACGTCGCGGGTTGGGAAGGCGTTTTCGGACGCGCGGGCGGGAAAAGCAAGAAATCGACCGGCGCTGCCGTCAAGGCGGCCGTCAAGAAGCCGAAAGCCAAGACGGGCAAGAAGGTCGGTTGACTTACCGGCCCATGGCGGCCAGGCTGCCACCCTACGCCATGGATCGTCGGTTTCGGTGTTTTCGCGCGCCTGGGATTGGTGGGCGGCGCCCACCCTACTACTGGCTTGGACGATCGAGGAAGAAAACCATGCATATCGAACTTCGTTACTGCTCGGTCTGAAACTACGAACCTAAGGCCGTCAGTTTGACGAGCCGCATCTTGTCCGAGTACAAACAACAAATCCAGAATTTCACGCTGGTCCCTTCCGGCGGCGGCTGCTTCGAGCTGAGCCTCAACGGCAAGCTGCTTTACTCGAAACTCAAGACCGGCGAGTTTCCCGACGAGGAGCAGATGGTCGCGCAGGTGGGCCGGCAGTTGACATCGAAGGCCTAGCAGCAAGGTAAGTTCAACGCGGAACCTTGCTACTAGTCGTCGCTAAACCGCGCGTTAGAGCGCGAACGTGCTGCGGCGGGCGAGCGTCCTCGGTACGAAGACTGCCCCCCCTCCGAGCGTCGTCGCTGCGCGAAAAAAAAACGATTCCGAAACCCCTCCTAAAGAGATCCAAAAGAGCGTGGGGTAAGGCGAAGTGTGGCGCGGCAATTGGATGCCGCTTACGCGGCTCGCTCAGACGTCATGGGGTATTCGGAAGTCGTTTTTTTTCGCTTCGCTGCCGTTTTGTTTTTTGCACGTTCGTTGCTGCGCAACGAGCGTGCTTGTTACCGAAAATGATCCCTACCGATTCGTGGGCCGC
>DATKSN010000089.1:0-52681 GCA_035531595.1 Pirellulales bacterium | reverse complement strand
GCCTGCTTTGGGAATTGGCTGCAGTCGATGCGAGACAAAGCTGCCGAGGATACTGGAATCGAAAAACCGGTGGTTGCCATCGACGGGAAGACTTTGCGGCGGAGCCACGACAAGTGCAAAGGCTTGGGTGCCTTGCATTCGCTGCCCAGGAACGGATCACAAACGCGGTTGTCCGGCATCGAGAAAGTGCGCAAGAGCACCTCGACCAGTTGAGGAGAAAACTGACCATTCCACGGCAAGAGATTGCTGCGCTCTTTCTCGTCCAAATCCAATAACTCTCGTGGAATCGACGCCGAGTCGAGCGGGATTTCGTCGAGCGTAAGGCTGAGGCTGCTCCCTATCATGGTGCCGTTATATGCGAAGAAAAACTGGTTGGCCAGTGCCTTGACCCACAAGCCCTTGCTGGCCTAATGTAGCGGTTGTTTCAGCCAGCCACACCCAGGCAACCCGCGCATGCTCGTTCTGTTTGAAGATGAATCGGTCACGCAACTCTACCCGATCACCATCGGCAAGCCGGCCTATACGATCGCTTGCGGTTCGTACCGGTTGTTGGATCTGGTCGGCGGTTTGGCCGGTTCGGTGCATGCCGTGGTCCGCCCGCACTTGACGGCCTTTCGTCAGGCCGAGCCGCCGCCCCCGGGCGGCGAAGCGCCCCGCGAGGCGGTTGTCTACGTCAACGCCCGGCTGGTTCCCTCCGCGGCGTCGATCGACCAGGTTAAAAAGCTGCTGGCCGCCGGCCGGCCGGGTGTCGTCAATGCTTGCGGCGAGCACCGGCCGGAAAACTCGCGCAAGCCGGCCGGCAACGGCGACGACCTGGCGCTGGCCGTCGTTCCTCGCGGCACGACACTTTTGCCCGATACGGCCACGCTCCAGGATCTCGCCGCCTGGCTGGCACAACTCAAACTCCCCCAACTCGACTCGCCGAAGCTGCCTCTCTTCGATTACCCGCACGACGTCATCCGGCAGCACCTGAAAATCCTGCCCCTGAACCTCGATCACCGGCTGGCGCAGGGTGACTATCGTGAACTACGACGAGGAGTGTTCGTCGCCGAAGGAGCGAGGCTGGGCGAGCACGTCGTGGCCGATACCGAGGGGGGACCGATCGTGCTCGACCAGGGCGCTGCGATCGGGCCGTTTTGCTACTTGCGCGGACCGGCCTATATGGGTCGCCACGCGCGGGTGATCGAACAGTCGGCCATCAAGGACGGCGTCAGCCTGGGGCACACCACCAAGGTCGGCGGCGAGGTCGAAGGCTCGATCATCGAACCGTACACCAACAAGCAGCACCATGGCTTCCTGGGCCATAGCTTCCTGGGTAGTTGGGTCAACCTCGGCGCGGGCACCTGCAACAGCGACCTGAAGAACACCTACGGCCCGGTGAACATGGAGTACCAGGGACGCAAAGTCGCCACCGGCATGCAGTTTGTCGGCGCGATCGTGGGCGATTACGCCAAGACGGCGATCAACACGGGCATTTTCACCGGCAAGACGGTCGGCGCGTGCAGCATGGTCTACGGCTTCGTGACCACGAACGTGCCCAGCTTTACGAACTACGCCCGGTTGTTCGGGCAGGTGACCGAAGCGCCCGTCGAAGTGATGGTCGCCACGCAGGCCCGCATGTTCGCGCGCCGCCAGGTCGAGCAACGACCGTGCGATGTGCAGCTTCTGCAAGCGATGTACGAACTCACGCGGCACGAACGGCAGCTTGCCGGCGAGCCGTTATCTCTGTAGGGAACGCCCTTTTTCAGCGCCGCACCGGCGGACCGGCATTTTGGCCGTAGCCACCCGCCGTGGCCGCCGCCGGCCCGCCGTAGCGACTGCCGAGGGGCGTATTGCCGCCGCCGCCGGTCGTCGCGCCGGTGTCGGTGTTGTTCGACGCATCGTAGTTCGCCTGTTGAGTATCGCCGCTATCGGCCGGGCCCGCATTGAGGCCGGCACGGGTCGAGGCGCCACTGTTGGTCGAGGGGTAATCCTTGGTGGCGCCCGGGCGCCAGTTCGACGAAGGAGCGTTGGGATTGCTACGGTACGATCCGGCGGGCGACTGATAAGGCTTCGCTCCGCGCGGCTGATACCCCGTATTGCCGGGCACGTAGTCGGACTTGCCTGGCTCCCAGGCCGGATCGGCGGGGTTGGCCGGTCCTGCGCCTGCGGCGCTATCGCCTGCGCCGGAGGCAGGGGGGTTGTATCGGTCGGCCGGGGCGGCATAACGGTCGCCGGCCGGTGAACCATAACGGTCGCCTTGAGTCGGCGCATCGCGGTCGCCGGCCGGGTTGGCCTGCGTATCGTACCGTGAACCGGTGTCGTAGCCCGCACCGCCCGCACCGGCCGCACCGCCCGCACCCGCCGCCGGGTTGCCGTAGCGCGCGTCGGCCGTTCGTTCGTACTGAGGGCCGCCCTGGCCACCACCGCCCTGACCACCGCCGCCCGCGTAGGGGTTTTCGACCGCGCCGCCCGCGGTGGGCCGCTGGTCATTGGAACCGTAAGCTCCCTGTTGGGTCGAGCCCGCGCCGGCGTAGCCCTGGTTGGGAGCGCCGGCGGAACCGGCGGGCGCGTTGTAATCCACGGGCGTATAGCCGTTCGGGTCCGTCGCGCCGCCGGCGGGCGCGGTTTGGCCGGCGTAGCCGGCGTTCGGGTCATACGAGGGCGCCGCGCCGTTGGCTTGCTGGGAAGGAAGGTTGGCGTTGGGCTGTGTCGCGCCGTCGGCGGGCGGCGTCTTCGACCAAGTCGAATACGGCGGCGTCCTGTTGAAGGGCCAAAAGCTCGGCCGGCCACCGGTCTGGCAACCGGCGCTGCTCAAGAAACACAGGGTCGCCACCGTCCAAAGTGTTGAGGAAGCTCGCATCGCTCACGCGCCCTTCGAGATTTGCCTGCCGGAGAAGGAGGCGACGGCGCGACGCCCTGGTCGCGTACACATTCCGTCCTCTTCCCTGAAGGCGGTTAGTTCGGGGAATGGCTCGCACGCGCAACCAGGCGGAACTTAGCCGGGCAGGCGCGGCGTGCTTCTGCTGATAAAATCGGATGTGATGGGTGATTTCTTGATCCAAACCGAAAAGTCAGCCCAGCCCCAACGCAAAACGCCCAGCGGGAACGTGAAAACTCGTCAGTCGGATGATCGCGGGGCGGATTATAGGGCCGCTCTGGGCCGAGTCAAGCCCGGATTATTCATGGTCCAGGGAGGAACTCGCGCACCTGTGCTGTAGCAGAATTCGCAAGAATTCTGGCGTAACTCGCGTCCACGGCCTGACTTCTTGCTGCGAAGCCAGCTACGGGACCATGAATAATCCGGGCAAGCGGAGTGAACTGTCGTCAATGAGCAATTCCCCCACCGAAGACCACTTCCGCCGACTCGCCCGATTACTCGAGCTGGAAGGCCGGGCCGAGGCCGAACGGCTACTGCGTCGCGGTCGGCGGCTTTCGGCCGCCGAGGCCGAGCGGGCCGGCAACGCCCTGGTCGACCTCGTCGTCGCTGACGAAGACGCCGGCTTGGGCGGTCGATATTTGCTGCAGTTCGTCAAACGCCGCCGGGCCCCCCTCCCTTGGACGCGGCTCGGCGTTGGCAGCCCCGTATTGCTGTCGCCCGAGGCGGCCGAGGCGAGCGGGTGCATACGCGGCGTGATCTGCGAGCGGAACGAACGATTCGCGCGTGTCGCCGTGGCCGAGCTTCCCGACGACTTGGCCGAGCACGAAACCTGGCGCCTCGATCTGGCGCGCGATGAAATCGCCGGCCAACGCCAGCGCAACGCCCTGGAGCGCGCCCGCGTGGCGCGCGGCAATCGGTTGGCCGAATTGCGGCATGTGCTGTTGGGCGAACGACCGCCGACTTTTGGCCCGCCGCGCGACGAGGATCCGCTCGACGGCTCGCTCAACGACGTGCAGCGCGAGGCCGTGAGGTTCGCATTGACCGCGCGCGACGTGGCCTTGATTCACGGGCCGCCCGGCACCGGCAAGACAACCACGGTCGTCGAGCTGATCCGCCGCGCGGTGCGCCGCGGCGGGAAGGTGCTGGCCTGCGCACCCAGTAACGTGGCGGTCGACAACCTGTTGGAGCGGCTCCTGGCGGCGGGCGAACAGGCGGTGCGGCTGGGACACCCGGCCCGCGTTTTGCCCGAGTTGCGCGCGCGCACGCTTGACCTCCTGGTCGAGGACCACCGCGATGTGCAGCTTGCGCGCAAGCTGGTCAAGGAAGCGCTGGCGTTGTTCCGCAAGGCGGGCCGCCACACGCGTGCCAGGCCCGAGCCGGGCGCGCGGCGGCAGACCCGCGACGAAGCCCGATCGCTCCTGGCCGACGCGCGGCGGCTCGAAAAACAAGCGGTCTCGCAGATCCTGGACACGGCCTCCGTCGTCTGCGCGACCACCACCGGTCTGGACGACGAACTGATGGGTGAGCGTCGCTTCGACCTGGCGGTGATCGACGAGGCCTGCCAGTCGACGGAGCCGGGTTCGTGGATTCCACTCTTGCGGGCCGACCGTGTGGTTTTGGCGGGCGATCACTGCCAATTACCCCCCACGGTGCTCAGCGGCGACGCGGCGGCGCAGGGGTTCGGCGTGAGCCTGTTCGAAAGGCTGATGGAACGGTTCGGAGGCGAGACGTCGCGCCGGCTCTCGGTGCAGTACCGCATGCATGCGGCGATCATGGATTTTTCGTCACGGGAGTTTTACGAGGCCGCGCTCTCGGCCGATCCGGCCGTCGCCGCGCATCGACTCGCCGACCTGCCGGGCGTGGCGTCTTGTCCGCTCACCGATACGCCGGTCGAATTCGTCGATACGGCCGGGGCGGGCTACGACGAGGAAACCGAGCCCGACGGCGAAAGCCGCTTCAATCCGCAAGAGGCCGAATGGGTCGCGCGGCGCGTCGAAGCCCTGCTCGACCGCGGCGTGCCGGCCGAGGCGATCGCGGTGATCGCGCCCTATGCGGCCCAGGTCAGGCTGTTGCGAGAACGCCTATCGCAGCCGGGGCTGGAGGTCGACAGTGTCGACGGCTTTCAGGGACGCGAGAAAGAGGCGATCGTGATTTCGCTAGTGCGTTCGAACGCCGCCGGCGAAATCGGTTTCTTGAGCGATGTGCGAAGGATGAACGTCGCCCTGACCCGTGCCCGCCGGAAGCTGATCGTGATCGGTGACAGCGCCACCCTCTCATCCGACGCGTTCTATCGCCGGCTGCTGGACTACTTTGAAGAGCTGGGTGCGTACAAGACGGTGTGGGATGACGTGATGTAATACTTCACGCGGTCGAGAATGAGACGGACGCATCGCTTACGCTCCGCCACCAGCCACCAGCGCGGGTTGGATTGTGTCTTTTGGGGATTCCTGGTGCAAATGTCAGCGAAACACACCATAATGGACGTCACGATCCTCCGACGTCGGGTAGGATCGCCTTCACGCTTCAAACGATCCGAGATCGCACCCTGATCGGGGCGATTCGCATGAGCCGAAAACAACGAACGCCATATACCCAACCCGGCAAGGGTCGGGTCGAAATCGGAAACCTCCGCACGAAAGCCACATGGGAAGAAACCGGCGAACGCGAGTTCCAGTCCGCCGACTCGCGCCGTCCCGAAGTCGAGGGACGCAAGGTCAACGTCAAATGGCGAATTACGTTCGGCCAGGTTTCGGGGCATAAGCGAGAAGCGCTGAGGGACATTCTCCGTCAACGCGCCGCCGACGAACGATCGCAGTTCACTGTGGTGCTCAACGGCGTGAAACACGATGCGCTCTATCTCGACGAACTGACGGTCGCCAGCAACGACCCGATCCCTCATGGACTCGTGTTTTCCAACGGCAGCGGGCCTTGATCGTCGGTGGGGGTTTCCATTCGGATCATCACCCATGCACAGACTTGTTCTCATCATGCTCCCGTCCCTCGAAACCCTGGTAGGCTATACGTTCGCCATTCTTGGCGCAATCTGGGGTACACTTTACCTCTGGGCGAAGTGGTACGGTGCTACAATGCCGTCAATGCAAGGTCGATGCCTTTATCACCGAAACGGACGGTTTCGCGAGGGTCGAGTTTGTAACCGCCCACGAGTGACTAGCGCGGGAGTACATAGTCAAGCCTTATCCGCGCCGCATGGCGCGCTGGATATCGCGCTGGACGCCGGCTTTCTTGAGTTTCTCACGCTTATCGCGCAGCTTTCGGCCGCGGCAGACCCCCAGGAGCACTTTGGCGCGGCCCTGCTTGAAGTACATTTTCAGAGGCACGAGGGTCAGCCCCTGCTCGTAGGCCTTGCTGGCAAATTTGCGGATCTCGCGGCGGTGCATGAGTAGCTTGCGAGGGCGGCGCGGCTCGTGGTTGAACCGGTTGGCCTGCGCGTACTCCGGGATGTCGCACCCGACCAGCCAGACCTCGCCCCCTTTGAGACGACCGTAGGCCTCGTCGAGCGAGAGCCGGCCGGTGCGCAAACTCTTCACCTCGCTGCCGACGAGCACGATGCCGCACTCGAGCGTTTCGAGCACCTCGTATTCGTGGTGGGCGCTGCGGTTTTGAGCGATCAGCCGCTCATTATCGTGTTCCCGGTCGACCGCCGGTTTTGCCTTGCTCGACTTCGCCGTAATCCTCTCCTTTTGAACATTGGGTGGGCGGTGCCCACCCTACGGTGTCCTTTCGGCTTTTCCCAGCCCCGCTTCCTTGCTAGAGTAAGTGTAGCACAGCGACCCGGCGCGGTGCCACACGAGGTTCCGATGTCCTTCCGCCGTCCTCAACTCGATACGCGAAAGCCCGCGCTGGAAATCCACCTGTTTGGAACGATCGAGTTCGAGGCTTGCCTGGCGCTTCAGCGACGCTTGGTCTATGAAGCGGCCGGCCGCGGCGACGGCGCGATGACGCTGTTGCTGTGCGAACATCCGCTCACGATTTCGATCGGCCGGCAAGGGTCGCGGGCCCATCTGGGTGGCCTGGCGCGCGAATTGGATCGCCGCGCGATCGAGCCAAGGTGGGTCAACCGCGGCGGCGGCGCTTGGCTCCATGCTCCCGGTCAACTTGCGATCTACCCGATCGTTCCGCTGCAGCCGCATGGTTTCAGCGTGGGTGAGTACCTCGCGCGGCTCCAAACGGGCTTGCTCGCCGCGCTGGCCGACGTGCGGTTCACGGGAAAAACCCTTCCGCGGCGGTTCGGAATCTGGGGCCGCACCGGGCAAATGGCGGCCGTCGGCGTGGCCGTGCAGAACTGGATCAGCTACTTCGGGGCGTATGTCAACGTCTCGCCGGCGATCGAATGGTTTCGTTCGATCGAAAGCGACGTCGAGAGCGGAACGCCGATGAGTTCGTTGGCCGCCGAACGGCAGCGGCCGGTGCGGATGTCGACCGTGCGCGAGGCGGTGATTCGCCGCTTGCCGGCCGCGCTGGGGTGCGAACGCTTTCATCTATTCACCGGCCATCCGCTCTTGATGCGCCATCACGGAGCACGCCATGCGCCCGCCGCCCGCGCCGGCTAGCCTGCCGATCATCACACCGGCCGACATGGCACCGGCCGACATGGCACCGGCCGACGTGGCCGGGCCGTCCGAGGCCGCGCCGCCACGGTTGCCGCGCTGGCTGAAGCGTAACGTCCCCTTGGGCAACGCCCATCACTTCACGGCCAGGCTGCTGGAAGAATTGCGGTTGGAGACGGTTTGCGATAACGCGAAGTGCCCCAACCGCATGGAATGTTATTCGCAAAAGACGGCCACCTTCATGATCCTGGGTGAGGTCTGCACCCGACCCTGCGGTTTCTGCGCGGTGGCCAAGGGAAAGACGCGGGCCGTCGAGAGCGACGAACCGGAGCGGTTGGCGGAGGCCAGCCTGCGGCTGGGGCTGAAGCACGTCGTGATCACCTCGGTGACGCGCGACGATCTGAACGACGGCGGGGCGGAGCACTTCCATCGCTGCGTGACGGCGGTGCGGGCGAAAACCGGCGCGGCGGTCGAGGTGCTCACGCCCGACTTTCTCGGCAAGCCCGGTGCGATCGAGCGTGTCGTGGCCAGCGCGCCCGATGTCTTCAACCACAACACCGAGACGGTGCCGCGGCTTTACCCGACCGTGCGAGGACGGAAGAGCGATTACCGCTGGACGCTGGCGCTGTTGCGCCGCGTCAAGCAACTCGACCCGGCGATCAAAACCAAGAGTGGCCTGATGCTGGGCCTGGGTGAGACTCGCGAGGAACTTTTCGACACGCTGGCCGACTTGCTCGACGCCGGCTGCGAGATATTGACGCTCGGGCAATACCTGCAACCCTCGCCGTCCCACCTGCGCGTCGTACGTTACCTGCCGCCGCCTGAGTTTGACCATCTGGGCATCGCCGCGCGCCGGCTTGGTTTTCGGCACGTCGCCAGCGGGCCGTTCGTGCGATCGAGTTATCACGCGCGGGAGATGGCGTAGGAGAAAGGAGAAAGGAGAAAGGAGAAAGTGACCCATGACCCATGACCCATGACCCAAATTCACCTGATCCTGCCGGACCTTGGCCTTGGCGACCGCGTCGTGGCCGTGAGCGCCTGGTTGGTCGAAGCGGGCGCCGAAGTGTTGGCGGGCGACCGCGTGTTGGAGGTGTTGTGCGGAAGCGTAACGGTCGACCTGCCGGCCCCCGCCGACGGTGTGCTCGTCGAAATGCTGGTCGAAGAAGACGAGCCGCTCGAGGTGGGTCAGGCGTTGGCGATCTTCGACATCCCCACGACGTCTGAGCAAGCCGCGTAAGCGGCGGCGTCTCCCCGCGCCACCCTTCGCACCGCCCCACGTTTTTTTGGATCTCCGTTTTTAGGGGGATTCGAAGTCGCGTTTATCCGCGCCGAAGCCGGCGACGAGGCGCTGTCGCCGCGACGCCACGGCGCGTGCGGGAGGATTAGGATGGCCGGAGAACGCGCGTCACGATCCGCGCTGAGCCGCTACGCTACGCGAAAAAAACGATTCCGAAACCCCCTCCCAAAGAGATCCAAAAGAGCGTGGGGTAGGGCGAAGGGTGGCGCGGCAATTGGATGCCGCTTTCGCGGCTCGCTCAGACGTCATGGGGTATTCGGAAGTCGTTTTTTTCCGCTTCGCCGCCGTTTTGTTTTTGCACGTTCGTTGCTGCGCAACGAGCGTGCTTTTTTCGGGAAAATGATCCCTACCCGTTCGTGGGCCGCCCTGGGATCCGATGAGCTTGCGCCGCGGGTTAGTGTGACGGCAGGCTGCGCGATGCGCACGGGAACCATGAATAATCCGGGCTAGCTAGTAGTCTGGAAGCGGGTCATTGATCGCAATTGCGAAGCGGTCGATTTCACGGCCCTCCAGGTCGAGCACGCGCACCAGCAGGCGGTCGGCGAAAACATCGACGACGCCGAAATGATTCACGCCGGCGCGAAACTTGGCCGTCCGCTCGTCCGGCGGCTCTTCGCCATAGAGCTTCCGGCTGCCGCCTCCGCTGACGACGTAGGTGATGCCGTCGAGCGGCTTGCTCCGGTCGTAGTAATGGTGGTGCCCGGCGAGCACCAAGGTCGCTCCGCTCCCCTTCAGCCGTCCGTGCAGCCATACTCGCCGCAACCACTGGTTCGCCAGATCGCGCCGGCCGCAGGTGAACACCGGACGGTGCAGGCAGACCAGGGCCGTTCCGGGGTGTTGTTCGAGCTGCCACTTGAGGAACCGGCCCTGTTCGCTCCAGGGGGCGAACGAACGTTCCGAGTTGAGCATCAGAAAGTTCAACCCGCCCTGCTCGAAATGATAAAAGGTCTCCGGCAGTTCGGGAAAATACCGCCGAAAACGGATCTCGCCGCGATCGTCGTAGCAAGGCATCCGGTCATGGTTCCCCACGACCGGCATCAGCCGCAAATCGTGCCGCTTGGCACGCTCGAGCAGGTCGTTCCATTCGTCGTCGCGGTCGGCGTGCTCGACCATGTCGCCCAGATGAAGCACGAATTGGACGTCGGCCGCCCGCAACCGCGCGAAGATCGGTTCGACGATCCCCTCGCCGAGTTGGGTATCGCCGACGAAACCGAACGACCAGAGTTTCGCACCGGCCAGGTGGGGCGACGCGTTCGGCTCGCCCACCTCCGGCACGGCCACTGAAACGGCGTACACAGCCGCGGCGGCCGCCAAGGCCAGCGCCAGTCGACCGATCCAACGGGCGTTTCCTCGATTCATTTCTGCGCTCCTTCGTGTTCTGTGGGGAACGCCCTCCGTGGCGTTCCGTGTGCCGCGAGCAGATTGTCTTTACCCGCTTCACGGCGGCCTATCGTACCGAACCGGCCCGAAAACGTGAAGGGAAGTTCCGTCGCCCGTCGGTGGATCTTTACTTATAAAGTAAGAAATTGTTTCGCTGCCTCTTGACAGTTTATTACGTTTATGGTAAAGATCATAGAGCAGGGGACCGATCATGGAAGTGACGTTCAAGAATGCGAAGCTGGCCAAGCTCTGTAACTCGGACAAGAAGCTCCGGGGAGAATATGGCGAACGGATGGCTGGGCTGATTCAGCGGCGTCTCCACGAACTGCACGACGCGGGCACGCTCGACGACATGAGCCAAGTGACCGGCGCGAGGTGCCACCAGCTAGTCGCCAAGTTAAAGGGGTGCCTCGCCGTTGATCTTGTCCATCCGAACCGATTGGTCTTCAAGCCGGCGAACGATCCCCTGCCAACAAAGCCGGATGGCGGCCTCGATTGGTCCCAGGTCGACGCCATTGAAATCGTGGGCATCGGAGATTACCACTAGTTCATTCCGTCAACGAGATTGACCATATGGCCACCCAATACGCATTTGCGCCGGATTATGTGTCCATTCCGGGAAGCACCCTCAAGGAGACGCTTGACGCACGGGGGCTTTCCCAGGCGGACCTCGCGCTGCGAACCGGCATGGCCGAGAAGACGATCAGTCAGATCATCAACGGGCGCGCCCCAATCAGTCACGACACGGCGAACAAGCTGGAGTTGGTGCTAGGCATTCCCGCGCGTTTCTGGAATCATCGCGAGTTAAGCTACCGTGAAGGGCTGATTCGTATGGAGGAGGCGCGAACGCTCGATTCGACCGTCGAGTGGCTTGAAGAGATACCGGTGAAAACCCTTGTCGACCGTGGGTTCGTCAAGCGGGCGGACAGCAAGGCCGGTCTCGCGCGCGAGGTGCTGCGTTTTTTCGGAGTGAGCGATGTCGCCGCGTTTAAGGCGACATGGATGACTCCAGAAGTCCCATTTCGCGGCAAGGTAGCGCATGAGAGGCATCCCGGACACGTCGCGGCATGGCTTCGAATGGGCGAATTGGTGGCCACCGCGGTCGAGTGCCGGCCCTATGACCCAACCGCTTTCAGGAAGGCGCTTGATGACATCAGGACGTTGACGATGAAGCTCGCTGGCGTTTGGCGGGAAGCGATGAAGCGTTCGTGCGCCGAAGCCGGCGTCGCCGTGGTCTTCGTCAAGGACATCCCGAACGCCGGCGTAAGCGGGTGCGCCAAATGGTTGACCAAGGATAAAGCACTCATTCAGTTGAGCCTTAAGTTCAAAACGGACGATCAACTGTGGTTTACCTTTTTTCACGAGGCGTGCCATATCTTGAAGCACAGCCGGAAGGGGATCTTTCTCGAGGACGGGGAAAAGCAGGACAATGACCAGGAGCGGGAGGCCGACGAGTTCTCGAACCTCCTGCTGGTCCCGGCAATCCATGAGGGCAAGTTTCCCTATCTCAAGGGGCGGCCGTCGATCCGAGCGTTCGCGCAGACCATCGGGGTCGCCCCTGGAATCGTGGTCGGTCGTCTGCAACGGGCCGGCGTCATGCCGTACTCCTGCTGCAACGACCTCAAGAGGAAACTGAAGTGGATGACGGAAACCGCAGAATGAGACCCTAGCCCATAACCCCCCAGCGAACCCTTCCGCAACGAGGAGTCACCCCCATGGCAACCAATGGAGAGTTGAACCGTAAACTGCGCATGGCCCTGGTGGGCGGCGGCCAAGGGGCCTTCATCGGCCGCGTCCACGCGACCGCCGCCGTGCTCGACAACCGGGCGGTGCTGGTCGCCGGCGCCCTCTCCAGCGATCCGCGCAAAGCCAAGGCTTCCGCCCCCGATTACGACATCCAGGCCGAGCGGGCCTACGGCTCGTACCAGGATCTCATCGCCGGCGAGCTCAAGCGGCCGGCCGAGGATCGCGTCGACTTCGTGTCGGTCGCCACCCCGAACCACACCCATTTCGCCATCGCCAAAGCGGCGGTCGAAGCCGGATTCAACGTGATTTGCGACAAGCCGATGACGTACGACCTGGCCCAGGCCGAGCAACTGGCCGCCGTGGTCGACAAGTCAGGCGTGGTTTTCGCGGTCTCTCACAATTACACCGGCTATCCGCTCGCGCGGCAGGCGCGCGACATGGCGCTGGGCGGCGACCTGGGCGAAATCAACGCCATCCGCGTGAACTACATGCAGGGCTGGCTGCGCACCCGGCTGGAAAGCGACGAGCAAAAGCAGGCCGCCTGGCGAACCGACCCATCGAAAAGCGGGGCGGCCGGCTGCTTCGGCGACATCGGGACGCACGCCTACAACCTGGCGCGCCACATGACCGGTCTCTTGCCCGACACCGTGAGCTGCCACCTTAAAATTTTCGCCGCCGGCCGCAAGCTCGACGACTACGGTCACGCCGTGATTCGCTTCGAGAACGGCGCCCTGGGCACCGTCACGGCTTCGCAAATCAGCCACGGCCGCGAGAATGACCTGTTCATCGAGGTCGACGGCACGAAAGGGGCCGTGGAATGGCGCCAGGAAGAGCCCAATAAATTGCTCGTGCGCCGCAACGGCGAGCCGCTGCACGTTTATACGCGCAACCCGAACGCGCCCTACATGAGCGGCACGGCCGCCGCCAGTTGCCGCTTGCCGGGCGGGCACCCCGAAGCCTTTTTCGAGGCCTTCGCCAACATTTACCGCGCCGCCTACGACAGCATGGCTCTGCGCGCCACGTCGAAGGACTTCGAGAAGGTGAACACCCTCTACCCGAACGTCAACGACGGCGTCGAGGGGATGTACTTCATTCAGCAGTGCGTCGCCAGCAGCGCCGCGAACGGCGCCTGGCTGCCCCTGCGGCATGCGAGGGCCAGGAAGTGACCCCTTGTTGAAAACTTTGCCACACCATATAATGAGGCGTCTGCGCAATGCAAAAGCGCATCGCCCGCTTTGAAACCCGCCCCCGGAGGAATTCGATCGTGGCATCCGGCAAGTTCTTGTTCACCAGCGAGTCCGTCAGCATGGGGCACCCCGACAAGCTGGCCGACCAAATCTCCGACGGCGTGCTCGACGCGCTCTTGGCCCTGGACCCTCTGAGCCGCGTCGCCTGCGAAACGATGGTGGCGACGGGCGTGGCGATCATCGCCGGCGAAATCACGACCCACGCGGTGATCGACTACACCGAGGTCGTCCGCAAGGCGATCCGCGACGTCGGCTACACCGACGACGAGTGGGGCATCTGCGCCGACACCTGCGCCGTGATGCTCTTGATCGGCAAGCAAAGCCCCGACATCGCCCAAGGCGTCAATGAGAACGCCAAGGCCGGCAAGGACATGGGCGCCGGCGACCAGGGATTGATGTTCGGTTACGCCTGCAACGACACGCCGGAACTCATGCCGTTGCCGATCGCCTTGGCCCACCGCGTCACCAACGCGCTGACCGACGCGCGCCGGCAGGGCCGCATCGAGTGGCTGCGACCGGATAGCAAGAGCCAGGTGACCGTGGAATACGACGGCCACCGCCCGGTGCGGATCGACACGGTGGTCGTCTCGACACAACACGCGCCGGAAGTCAGCCACGACGAAATCCGCCGCACGGTGATCCAGCAGATCGTCCAACCGCTCTTGCCGGCCGAACTCGACACCGGCGACGTCACGTACCACATCAACCCGACGGGCCGCTTCGTCGTCGGCGGACCGCACGGCGACTGCGGCCTGACCGGGCGCAAGATCATCGTCGACACCTACGGTGGCTGGGGCCGGCACGGGGGAGGCGCCTTCAGTGGCAAGGATCCGACCAAGGTCGACCGCAGCGCCGCGTACATGGCCCGGCATGTGGCCAAGAACATCGTCGCCGCCGAATTGGCCGACCGTTGCGAGGTCCAGCTCGCCTACGCGATTGGTGTGTCCGAGCCGGTCAGTATCCGGGTCGACACCGAGGGAACCGGCAAGCTCGACGACGGCCGGATTTGCGAACTGGTCCGGGAACTGTTTCCGCTCACACCCAGCGGAATCATCAAATACCTCGACCTGCGGCGGCCGATCTATCGCCGCACGGCGGCCGGCGGACACTTCGGCCGTAGCGGGCCGGAATTCACTTGGGAAAGCACCCACCGCGGCGCCGAATTGGCCGAAGCCGCGGCGGTCAGCGCCGCGGTGGGCTAGGCGCCTGCGTCTCTACATTTTGCCACGAGAAAGCGGTGGCTGGTGGCAGAGCCTAAGCGATGCCCCGGCTCGATAGCGACCGGGGCATCGCTTAGGCTCTGCCCCAGCCACCACCACTTGGATCAAAACCGAACGGCCGTGCCCCGACATTTTTCGCAGGCCAATCCCTGGGCCACACCGATCCCAAGCGACGTGGTTTCCGAACGGGCCGCTCGTTGGGCCGGCGCGCTCATGGGCTTGGCGGTCTGTATCGCCGGGGGGGTGCTGGCGGCGCGGCGTTTCGCCGGCGCCTTGACGGTGTCGTTGGAAGGGGCGGTGCTGGTGGCAGTCGCCACGGCCGCGGCGCTGGCGGCCGCCTGGGCTCGATTCGCCTGGCTCCGTGGGCGCCCAGGGGGTGCGAGTGTTTGGCTCGATCGCGCCGTGCTGGTCTCGCCCACGGCGGGAATTCTGCTGTTGGGATACGGTTTGTCGCCGCCTGACGCTGGGTTTTGGGTCAAAGCGCTCCTTTGGACGTTGCTGGTCGCCGAAGAGGCGACCAGCGGGTGGTGGGTTCTGGGTCGCGGCAGGGCCACTTGGCGGCGGCGACCGCGGGCCGGCGCCTCGCTGTGGCCGCGGCGGTGCCCCTTGGGTGAGCAGCTTACGCAACGTCTGTCACGATCGAAAACAGCCGATGGTTGCGAAAGGTTGCGCGGTTCGTCGCGTGCCGATTTCGCTCCCGGCAGCCGCGCGGCGCGCATTCACGTCGCCTTTTGCCCTCCATTCGCGAGCTTGCCGCGTTTCGAGTTCCGCCAGTCCGCCGGTCCACCATCACGGATCGCGTTGGGGCAACTTCTGCCGCACGGGGCGCGGCTCGAATTGAAGCTGGCCGACCCGGCCCGCGAGGCTGCGGCGGTGTGGGTCGAGTTTTCGGCCTCTGGGTGAGAGGTGACTCTGTAGGGAACGCCCTCCGTGGCGTTCCGACATCCACCGCTTTCCTAGCCCGGATTATTCATGGTCCCGTAGCTGGCTTCGCAAGAAGTCAGGCCGTGGACGCGAGTTACGCCAGAATTCTTGCGAATTCCGCTACAGCACAGTGCGCGAGTTCCTCCCCGGACCATGAATAATCCGGGCTAGCCTTGAAGCGGTTTACCGTATGGCCCCCGTCGGAAAGAATCCGCGAAAATTCCAGCCGTGTACTGGAATTTCCAGTCCCGATCGCGCATAATGAGGTTCCGAGGAGAAAGCCCGGCCTAATGAGGTCCATACCAGCCTAAAGGTCCATCGATGACACGCTCTGAACGAGACATTCTGGCCATTTTCCGACGTTTCCGGGTGGGGCCGAACAAGATGCTCTGCCTCAACAACTTCATCGACGAAAAGTTCCTGGCCACCATGGACGAGTTGGTGAAGAACAAGCTCGTCGTCAAGGACCGCCCGAAGCACGCGTATTACCTCACGGAAGAGGGCTACGAGGCTTCGTTGGTGGAGAATTGAATTCGATCGACTACTTCGCCTCTTGCTCGCCCGGCCGCAGGATTTCGCCGAGAAACTCCATGGCATCGCGCCGCGTCCACGTCATGTCGCGCGGCGAGAAGACGTGGCTGGCTCCGATCAGGAATTCGACTCGGCCTGGCACTCCGGCATCGGTCAGGGCGGTGGCCATCTGGAACGCCTGGTCGTAGTCGACCAGCCCGTCGTTGGTGCCGGCGAAGAGCAACATCGGCGAGTCGCCGGCGTTGACGTACCGGATCGGCGATGCGCGCAGGTAAATCTCGCTTTGCTCGTCCATCCGGCCTCCCAGGAAGATCTTGAGAATCTTCTGCGACGCGATCGAAAAATCGCCGATCAGGTGCGTCGCCCCGGAGTAGCTGACCACGGCCTGGACCTTGCTCGATTGATCGCGCGCGCCGCCGTCGCCTTCGAGCCCGTCTGAAGAGTCCATGACACCGAGCAGCATCGCCAGGTGCGCCCCGGACGACCAACCGAAGGCGCCGATCCGGTCGCGATCGACGTTCAGTTCGGCGGCCTTGGCCCGCATCCAGCGGACGGCGCACTTGCAGTCCTCGATTTGGGCCGGAAAGAGGTGCTTGGGCGCCAGTCGGTAGTTAATCGAGATCGCCACGTAGCCGGCCGCGGCGGCCTCTTTGGCCTGCTCGGAAAAGTCAATCTTATCGCCTCCTTGCCAACTGCCGCCGTGGATGAACACCAGTCCCGGCACGTTCGTTTCGATCCCCTTGGGCGTCGCCAGGTCGAGCGTCAACTCCTCACCCGCCGCGTTGCCATAGACCACGTCCTGCTGGAACTCGACTTCGTACTCCTTGCTTGCCGGCTTGTCATCCTTCGCATTCTTGTCGTCCGCCGTCGTAGTTTCCGCTGTCGTAGCTTCCGCCTTCTTGCCTTCCGTTTTCTGGTATTCCACCATCAACGGCACCGCCGCGGCGAGCGTCAGGCCGGCGGCCAGCAGAAAGCCCGGACCCGTTCGCAGTACATGTGGCCAATGGATTCGGCTCATCAGGCGACCTCGTGGGAGAGAGACGAACACCAAAACGACGGTTTCTTTAACAACGGCCCGCTCGAACGCTATTATACTGCACGCGGCCAAGAATGAGACATTTTGTCACGAGAAGGTGGTGGCTGGTGGCTGGTGGCAGAGCGTAAGCGATGCCCCGGCTACATAGCGACCGGGGCATCGCTTAGGCTCTGCCCCAGCCACCGTGAACGTCTCATTCTCGGCCGCGTGCAGTATAGTACGCATGGACGTTCATCCAGCGGGAATAATTTCGCCCTGCCGCCGCGAAGATTAGAATGGAAGGCGGGGATGGCGACCAGAGGGAACGCGAATTGACGCTAAGTCAGGCGGAATTCAACCGAATGGTCTCGGACCATGCCCCAGCCCTGTACCGGCTCGCCTTCCGGCTGGTGGGCGATGCGCACGAGGCGGAGGACGTGGTTCAGGACACGTTTCGCTCGGCCTGGAAAGGCTGGGCGCGGTTCGACCCCCATCGGGGCGGTCGCGCCTGGCTGGCGGCCATCCTGCGCCGCCGCGTGGCCGACCGCCGGCGTCGCAGGCCGCCGCCGCGCCTGCTGGACGTCGAGGCGGAACTGGATATGGGCGTGGCGGCGGCCGACCCCCTTTTCGATCAGTACAGCGACGAGATGCAGCAAGCGCTCGATCGCCTGCCGCCGGCGCTGCGAGAAACGCTGCTCCTGGTCGTGGTGGGCGAGTTGACGCACCAGGAGGCCGCCGACGTGCTGGGCGTGCCCTTGGGAACGGTGCTGTCGCGCGTCAGCCGTGCCCGCGAGCGATTGCGCGAGTATTGGTTGGCCGAACAAAAACGACATTGAAAACTTACGTTCTCGAAGAATTCGAGTGTGACGCCATGTCAGCCTATGGTCTGCAACTCGACGCTTGGCTCGACGACAAGCTCCGCGCCGTACCCGTGCCCGGCAGGCTGGCGGCGAGGCTGCGGCGGATACCGGGATTGGTGAGTGGTGGCGTGGTGAGCAGTGAAATCGTCGGCCCAATGCCCCATCAGGCGCTCGAGGCGGCCCTGGTCGCCGTGCCGTTGCCCGCCGGCCTGATCGACCGGCTGCGAATGATCGGCGACGGCGTGGTACGTGGAACCCGCCGGCGCGATCGCGTCGAGCGAACCGCGGTCGCCGCCGTCCTGCTCTTGGCGATCGGGGGCTCGTACGCGGCTTCGCTGGCCGCCTTCTTGTGGGCTTCGTGCCCAGCCGCGCGGCAGTGCGCCGCGGCGGACCAGCCCCGCTGGTTCCGGGGCGCATTTTCGTCCAGCGAGGATTTCGAGAACGTCGCCGTCCGGTTCGACTTCGCCGACGCCGATTCGCCCGCCACGCGGCCCGTTTTCAACGAGGCCGTGGTCGCGGCGCAAGTGACCGACGCGGCGTGTGGCCGGCCGACGGCGGCGCGCGTTGCGCCCGACTCGGAACCGCTTCTGCTCGCGTCGGGCGACGTCGATCTCGCCCTCACGGAGTACCTCGATCGCTTGTGGCGGCAGGGCCATGGCCGGCACGGCGGCCAGATGTTGCTGGCGCACGTCGGGCCGAGCGAGATCGACGACGGTTTCGAGGCGATTCAAGAGTACCTCGCCCACTGGCTCGGCGGCCGCTGGACCGTGTGGCCGAGTTTTCGGGAAATTGTGGATTTGCTGGACCGCCGTGGCGAGCCGGCGGAGCGGGTGGAAGGGGAGGAATAAGGCATTGAAACATTCGCGGTGGCTGGGGTAGAGCCTAAGCGATGCCCCGGTCTAGGGTCTGTCTGTCGCCTTTCGCTCCGCGAAAGGGCGTACTTTCGCGGAGCGAAAGGCGACATTACAGGCAACCGACACACAACCACCAGCCACCCCTTTCTCGTGGCAAAATGTTTCATTGGAAAAAAGTCGCGGCGGGAGTTCCTTGCTTCCCATCGGCGAAGTCTATAAGCTGGAGCGTTGGAAGTGGCCTGAACTTTCACGACGTCAGAGCGCAGTGGAATTTTTTTTGGGGACGAGACCGATGAGACACCATTTGCGATGCTTGCGCGATCGGCGAGCGAAGGTCTGGGGGGCGCTGGTGGCGCTGGCGGCGCTGGTGGGCGGTGGCCCGGCGTCGGCCGAGGAAGCCTATCAAAGGTTCCTCGAGGGGCTGCGCGACCGCGGCCTTTTCGACATGGCCCTCGACTACATCGCTGAAATGCGCGAAAGCCCGCTGATTTCGACCGAGTTGAAGGTGCAAATGCCCTACGAAGAGGGGGTCACGCTGATCCACGCGGCCCAGGTCGAGCGCGACTCGGCGACCAAGGTCAAGTACCTCGACCGGGCGAAAGAGCAGCTCGAGGCCTTCATCCAGGCCAACCCGTCGCACCCCATGGCGGCCGGCGCCGAGACCGAGTTGGGCCAGGTGCTGGTGGTCCGTGGCCGAATGCTGATCGATCAGGCAAGCCGCCCGGCCAACGCCCCGAAGAAAGAGGAGTTGCTCACCCAGGGACGTGAAAAGCTGACGCAGGCTCAAAAGGTTTTCACCACGGCCGAAGAAAAATTCACGGCGCGGCTGAAGGAGTTCGCGCCGCACATCGACGCCAAGGAGGTCAAGCAGATCGCGGCCCGCGATCAGGCCCGGGCCGACGTGCTCAAGGCGCTGCTGCATGCCGCCGGCGTGCTGCACGAGTTGGCGAAGACCTACCCGACCGGCTCCGACGAGTCGAAAAACTTCCTGCACGAGGCCGCCGCCAAGTACGCCAAGATTTACGAAAAGTACCGCAAGCGGTTGGCCGGCCTCATTGCCCGTGTCCATGAGGGACAATGTTACCAGGATTTGGGCGACACGAAACGGGCCTTGGGACTCTACGAAATGATCCTGAGCCAGCCCGACGACATCGAGGAATTTCGCAGGCTCAAGTCGAGCGCCATGCACTTGAGCATGCAGTGCTGGATTTCAGACACGGAAAAGAAGTACGAGGTCGCGGTGGCCAGTGGCGGCAAATGGCTGGTCGCCGCGAAGCCCGACGACGAGCGCTCGCCCGACGGCCTTTCGATCCGCTATTATGTGGCCGTGGCGAACAAGCTTCTGGCCGCCGGCCTCAAACCCGAGGAAGACGCGGCGCGGAAAAAGGCCCTTTCGGAGGCCAAGAAGCAGGCGGGTTACGTGCGCCGGTTCGACAGCGACCACAAGGACGACGCGAAGAAGCTCTACCAGGAGCTGTCGGGGATCGACGAGGGACCGCGCGGTGAGCCCACGAATTTCGTCGAAGCGCGCGACCGCGGCAAGGATACCCTCGACCAGTGGCAAACGAAGCTGGCGGCGATCAAAATGGCCCCCACGCTCAAGGACGAAGCCAACATTCCCAAGTACCAGGAAGAGGCCAAGGAATTGCGCGAGAAGGCACTCTTTTATTTCCGCCTGGCGCTGGAACTGCGCGATGAGGAGACGCCGCTGGATGACGTGAACATCGTCCGCTATTACCTGTGCTTCCTGTCGTACACCGAGGGAAATTACTACGACGCGGCGGTGATGGGCGAATTCCTGGCCCGTAATTATCCCGACAGCGCCGGCGGCAAACAGTGCGCCAAGATCGCCCTGGCCTCCTACTTGGCGGAGTACGGCGCATCGCCGGTGGACCAGCGCGGCTTCGATAAGCAGCGCATGGTCGACATGGCCGACTACATCACCCGCCGTTGGGCCAACCAGGAGGAAGCCGACGAGGCCTGGGGCATTTTGATGTCGGTGGCCGCCAACGAGCGGCAGTTGGACAAGGCGCTGGAGTACCTGGGCAAGGTCGCGCCCGACTCACCGCGCCGCGGCGAGTTGGAGCTCAAGGCGGGGCAGGCCCTGTGGGCGGCCTATCTCGACTCGGCCCGCAAGGAGGGCGCCGAACGGCCCACGCAGGAACAGCTCAACGAGATGGTGGGCAAAGCCAAGGAAACGCTCGAAAAAGGGGTCGAACGCATGCGGGCCGCCGTCGACGCCGGCACCAGCGACGTCGGCGTGACGCTCGCCTCCGCGGCGCTGTCGCTGGGCCAGGTCGATCTGGAAAGCGGCGCGAACGAAAAGGCGGTGGCCCTCTTGAACGATCCCAAGATCGGTCCCATGACGCTGGTCGTGGCGAAACACCCCGCCACGCAGCAAGGAAAATTCGACGTCGAAACCTACAAGCTCGCGCTGCGGGCCTACGTGGGGACGCAGGCGCTCGACAAGGCCGAACAGACGATGAACGACCTGGAGAAGCTGGTCGAATCGGGCGACGACGAAAACTCGGCCGCGACGCTCACCAAGATATACATCACCCTGGGCCGCGCGTTGGAAGAGCAAGTCACGCGACTGCGGAAGGAGAACAAGACCGAAGAACTCCAGAAAGTGACCAAGGGGTTCGAGTTGTTCTTGCAGCGGATCATCGGTCGCGAGAAGGGAAATAACTTTCGCTCGCTCAATTGGGTGGCCGAAACATTCTTCAGCCTCGGCAGTGGTTACGACTCGGGAGGCGGCAAGGAGCTTTCGCCCGAGGCCAAGGGCTACTATGAAAAAGCGCTCCAGGCCGACGAAAAACTGCTTGAGGCCGCCAAAGCCGATAAAGATTACGCCTCGGCCGACGCCCTGCTTTCGGTCAAGCTGCGGATGGCGCGCACCAAGCGCCGCCTTGGCCAATTCAAGCCGGCCATCACCCAGTTGCTCGAGGTGCTCAAGGAGAAGCCGATGCTGATTGACGCCCAGCGCGAGGCGGCCCTGACCTACCAGGATTGGGGCCGCGTCAAGCCCGGCATCTACAAGATGGCCATCGCCGGTTTCCATAAACATCAATTGCCCGACGGCAAGCAGGAGAACGTCATCTGGGGTTGGAACAAACTTTCCCTCAAGCTCCAGCACGACAAGAAGTACGACGACGTGTTCCACGAAGCACGCTACAACATGGCCAAGTGCCTTCAGGAACAGGCCCAGTCGAAACAAGACGCCGAAAAGACCGATGCCCTCAAGAAGGCGGAAAGAGACATTCTGTACCTCCAGAACATTCGTCCCGACATGGGTGGTCCCGACTGGCGGAAGAAGTACGACAGCCTGCTGAAAACGATTCAGAAGGCGCTGAAAAAACCGCCCACCGGCCTGCCTGACGAAAAGGCCGCCAAGGGATCGCAAACCGCGAAAAAGACCAAGCCCGCCGCCGTATCAGGTGGCAAATGACTGCAAGGAGTGACGTTACGATGAACAAGCCGCGAATTCAATTGATCTTGGGCCGGTGGCTGGTGGCAGAGCGTAAGCGATGCCCCGGCGGTATCATCCTCGCCGCGCTCGTCGCGCTGGCCGCTCATTCGCCCGCCGGGGCCGCCGACGACACGCTGCTGACCGTCGAGAAAAAAACGGTCAAGGGCGCGATCACGAGCATGACGAAGAACGAGGTCACGCTGGAAAAAGTGGGCGGCGGCGAGGTGACCTTCAAGACCCCCGAGATTGAGTTGATCCGTTTCGCCGGCGAGCCGATCCAGTTCAATGCGATTCGCAACCAAATCAACAACGGCGGCTTCCAGAATGCCCTGAACGCGATGGATAAGCTCAAGGAAGGCGACATCGACCGGGCCGAGGCCAAGCAGGAAATACAGTATCTGCGGGCCTTGTGCCACGCGCGGCTGGCGCTGGGGGGCGGATTCGACGTGCTCACAGCCGGCAAGGAAATGAGGGCCTTCGTCAATGCCCACCCCGATAATTACCATGTGCTGCCGGCCCACGAGATCCTCGGCGACTTGCTGGTGGCCGCCCAGAAATACAAGGACGCGACCGAATTCTACAAGGCCCTGGCGACCTCGCCCTTCGACGAGTACAAAATGCGGGCCGGCGTGGCGACGGGCCGCGCGTTGTTGGCCGAAAAGAAATTTGCCGAGGCCCAGCAGGCCTTCGACGTCGCCTTGCAAGTGTCGGCCAAGGCGACGGGCGCCGCGGCCGAGGCCCAGCAGCAGGCCGCCACGCTGGGCAAGGCCGCTTGTCTCGCCGAGACCGGCAACCCGGACGAAGGCATCAAGCTGGTCGAGGGCGCCATCGCCAAACTGCCGCCCGAGGAAGCCGACCTGCACGCCCGCGCCTACGTGACCTTGGGCAACTGCTATCGCAAGAAGCCCGACAGCGCCAAGCCGGCGCTGTTGTCGTTCCTGCACGTCGACGTGCTTTATTTCTCGAACCCCCAGGCCCACGCCGAATCGCTCTGGAACCTGGCCAAATTGTGGAATGACATCGGCAAGACGGAACGCGCCGTGCAAGCCACGCAGTTGCTCAAGGATCGTTATCCCAATAGCCCTTGGGCCAAACTTTAGGGTGGGCACCGCCCACCAAGAACGCGGGCTAAAGCCCACGCCACGTATGAACGCGGGCTAAAGCCCACGCTACGTATGAACGCGGGCAAAAGTCCACGCTACGAAGGGCGGGCGCCGCCCACCAACCTACTTTTTCGGAGGCGACCATGCGTTTTCGGTATTCATTAAGATGGCTGGCAACGGGGCTGTGCGGCCTTTCGCTGTTGGCCTGGGGCGTGTTCGGCGCTGTGGCGCTGCACGGGCCGGGCGTGGCGCAAGCCCAGGACGAGGATGAGGAAGCCGCCGTCGAGGACGCGCCGGCGAAGCCCGACGCCAAGCCGGCCGGCGACGCGGCGGCCGGTGGCGCCCCGGCCGTGCCCCTCAACGAGAGCCAGCTTCATTTCTACTACAGGGCCTTGGGTGTCAGGTACGTGGTGGCCTTCCTGTTCCTTTCGTTCACGTTCGTGGCACTGATCGTGATGAACGTGCTCACGCTGCGGCGTTCGAGCATCGTGCCCTTGCAATTGGTCGAGGCTTTCGAGGTCTGCCTCAACGAGAAGAAATACCAGGAGGCCTACGAGTTGGCCAAGAACGACGATTCGTTCCTGGGGCACGTCCTCTCGGCCGGCCTGGGCAAGCTGCAGTCGGGCTACCAGCAGGCGATCGAGGCCATGCAGGAGGTCGGCGAGGAAGAGACCATGAAACTCGAACATCGCCTGGGCTACATCGCCTTGATCGGCACGATCAGCCCGATGGTGGGCCTGTTGGGCACGGTCGACGGGATGGTGGCCTCGTTCGAGGTGATCGCCAAGAGCAGCGCTCAGCCCAAGCCGTCGGAATTGGCCGCCGGAATTCAGATGGCCTTGATCACCACGCTGGTCGGTTTGTGGTTGGCGATTCCGGCGATCGCCATCTTCGGCATCATGCGCAACCGGATGGCGCGGCTGACGCTCGAAGTGGGCATTCTGAGCGAGGGCCTGATGGCCCGCTTTCAGGGCGTCGGCGGCAAGAAGCCGTAGGGTGGGCACCGCCCACCAGACCAAATGATGTAAGGGAGCGAAGCATGGCAAAACGCAAGGAATTCGCGATCACGGCCGAGGCCGACATGACGCCGATGATCGACATGACGTTCCAGTTGATCGCCTTCTTCATGGTGCTCTTGAACTTCGGCGAAGGGGAACAGGACGCGCGGATCAAGCTGCCGTCGAGCGAATTGGCCAAGCCACCCGACGCGCCTTTGGATTCGCCGCTGGTCTTGCAGCTGACCGAAGGCGGCAAGGTGCTCTTCAACGGCGACGAGAAATCGATCCCCGACATGGCCGCGCCGCTTCGCATCGAAAAGGAGATGCTCGAACGGCGCAAAAAGAACATCGGCGACGCGACCGTGATCATCCGCGCCGACGGCACCGCCAAGACCGGCATCGTGCAAGAGCTGATCAAGAAGTGCCAGGAGATTGGTTTCGAGAAATTCGCCCTGCGCGTCAAACAGGAAGCGCGCGGCCCCTAATCAAGAAATACCAATCCGTGCCATCCGTGGTTGCTTATCATCTTTTTTATTTGCCATGGTCCCATGAAAATTCGCAAATCCGCCGCCACCGGCAGCGACAAGGTGGAAATGCAGATGACGCCGATGATCGACATCGTGTTCCAACTGCTGACGTTCTTCCTGATGAGCTTCAAGATCGCCACCCAGGAGGGCGACTTCAACATCAAGATGCCGATTGCCGCGGCGGCCAGTTCGTCTTCGGAGCCTCCCTTGCCTCCGATCAAAGTGCGTCTGCAAGCCGACGCGCAGGGGAACCTGGCCAGCATCAAGTTGGGCGACAATGCGGCGACCACGAACTTCAACGTCCTGCACCAGCAGATCATGAAGATCGTGGGCACCGACACGGGCCCCAATTCGCTCGCCTCGCAGGCCGAAGTCGAGTTGGATTGCGACTACAACCTGCGCTACGCCAACGCCGTCGCCGCGATCACCGCGATTTCGGGATACGTGGATCCCGCGACCGGCACGATCGTGAAGTTGATCGAGAAGCTGAAGTTCGCTCCGCCCAAGGCGGCGCAGTGAGGAGCGTGAGCAACCGCGACGAGAAAGTGGTGGCTGGTGGCTGGTGGCTGGTGGCTGGTGGCAGAGCCTAAGCGATGCCCCGGCTCGATAGCCCGGATTATTCATGGTCCCGTAGCTGGCTTCGCAAGAAGTCAGGCCGTGGACGCGAGTTATCAGGCGCGCGGGTGGAATTTCTTGTGGACCGCTTTGAGCCGCGAATGGTCGACGTGGGTGTAGATTTGCGTGGTGGCGATGCTGGCGTGGCCGAGCATCTCTTGCACTTGCCGCAGGTCGGCGCCGCCCGCCAGGAGGTGCGTCGCGAAGCTGTGACGCAGCGTGTGCGGGCTTACGCTGCGCGGCGCGTGCGCCCGCGCGGCGTACTCCTTGATCAGTTCCCAGATCCGCTCGCGCCGTAATCGCCGGCCGCGCCGCGAGAGCAGAAGCCAGCCGGGGGGCGCGGCCGCGTGGGCCGCCAACGCGGGCCGTTCGTTTTCGAGGTAGTCGCGCACGGCCGCCGCGGCGCGCTTGCCCAGCGGAACCAGGCGCTCTTTGTCGCCTTTGCCGTGACAGAGACAATAGCCCTCATCGAGGTGTACGTCGCGCGTTTCGAGGGCCGACAACTCCGACGCCCGGCAGCCGGTGGCGTAGAGCAATTCAAGCATCGCCCGGTCGCGCCGCCAGCAAGGCTCGGTCGAGCGGGGACCGGACAGCAAGCGGTCGACCACCTCGGGCGAGAGGACTTCCGGCACCCGTTCCCAGAGCTTTTGGCTCCCCAGCAGTTCGACCGGGTTATCCTTCAGCACCCCTTCGAGTTGCAAATAGCGAAAAAAGAGCTTGAGCGAGACGATGTGCCGGCCGAGGCTGGCGGGAGCCAGTTCGCGCTGGTGCAGCCAGCCGGCATAATCGGCCAGCTCGCGGATCGAAAGGGCTGGAACCTTCCGCTCGCCCAGCCAGGTGAAGAACCGCCGCAGATCGCGGCGATAGGCCAGTACCGTGTTGTCGGCCAGGTGGCATTCGCTCCGCAGGTAGTCGGCAAACGACGTGACCCACGGGTGTTCCGGCTTCGAGGCTTCCGGCGCGGCGGCGGCGCCTGGCGCAGGCGTTTCGACGGCCGCCGCGTCCTGCTCTCGCTTCCCGGCCGATCGGGAGCCCCGGCGCGGCTTGGGCGGATTGGCGTCGGTCGATTGTGGTTTTGGAGTTTCCATGCTCTCACGCTCCGGTCATCCGCCGCAGCACTTCGCGCCAGTCGCTGAAGTAGGTGTTGCAATGGGGGCAGATGTCGTAAGCGGCGCGCACTTCGCGCTGGCACTTTGGGCAGGTCTTGAACTCACCCAAATGGCCTCGCAGCCTCAACACCGCCGGCTCGGCCGGCGGATCGGCCTCCGGCGGCAGGCCGGGCGCCGCGGCTCGCACAGGATTCATCGGGGCCGGGCCAAGGAACTCGAGGATGGCCTGTTCCGAGACTTCCCTGAGCGGTTGCGGCACGACCACCGCGGCCTGGCAGCGCGGACAGCGCACCGTGCGTCCGGCCAAACCACTGCCGATTTTCAACAGGTGCTCGTTGGGGCACTTGACTTCGATCGCCATGTTGTCACCTCCTGGTGTGGGTTCGTTTTTCCTTCCACGTACTCCTGGCCGGCCGCGCAGGGTGAAAAACGTAGGGCGGATCGCAAGGTGCGTCAAGGTCGGATTGGCCGATAGGCGCTTTGCGCTTTCGACCGATTGTTCGTGTCAAGAGACCCTGCGTAAGATTGGCAATCGAGTGAAGCCCAACCTCGCGAAATAGCGCGACAATATTGCGACCAGGTAAGATCGGCAACGCAGGCGCCACCCCAAATTGCACAGGGCGTCGAATTCAATCATTGGCAAAGTGGAGTGTGCCCGCCACCGGCGACGTCCGGTCCTTTCAAGCGTCGTCAATCGCTTGGGCGACGCGGTTGGCGGAGCGGGTCGAGGCGTCCATCCCCCAGGGAATGTTGTCGGCGTGGGCGCCCGCAAAATGGATTCTGCCGACCGGCTCCATTACGTGCGGCCAAAACTTCCGCATTTGTCCGAGCGGAAACGGCAACCGCTCGCACCACGCCGACCAAGGGTCATCGATCCAGTGATGCACCAGCGTCTGCTCGATCGTGGGCTTGTGTTTGCCTGGATATCGCTGGCGCAAGACGGCGGCGGCCTCGGCGGCGGTGGCCCTGGGTTTCGCGTGGCCCAGCAGCAGCGCGTGGCCGCCCGCCACCTCCTCCGCCGACTCCCAAATCGCGTTCAACGCCCCATCCCCGAAGGAAACATTGGCGCTCGGCAGGTCGCCTTTCCAGAAGGGCGTGCGGCATTGGAAAACGACGCGCGCCTGACTGCTGAAAACCACATTGCGGATCGCGAAATCCTTGGCTTCCGGCCACGGCGGCGTGACCGGAATGTCCTTGAGTTTGCCCATAGGCAGCGCCGAAACCAGGTATTCCGCCTCGTGGCGTTGTGGCGCGCCGTACTCGATGTAGTGGACCGTGACGCCCGATGGCCCGTGCTCGATGGCCGTCACGGGGCAGCCCAGGCGAACGCGCTCACCCAGTTTGGCGACGAAGGCGTCGACCACCCGCTGGTTGCCGCCGCGCAGGCGATAGAGTTCTTTATGGCCTTCCGCGACGCCACGTCGTTTGCGAATGGCCGACTGCCAAATGCGATACAAGGCCGAGGTTCCCGAAGGGCGCGCGGCCTGCCCGCCGTCCCCCCGCCGCTCTCCTCCGGTGAAACGAAACGCGGCGTCCGAGGCGCCCGCCTCCGCCAACAAGTCGCCGATCGTCATTTGATCGAGCTGGTCCAACCCGATGTCGAACGGTTGATAGTCGTCGGCGAACGCATCGAAATAAGGGGCGAAGTAGAGCCGCGACAGCTCCGTCAAATCGTTCTTCATCAGGAACTCGATCTCGCGCCGGTTGAAACCAAACGATTGCAGCACGTTGCGGTCGCGCAGTTGTTCGTCGCTGTACCACTTGCCGTCAATCGGTTGCAACTGGTGATCGCGGCGGGGATAGGGCAGCACCGGCAACGCGAACTCTTCCACATACTTCCAGAGTTGATCGTAGCCGGGTTTGGTGAAGTGCTCCGCGCCGACGTCGGCGTAGAGGCCGTCCGGCAACGGGTCGTGAAGGGTGCGAACGTGTCCGCCGGTTCGGCCGGAGGCTTCCAGCAGCAATACGTCGTGGCCTCGCTTCATCAATTCGTAGGCGCAGCACAGCCCGCCGATGCCGCCACCGGCCACGATCACTTTCTTCGACCGGCGCGCCGGCGCGCTTTGCGCGCCGGCCGCCGGCGGCAAGCCCGACGCGAGCGCGGCCATCCCGGCCTGAAGGGCCTCGCGGCGATTCAACAACAACGACGGCATGAACGATCCCGATTGGCTTGTCATAGGTTCCTCAACTGATTGCGTTACGGAAGGCCGCTATCGAACACTCCGCTTAATCGAGCGACGGATCTTGATTATAACCGTCGGTTGGCGAGGGGCGTTGCCGCAAACAAGACTAATACGATTCTCATGACAGGTAGGTTTGAAGCCAGTCGTCACTTCGCTCGGCGGCGTCGGGCGGCACGACGTGTCCCCGCCGATGGTTCAGCAGGCCCACGCGCTGTGGGCCGCCGTAGAGCTTATAAACCGGCAGGGCGGCCGCCACGAACGGCCAACTGCGATCTCCGTCGTCGGTCGACGGCGTCTCTTTGGCCCCCAGCGAATGGCCGACGGCGCCCAAACGCTTGCCGTCAACTTGGTCGAGGCTTTCCAGAACATCGAGCCCGCGGCCGGCGTCCCAGAGCATTTTGGCCATGCCTTTGCTGCCGGCGTGGCGCCGCTCGTGTTCGGCCACTCGGTCGAGCCGGTTTTCCGTGCCGCGCCACAGAAAGCATCGCGGGCAAAACGCCACCAGGCCGCGCTCGGCCAGCTTAAGCCCGAAAGCGCCGTAGCGATCTCCCTCGAAGCCCGCCGGCTCGCGAATGGTGTGAGGCGTGGTCGGATGCAACACGACGACGCCCGGCCGCTTGTCGGGGCACGGTTCAGGCTTGAGCAGATAGCCTTCGACGGTTTCGCCCGGCTCGCTCTCATATTGCACGAGCTGCCTGACGCACCCCGCGGGATGGTCCTCTTCCAAGACCTTGAGAGCCGGCTTGTCGCGGGGCTCTGCCAGGGGCTTCAGGAAGTCAAACCATGCCTGGCGGATCTCCGCTCGCCGCCGCAGCCAAGCGTCGAGCGAATCGATCGGCCGTCCGTGGTCGACGAGCAAAGGGGCTAGGACCGGAGCATTGGGAGCGGGCGTTTCGGGCGGCCGCTGCGCGTCGGCCAGCCAGGGAACGTCGCGCGCGACGGGCCGCGCGCCGGAAAGCACGCCTGCGCCGCCCACCGCCGTGGGGGCCCGACGAGGAACTTACGGCGCGTGCAGCGCATCCCATGGCGGGTCATCATGCCGCAGTCCTCAGGCCGTTGTATTCCGCTAAGCTATGGCCCGTGGCAATAAATCTGCAACAACCGCCGATGCGGTGTTGCCGCGTTTTTCGGATGATCTCACCACCTCTTAGTTGCAGATTTATTGCCACGGGCCATAAGAGCTTTTTCCTGTTTGTCGGCGCACCGTCGGGCAGGGACACGGCGTCATCGATCGCTTCGCGGAAGCCCGCGACGGTTCTTGATTATAACCGTTTGTGACGAGAGACTGCCGCTGAAAACAACCTAATAATTTCTTGACGTCGCCTAGCCCGGAGGTGGAGCACGGGGCACCCCGTCCGGCGCTGGATAGGCCCGGCATTGACGCGCATTGACGCCGGGTACGCGGGGCAAGGCGGAATTCACCCCTCGTACTGGCGCCGCTTGCGATATAAGGTCGAGGCGTCGATACCCAGAATCCGCGCCGCGTCTTCGAGCGTGGCCGTCCGCGCGACGACGCGCAGCAGATGTTCTCGCTCGACTTCGGCCAACGTCGCATCGCCGCCCAGTCGCGGGCCGACGCCGGCGTTGGCCAACATCCGCTCGGGGAACGCGGCAGGCTCGACGACTTGGGCGGACCAGAGGATCGCGGTTCGTTCCATCGTGTTGCGCAGCTCGCGCACGTTGCCCGGCCAGGGGTAATCGACCAGCAGCTTCTCAGCGGCGGGCGAAAGCTCTTGCGTCGAACGTCCGGCGGCGCGGGCGAAAAAAGCCAGAAATCGCCGGGCCATCGGCATGATGTCCTCCGGCCGTTCGCGAAGCGAAGGCACCTCGACCTCCACGACGTTCAGGCGATAAAGCAGATCTTGGCGGAACCTGCCCGCCGCAACGTCCGCCTCCAGGTCGCGGTTCGTGGCGGCCACGATCCGCGCGTCGGCCCGCCGCGTGCGCGATTCGCCCACGCGCTCGAACTGCTTTTCTTGCAGGAACCGCAGCAGCTTGGCTTGCAAGCCCGGTGCGATTTCGGCGACCTCGTCGAGAAAAAGCGTGCCCCCCTCGGCCGACTCGACTCGGCCGCCTTGGTCGCGTACCGCGCCGGTGAACGCGCCTTGGGCGTGGCCGAACAGCTCGCTGGTGAGCAACTCCTCCGAGAGCGTCGGACAATGGACGACGACCAGGTTTCGGTCGCGCCGTGGGCTTTGGGCGTGCAGGAACCTGGCCAGCACGCCCTTACCCGTGCCGTTTTCGCCGCGCAGCAGCACGGCCGCCTCGGAGACGGCCGCGCGCGCGACGGTCTCCAGGGCGGATTGCATCCTGGCCGAGCGGCTATCGAGGTCGATTTCCGGCACGGCGTCGCGCAGTTCCTGGCCCAGCCCGGCCAGCCGCCACTCGGCCGCGCGGCGTTCAGCCACCTTGGCCACGACGTGCCGGATCTGTTCGGGCGTGTACGGCTTTTGCAGGTAGTCCGCCGCGCCACGCCGCAGCGCCTCGACGGCGCTGGCCACCGTGGCGTAGGCGGTGATCATTACGACGGCCAGGTTCGGGCATTCGGCCAGCAAGCCGGGCAGCAGGTCGATGCCGCTCTCATGGCCCAGCCGCATATCGAGAAAAGCCAGATCGAACGACCGTTGCGACATGGCGGCCAGCGCCGCCTCGCCCGTCGCGACCGCCGTCACCTGGCAGCCAGCCGCCTCGAGGCAGACCGCCAGCGTCGCGCGGATGTTCTTCTCGTCGTCGATAACCAGGACGCGCATGAATCGACCCCACGGCGATGCGACTCGTCGACGTCACGGCGTGAGCCAGTCTTCCAATCGCAAATCAGGAATCTCCCGCGTGCCCATAGTACTCCGGCTCGTTGCCCGCACGCCACTTGATGTTGCAGCCGATACTCGGTTTCTGGTCGGCCGGCACGTTCTGGTGGTTGAGCACGGCGTCGAGGGCGGCGCGCAGGTCGCTGCCCGTCACCGGGATACCGTTGTCGGGGCGGCTGGAGTCGAGCTGCCCGCGATAGACGAGTTTCCGCCGGCTGTCGAAGAGGAAGAAGTCGGGCGTGCAGGCGGCGCGGTACGCCTTGGCCACGGCTTGGCTTTCGTCGTAGAGATACGGGAACGTGTAACCTTGCGCCCGGGCCTCATCGCGCATCTTGTCGGGAGCGTCGTCGGGGTGGACGGCCGCGTCGTTGGCGTTGATCCCCACCACGGCCACTCCTCGAGGCTGGTAGTCCTTCGCCAGCGCAGCCAGTCCGGAGGCGACGTGCTTGACGAACGGGCAATGGTTGCACATGAAGATCACCAGCAGGGCCGGCTTGCCGGCGAAGTCGGCCAGCGCCACCTGCTGATGCGTCACCGCGTCGGGTAACTGGAAGTCGGGCGCCTCCGTGCCCAGGGGAAGCATCGTGCTGGGAGTTCTGGCCATAAGATGAAACCTCCGGTTCGGGATGCGGAATGGGGCTATCGGAAGGCCTGCAAGACGTCATCGGGTGCGGGCCCGTAGGCGGTCGGCTCCATCGAGCAACTGGCCCGCCCTTGACTGAGGCTGCGGATGGCGCTGGAGTAGCCGAACAACGTGGCCAGCGGGGCTTCGGCCTCGATCACCGTGTTGCGGCCGCGGGCTTGCGTGTGGGTGATCATCGCGCGGCGCTGCTGCAAGTCGGCCACGATGTCGCCCAGGTGCTCCTCGGGGGTCGTGATGTCGAGCTTCATGATCGGCTCCAGCAGCACGATGCCCGCCTGCTGCAAGCCCTTGCGGAAGGAGTCGGCCGCGGCCCGGCGGAAGGCGATTTCGGTCGAATCCACCTCGTGCGCCTCGCCCCCCAACACCGTGACCTTGACCTTCATCAAAGGGTAGCTCAGCGATCCGCCCCCCTCCCCCTCTTGCGCCAGCGCGTCGAGCACCGCGCGCAGAAACTCCGGCGGAATCCCCTCCGTCGAGCCGACTGCGACCGTCACCGGATTCTCGCCGCCGGCCAGCGGCTCCATTCGGATCTTGACCTTGGCAAACAGCGGTTGGCCGGCCTGTTGCTGGTGGCACTCGCCCGTCACTTCCGCGGACTGCTTGACCGTCTCTCGATAGCTCACCTGCGGCTTCTTGACGCGGACGTTCAGGTTGAAGTCGCGCAACAGACGGTGCTTGATGATCTCCAAGTGCAACTCGCCCATGCCGCTGATCAATGTTTGCCCGGTCTCCTCGCTGGTCGACGCGCGGAATGTCGGATCCTGGCGCTTGAGCATTTCCAACACGTCGACCAGCTTCTTCCGCTCGGCGGAGCTCTCCGGTTCGATGGCCATCGAAATCACCGTGTCGGGGAACTGGATCGACTCCAACAGGATCGGCGCCTTGGCGTCGCAGAGGGTGTCGCCCGTCACCGAGGCCCTCAAGCCGATGATCCCCACGATGTCGCCCACCGCGACCCGGTCGATCTGCTCCTTGCGGCTGGCCTGAACGTGCCAAAGCTGGCTGACGTTCTCCTTCTTGCCCTTGCCTGGGTTGAGCACCCGGCTGTTCGACTTCAACTCGCCCGAATATACCCGCACATAGCTCAAGTCGCCGTGTTTCTCCGCCTGGATTTTGAAGACCAGCCCGCAGAACGGCTCGCTTATGCTCGGCTTGCGCAGCAGTTTCTTGCCGGGCGTTTCGGGATCGGCGCCTTCGACCGGCGGACGGTCGGCGGGGCTGGGCAAATAGTGGGCCACGGCGTCCAACAGCGGCTGCACCCCAACATGGTCCAGCGCCGAACCGCAGAGCACCGGCACGATCAGGCGGTGCAGCGTGGCGTCGCGGAGTACCGTGCGGATCAGTTCGTCGGGCACGACCGACTCCGCCAGAGCCAGTTCCATCAACTCGTTTGAATAGTCGTAGAGCTTTTCCAGCATCTGGTCGCGCCAGAGCCTGGCGTCGTCGGCCATGTCGGCGGCGATTTCGAGTTCGACGACTTCTTTCCCCTGGCTCTCGGGCGTGAAGGAGAGCATTTTCATGGTCACCAGGTCGATCACGCCGCGAAAAGCGCCGAGCACATGGGGCGGGCCGACGCCGACGGGGATTTGCACCGCCACCGGGTTGGCTTCGAGCCGCTCGCGGATCTCGTCGAGCGTGCCGTGGAAGTCGGCCCCCTCGCGGTCCATCTTGTTGATGAACGCGACGCGGGGCACCTGGTAGCGGTCGGCCTGCCGCCAGACCGTTTCGCTCTGCGCCTCGACCCCTTCGCGGGCGCTGAACACCACCACGCCCCCATCGAGCACCCGCAGGCTTCGCTCGACCTCGGCGGTGAAATCGACGTGTCCCGGAGTGTCGATCAGGTTGACGACCACCTGCTTCCAGTTGAACGTCACGCACGCCGAGTAGATCGTGATCCCGCGCTCCTGCTCCTCGGGGTCGAAGTCGGTTTCGGTGGTTCCCTTGTCGACGTCGCCCATGCGGTGCGTCGCGCCGGAATAATAGAGCATCCGCTCGGTGACGGTCGTCTTGCCGGCGTCGATGTGGGCGATGATGCCGATGTTGCGGATGTTTTTCAGGTCGCTGGACATTTACCAGGCGAAGTGCGCGAAGGCCTTGTTGGCGTCGGCCATGCGGTGGACGTTCTCTCGCTTCGTGACGGCCACGCCTTCACGATTGTAGGCGGCCACCAGTTCGTCGGCCAGTTTCTCGTGGGTGGGGCGTCCCTTCTTTTCGCGCACGGCCAGCAGAATCCAGCGGATCGCCAGCGATTGCTGGCGGATGCGGTTCACCTGCATGGGCACCTGGTACGCGGCGCCGCCGACCCGCTTCGAGCGGACTTCGACCTCGGGCTTGACGTGCTCGACGGCCTGGGTAAAAACCTCGATCGGCTCGACATCCTTGATTTTGCCGCGGACGATCTCCAGGGCGTCGTAGAACACGGCCTGGGCGGTGCTCTTCTTGCCGTCGTGCATCAGGCAGTTGATGAATTTGCTGGCCAACAACGACCCATACTTGGGATCGGGAGCGAGCATTGCGCGGCTGGCGGTGATACGACCCATGCTGACCTTGCGATTCCTAGGGTTGATTGATGTTGATTGATACTGCACGCCGCCAAGGATGAGACATTCACGGTGGCTGGGGCAGTGCCTTAGCCATGCCCCAGTCGCGATTGAGCCGGGGCATCGCTAACGCTCTGCCACCAGCCACCACCCTTCTCGTGACAAAATGTCTTATTCTTGGCCGCGTGCAGTATAGCTACGATTTCTTGGCGCCGTACAAACTTCGTGATTGCTTGCGTCCCTCGACGCCCAGCGTATCGAGCGCGCCCCGCACCACATGGTAGCGCACGCCCGGCAGATCGCGGACGCGGCCACCACGCACCAGCACGATCGAATGCTCCTGCAAGCTGTGTCCCTCGCCGGGGATATAGACGGTGACTTCCTTGCCGTTGGAAAGACGCACGCGGGCGATCTTTCGCAACGCCGAGTTCGGCTTCTTGGGGGTCATCGTCTTGACTTGCAGGCAAACGCCGCGCTTTTGCGGGCATTTGTCCAACACGGGCGACTTGCTGAACTTGCGCGGCGGCCGGCGGCTTCTCTTGACCAATTGGTTGATCGTGGGCATGAGCGACTCGGGGGTATCGTTGGTTCCCCCTCAACGGGGATTGACTCTAAACTAGCGAAAGAACCAGGATTGTCAAGAGCTTACTCCTCGCCTCCCAGCTTCATCCGCACCGTCGTCTCGCGCGAGCCGCGAATGACGCCCAGGGTGACCTCGTCGCCGGGTCGGAGGGTCTCGATGGCCGTCAGGAATTCATCGACCGTGGTGACGTTCGTCGCGTTCACGGCGACGATCAGGTCGGCGGCCCCTAGTTCGGTCGATTCGTAGACGAGCGGCCCGCGCCGCTGGCGGACCACGCGCGGTCCGCGCAGTCCGGCCCGCTCGGCGGGCCCGCCCGGCGTCAACGCCGCGATCAAGAGGCCCCGATCGGTCTCGTACACCTTGGCGATGCCCGTCTCGGGACGCACCACACGTCCCTTTTCGATCAGTTGCGGCACGATCCGCGCGATGATCCCGACCGGTATGGCGAAGCCCACGCCCGCGCTCATCCCGGTGCGGCTGGCGATCGCCGTGTTCATTCCGATCAGCCGGCTGTGGGTATCGAGCAGCGGACCGCCCGAATTGCCCGGATTGATCGCCGCGTCGATTTGGATGATCGACTTGAGTTGCCGCTTGTTGCGGCTGGGCAGGGTGCGGTTGAGGCTGGAAATAATGCCCGTCGTCAACGTCCGCTCCAGCCCGAACGGATTGCCGATGGCGAACACTCGCTGTCCGACTTTGAGCTTCGCCGAGTTGCCGAACACGACCGGGTGCAGCAGTTCGGGCGGGGCGTTGATGTGAATCACCGCCACGTCATTATCTGGATCCTGGCCGACGAGTTGCGCGAGGTGCTTCGACGCGTCGAACAAGGTGACTTCGATCTCTCTCGCGTCCTCGATCACATGGTAGTTGGTCAGGATATGGCCGGTCTTGTCGATGACCGACCCCGATCCTTCGCCCTCGGTGGGAACTTCGATCATGAAGAGGTTGCCGCTGCGCACCCCGCGGGTGTTGATGTTCACCACGGCCCGATTGACGTTGTCGTAGACGGCGATGTTGACATGTTCCTCGGGCGTCAAGCCGTCGTCGGGCACCTTCGCCGCTCGTTCGCGTGCCGCCGCCTGTGCAAACGCGATGGGAGGCCCATGGTCCTCCGTCAGAAAGATTGCCAACAAGCCGCCGGAAAGTGCGGAACCGAAGCAGAGCACGAGTGATTTTCGCGTTACCATATTTCCTGGCCTCCAAACGGATCGTTGCAAAATAAGCCATTTCATCGAAATATGCGAGAGAGGATCTACATGGTGGCTGGGGCAGAGCCTAAGCGATGCCCCGGTCGCTATACTGCACGCGGCCTGCTTCGACACCAACCCGCAGCGCAAGCAAGGCGCGTAACTACTTGCCTTGCTTGCGCTGCGGGTTGGTGTGCAGACTTCCGAATGTCTCATTCTCGGCCGCGTGCAGTATATCTATCTAGCCGGGGCATCGCTTAGGCTCTGCCACCAGCCACCGTCGGCAATCGAGCCCGATTCTGTAGGGAACGCCGCGGCGGCAGATCAGGTATGATCCGTAAAGTCATAACCCGCCTTGTTTTACGGTCGATTGGCCCGTTCGCCGGCGGCGGCGATGGGCCGGCCACGGCCGTCGCCGGCGTGTCGTACGCCGGCGAGCGGGCGAGGAAAATCGTTCGGTGAGGGTTTTTTTTCTTGATATAACCCCTCTCCGTGGAATACACTTAGGCTGTCCACCGATCTATCAATCGATTCGATAGTCCCGGTGGACGATCATGCGTGGCCGGGCCGGCGGTACGGAACAGGCTGGTTTTTGCGCCGACGCATCTCGCTGGTGGAGTGTACACACATGTCCAAAACTCGTCAGTCGTGGTTGGCCTTGGCGGCGGTCGCCGCCTGGGTGGGTATGGTTTGCGTTGCCAGGCTTGAAGCGGCGAACACGCCCGCGGGCGCGCCGCAAGGTCGTTCGGCGGTGCTCGAAACTTACACCGCCGGCGGCGGCGAAACCTACTTCGCCATGAAGTTGTCGCCGAACTTGCCGCAGCCCAAGCTTGCCCCGCATGATGTGGTCGTGTTGTTCGATACGTCCGCCAGCCAGACCGGCGACTATCGCGAAAAAGCGCTGACGGCGCTGACGGCGCTGTTGGCCGGCTTCGAGGCGCGCGATCGCGTCGCGTTGTCGGCCGTCGACTTGAACGCCGTCGAGTTGACCTCGTCGTTCGTGGCCGCCGACGGCCCGGAAATGCGTCAGGCCTTGGCCGACCTTCGGCGCCGCGTGCCGCTGGGCTCGACCGACATGGGCACCGCGTTGCGCGGCGCCGTCGCCCAGTTCGCCGAAGCCGGCGACGCTGACCGCGTCCGATCGGTCGTCTATATCGGCGACGGCGTCAGCACCGCTCGCTCGATCGCGGCCAGCCACATGCAACCGCTGGTCGATTTGCTGGTGCGGGAGCATGTGTCGGTCAGCAGTTACGCGGTCGGTCCCATGCTGAACAAGCCATTGCTCGGCGCGTTGGCGAACCATACCGGTGGCATGTTGGCCGTCGACGACGACGCGGTCGACGGCCGTCGATTCGGCGGCGGCCTGGCGGCGGCCGCGCAAAACGCGGTGATCTGGCCCGTTTCGGTGGCCTATCCCGCCGCGTTCAGTGAAGTGTATCCCCGTCGCGCGCCGCCCCTGCGGTTCGATCGCGACACGGTGGTGCTGGGCCAGCTCGCCGGCGCCGATGCGCCGGGTGAAGTGCGCATGAGCGCCGAGTTGGCCGGCCAGGTCGTCGAACTGAAGTGGCCGATCGAAATCACTCCGCCCGACCAGGAGCATGCCTATTTGGCCGAGCTGGTCGAAATGGCCCGGCGCGACGGCGGCATTAGCTTGTCAACCGTTGGCGCCGCCGGTCTCGACGAACTGCGCAAGATGGCGAATGTGGACTCGCAGACTCTCACCCGGCTGGCCCAACAGGCCCGACAAGCCGGCAACTTCGAGCAGGCCGAAAAACTGGCGGCGGAAGCGAAGCGCCTCGATCCGGAGAACAACGACGCGGCGATCGTCCTCGACGCGGTCGAGAAAGCCAACCTTGCCAGGGGACGCCGCGCCGGGCGCGACCTGAAGCTTTCAAAGCGCGACGACCCCTCGGACGACGACGCGCCGGCCGACCCCGCGGCGCGTGAGGCCGCCGATGGCGCGCTGGTGGATGAAGTCGAGCGGAACGATCGCGTCTTCGCGGGCTTCATCCGCACCGAGGTCGAAAACATCATCAAGCAGGCCCGCGGCTTGCTAGGCACCAACCCCGAGTTGGCCGAAGAAAAGCTCAAGCTGGAGTTGGAGAAGGTCTCGCAGGCGATCGAATTGGACCCCGATCTGCGTGCCCAACTCGCCGATCGAATCGAGGCCGCGTTGCGCACGTCACGCCGGCAGAAGGAAGAGTTCGTCGAACGGGAAATTCGCGACGAGCAAATCGCCGCCGAGTACGCCGCGCGCGAGCGGATCAACCGCGACCTGTTCATTCGCGAGCAGAAAGTCGAACAATTGATGGCCCGCTTCAGCGCGTTGATGGACGAGGAACGCTATCGCGACGCCGAAGCGGTGGCCGATCTCGCCGAGGAGATGGAGCCGAACCGGGCGGGCTTGCGAACCGCCGAGCTTTGGTCGCGGATGGTCGGCTACACGACCGACATGATGGCCCTGCGCGACGCGCGGCACAGAGGCTTCGTCGATATGTTGTACGCGACCGAGACGTCGCACGTTCCGACGTCGGACGAGCCGCCGATCCTCTACCCCGCCCCGGAGGTTTGGCAGATGTTGACCGAGCGGCGAAGAAAATACAAGGTCGCCGATCTCTCGAAGAGCAGCCCGGCCGAGGCCAAGATCGCCGCCGCGCTGCTGGATAAGACCGACATCGACTTCACCGAACAGCCGCTCTCCGACGTGATCGAGTACCTGAAGACCAGGCACGAAATCGAGATCCAGCTCGACAGCAAGGCCCTGGCCGACGCCGGCGTGGGCAGCGACACCACCGTCACGCGGAGCATCAAGGGCATCACGTTGCGTTCGGCCCTCAAGTTGTTGCTGGGCGAGCTCGATCTGACCTACGTGATCAAAGACGAGGTGCTGATGATCACCACCAAGACGGAGGCCGAGAACATTCTCTCGACCAAGGTTTACCCGGTCGCCGACCTGGTGATTCCCATTCAGATGCCGGCCATGGGTGGCGGCGGTCGCGGCATGTTTTCCGTCAAGGACGATTTGAAGCTCTCCGGCAAGAAGAAGTCGGCCGGAGCGGCGAAGGCCCCTGGCGAGCAGGCGCCGGCCGGCGAGCGGCCGGCGATTGGCGAGCGGCAACCGGTTGGCGAGCGGCAACCGGTTGGCGAGCGGCAACCGGCGCCCAAGCCGGCGGCCGGCCCGATGGCGCCGGCGCGGCGCGGTGCGATGGGGCCGGCGTGGCGCGGTGCGAAGCGGGCGAAAGCGGCCGAGCCCGTGCGCATCGACTGCGCCGAAGGCGACGATCCCGAAGTGAAGTGGAACGACTTGTTTTCCGCCCAAAAATTGCCGACCGACGGCGTGCGGCAGGCCGTGCGCGAGTTGGCGAAGGCCAACAAGTTCGATCACGTCATCGCTTTGATCAACGCCGCCCTGCGCAACAAGCAGGGGCAGCCCTGGATGTACGAGGCGCTCGGCCTGGCGATGCAGGCCGACCACCGCGACTCGCTCGAAATCGAACGCGTTTTGATGTCGGCGATCGACTTCACGGACAACCCCCTGGACGTGATGTATATCGCGCACTACATGGACAAGAACGGGCTCAAGCACCGCGCCCTCGAGTTGTTCCAGCAGGTTTCCGAGAGCGATCCGAACGCGGCCGAACCGTTCGTCGCCGGCTTGCGGCTGGCGACCGAACTCGACGATCTCGACGGCCTCCGCTGGTCGACGCTCGGCATTCTCAGCCAGGCCTGGTCGGCGGAGCACATCGAGATTTGGAATACGGCCGAGCGTGTCGCCCTGTCCACGCTCGATCGGTTGAAGAAGGAAAACCGCAAACAGGAAGCCGATGAGTACCAGGCCCAACTCAACGAAGCGCAGATCCGCGATTGCGTGGTGATCGTCTCCTGGACGGGCGACGCCGACGTCGATTTGCTGGTCGAGGAGCCGGCCGGCACCGTCTGCTCGTTCCGCAACCCGCGGACGACCTCGGGCGGCATCCTGCTGGGCGACGCCGTGGCCAGGAGGGACCAGCGCACGTCGCAAGGGGCCTCGGAGGTGTACGTTTGCCCGAAAGGCTTCGATGGCACGTATAAGGTCGCGGTGCGCCGCGTGTGGGGCAAATTGACGGCCGACAAAGTGACCGTCAAGCTGATCTGGCACTTCTGGTCGAAGCGGGAACGCGTTCAAACCAAACAATTGACTCTCAAGGACGGCGACGCGGTGGCCGCCTTCGATCTCAAGGACGGTCGCCGCCTGGAGCCGCTGGCGCAGCAACAGGTGGCCAATGCCGTGGCGGGCCAGGTGGCCGTGAACCAGCAGATTCTGAACCAACAGCTCAATGCCTTGAACGACCCGCGGGTTTTGGGAAGCATGCTGAGGGGTGTCAACCGCGGCAACGGCGGAGTGGTCGTCAACCCGTTCAACCCGTTCTTCGTGCAAGGCGCGGTCGGCTACATGCCGGTGATCTCCACCTCGCCCAAGGGCGCATCCATGGTCGTGAATTCGGCGGTGGTTTCAGCCGACCGGCGCTACGTGCGCGTCTCGCCGATACCAGCGTTCACCGGCGTCACGCAAGTCAACACGTTCAACTTCGTCACGGGCGCCAGCGGCACCAGCGGTGGCGCCGGCGGCGGCGGTGGTGGTGTGAATACCGGCAATGGCGGCGGCTTCTGAAATCGCGGATTGCCTCGCCACACTTCGCCCCACCCCGCGTGTTTTTGGATCACCGGGGAGGGGTTTCGGATTCGGTTTTATTCGCGGAGCGTTACCTCGCGCGATTCCGTCGTCCGCGGCGCCGTCGCGCCCTGCGGCGTGGCTCCCGAGTTTCCTTGAAATGGCAGGGAGACCGCGTTCGCCAAGCTTACATCAAGGCCGCCCCGTACCACGTCCATCCCTCCTATCCCTCCAAAAACTCCCAGACGGCGCCATGTCTCCGGCTTGGGGTTATCGGATGTCGGTTTTCTACGCTTCGCTCGCCTTTTTTTGGCCTTCGCGTTGCTTCGCAACGCGAAGCGCGGCGGGTTGGTGTGACGGCCGTTACGCGAGCAGTTCCCGCACGACGTTGCCATGCACGTCGGTCAGCCGCACGTCGCGCCCCCCGAAGCGGTAGGTGAGCCGCGTGTGGTCAATCCCCAACAGGTGCAGCATGGTGGCGTGCAGATCGTGGATTTCCAGCCGGTTTTCAACGGCGTAGTATCCGTACTCGTCGGTGGCGCCGTAAATCGCGCCCCCTTTCACGCCGCCCCCCGCCATCCAGATCGTGAAGCCGAAGGGATTATGGTCGCGGCCGTCGGACCCTTGGGCCATGGGCGTGCGGCCGAACTCGCCGGCCCATACGACCAACGTCGACTCCAACAGTCCGCGCCGCTTCAGGTCGAGCAACAGCGCGGCGATCGGTTGGTCGACCGCCAGGGCGTTCTTGGCATGCCCGTCCTTGAGATGGGAGTGTTGGTCCCAGCGGTCGCATTCCAAGTGGGGGCAGGTGAGTTCGACGAACCGCACTCCCCGCTCGACGAGCCTCCGGGCGATCAGGCACAGCGCGCCGTAACTCCGCGTCGCCTCGAATTCGGCCTCCAGACCGTACAGTCTTCGGGTCGCCGCGTCCTCCCGGCTCAGATCCATCAGGTCGGGCACCGCGGCCTGCATGCGGAAAGCCAACTCGTAGTTGGCGATGGCCGATTCGAGCTGGTCGTCGCGCCCCGTTTGCGCCAGCGCGGCCTGGTCGAGCCGGTCGAGCAAGGCCAGCTTGCCGCGCTGCAGATCGTCGTTGGCTTCGCTGCGAGCGACGTTGTCGAGCGGCCGCGGGCCTTGCTTGAAAACCGAGCCCTGGTAACTGGCCGGCAGGAATCCGCTGCCGAAGTTGTCGAGCCCACCGGGCGGAATGAGCCCGCCGTTGAGCACCACGAAGCCCGGCAGATCCTGGCACTCGCTGCCCAGTCCGTAGCCGAACCAGCTTCCCATGCTGGGCCGGCCTTGCAGCCCCGATCCGGTGTGCAGGAAATAGTTGGCGTTGGTGTGCTCCGAGAACCTCGAAACCATCGACCGCACGACGCACAAGTCGTCGACGCATTGGGCCGTGTGGGGGAATAGGTCGCTTACCGGCGTGCCGCACTGGCCGTAACGGCGGAAGGCCCAGGGCGACATCAGCACGTTGCCCACGTCGTTGAATTGCGTGGGCGGGATCTTCATTTTGATCGGCCGGCCGTGCTCGCGTTCCAGCCGCGGTTTGGGGTCGAACGAATCGACCTGCGACACGCCGCCGTCCATATAGAGAAAGATGACGCTGGCGGCCTTGGCCTGGAAATGCGTCGGCCGCGGCGACAAGGGACCGGTCGTTGGGTGCAAGGGACCGGTCGTTGGGTGCAAGGGACCGGCGGCCGGTTGCCCGCCGAACGCAGGCTCCCGCAAGAGCGCCGCCAGCGCCAACGCGCCGAAGCCGTTGGCGCAGCTCGCGAGCATCTCGCGGCGGGTCAGGGGGGGTGCGATGAATTGGTTGCAGTGCATCGAATGGGTCGCCGTTAAGCAAGCCCCGGAGCAATAATGAGTATAACAGGTTTGCAGGGGTCGGGGCGACAAAACAGGGGGGCGGCAATGGAGGTTAGAGGTCGGGGCGAGAAAACAGGGCTCGGCAATGGAGGTTAGAGGTCGGGGCGACAAAACAGGGGGGCGGCAATGGAGGTTAGAGGTTAGGTTTCGATTCCTAACCTCTAACCTCTAACCTCTAACCTCTAACCTCTAACCTCTAACCTCTAACCTCTAACCTCTAACCTCTGCTCCCGAACCACTGGCCGCACTGAATCCCGCCCCTCCTGAAAGAATCCGAGCTTTACGCGCCGGGCAAGTTATCGAATAATACGGGAGTGCCAACCATCGGGACTTCCGTTCTTTCACGACAACCCGCTTCAAGGCTCAAGCCATGATGGCCTCTCATGCCGCCCCTAGTGGATTACGCCCCTTTGCCGTCGCTTTTCCCGTGAAGCGGATCACGACGTCTGCTCGCCCGCCACGGAACGCCACGGAGGGCGTTCCCTACAGATGCTGTGTCCGCCCGGCGCTGGCGCTCTTGCTGACGCTGTCGATGGGGTGCATCGACTCGGCGCCGTCGAGCAACGCTCCTCAAGTCGCGGTCAAAAAACCGCCGCCGGCCCAGCAGCTTTTGGAGCGGGTGGTCGAGGCCTACCACAAAGCGGATCGTTACGAAGACAGCGGCCAGCTTCGGGTGCGTTACAAGTGCGACGGCGAGATCGTCGACGAGCTGATCGATTTCTCCGTCGCCGTCTCCGGTCCGAACAAGCTTCGCATGCACGCCTACCAGGCGTTGGTCGTCTGTGACGGCCGGAACTTCCGCGCCACGATCAACGAGGCGCCGGGCGAGGTGTTCAGCGTGCCCGCGCCCGAAGAGTTGTCGCTTGCCTTGGTTTACGGCGACCGGGTGCTGGGACAAGCACTCAATCGGATCGTCGGTTCCATACCGCTGGCATTGTTCCTGGACCCTGAGCCTCTGGGACAATTCGCCGTGAACGCGCAAATGACAAAGTTCATGTCGCCGCGGACGATCGACGGCGAAGCCTGCCAGCGCGTTCGGATCGAGCGAACCGACGGCGCGTTCGTTCTTTGGATCGATGAGCGGACGCTGGTGGTCCGGCGCGTCGAATACCCGACCGACGGCTACCGCGAACTCTTGGAATCCTACTACGGCAGTATCACCGGGATGACGATCACCGCCGAACTCACGGGCGCCCGGCTCGACTCGCCGATCGACGACGTGGCGTTCCAGTTTGAAGTGCCCAAAGGCGCCGAACTGGTCCATCAGTTCGAAGCCGTGCGAATGGGCACTCGCATCCCCAAGTTCGAATTGCACGCGCTCGACGGCCGGGTGATCACGCGCGACTCGCTGGCGGGAAAGATCGTGGTCATCATGTTCTGGCAAAAGGACGACGCCGCGTATTCCCTCAAGGATTTGTCGAAACTCGAGCAGGTCTACGCCCGCTATCGAGACCAGGACTCGATCGTGTTTCTGGCGGTCAGCGCCGATCTGGACGAGACGTCCGACGACGACTTGAGGTCCGTTTTCACCAAGGCCAAGCTGTCGCTGCCGATGGCCCGCGTCACCCGCCAGGTCGCGACCCGCGCTTTTGGGCTGCAACTCGTGCCGACCACCATGATTCTTGGCAACGACGGCAGGCTGCAAGAGCTCGTGAAAGGACCGTATCTGGACCAACTCGCGGTGCTGCCCAAGGAGCTCGACCAGCTTCTGGCCGGCGGCGACCTGATCGCCACCCCCCAGGAACCTGAGCCGCGGGGGCTTGCCGGGCAATCGCCGCCGCGAACGACGGAGGTGCAGTTGTATTTGGGATTCGCTTGGAGTCCCCAAAGTAAGTTCGCCGACGCGACACAAGCGGCCGACACGGCGTTTTCCAAGGCCGAGATCTCGCCGCGTCGCGAGCCGGAAAAGCTCCGGCTCAAACGGCTCTGGGCATGCACGGCGCTGAAAAGCCCCGGCAACTTGCTCGTCGTAGCCAATGACTCCGGGCGCGACCGGATGTTCGCGCTCGAAGGCTTGCGAAGCGTGGCTGAGCTCGACGCCGAGGGAAATCTGTCGGCGATGCACCGGCTCGACCTGCCCGCACGGAAAAAAGACGCGGTGATTTCGTTCCTGCGCACGGCCGGCGACGGGGCGGGCAAGCGGTTTTTTCTGGGCTCGGCGCCCGGCGTGCAGCAGCTTCATGTGTTCGACGACCGCTGGAAACGATTGCGCAGCTTCCCGGAGGAGGGAGACCACGCGGGCATCTCCGACGCGCTCTTGGCCGATTTGGACGGCGACGGCGAGGTGGAGATCGCCGTCGGCTATTATGGCGAGGTGGGTATCCACTGCGTTTCGCTCGATGGCCGCCGTCTTTGGCGGAACCGGGCCGCCGAGAATGTCCTCGGGCTGGCCGTATGGGGTCCGGACGGCGAGGGCCATCGCGGCCTGCTGGCCACCAGCCAGCTAGGCACCTTGCTACCGATCGACGCGAAAGGCAACGCGCGCAGGGCGATCGTCGTGGGCGACAGGTTCGCGCGGCTGATCTTCACCGCCGACCTCGACGGCGACGAACAGCCTGAATGGTGCGCGATCGCCCACGACAAGCTGGGGTCGGGGAAGCTTGGTCCCGACGTGGCGGTCGGCATTTCGCCCGGCGGCGAGGAGTTATGGAGCCACCCCTTGCCGGCCGGGAAGCAGCCCCACCCCGCGTTCGAAGCCGTCGCGGCAGGCAATCTGTTGGGCCATGAGACGGGGCAATGGGTCATCGCCGGGGCCGACGGCTCGATCCACATCCTCGCGATCGACGGCGCCTTGATCGACCGCTTCAACTATGGCGCTTCGCTATCTGGTTTGGCCGTCGCCCACGTCGACGGCCGAGGGATCCTGCTCGTGGCCACCGACGAGGCCGTTGAGGCCTGGCAGGTCGAAGAGTAGGCGTTAGGCGTTAGGCGTTAGGCGTTAGGCGTTAGGCGTTAGGCGTTAGGCGTTAGGCGTTAGGCGTTAGGCGTTAGGCGTTAGGTTTTTTTCCGCTCCCAGGCTACTAGGTTCTGTAGGGAACGCCCTCCGTGGCGTTCCGTGCCCCGCGAGCCCACCCCGTGCGCTGAGAGCCTGGATTATTCATGGTCCAACACGAACCCGCAGCGCAAGCAAGGCCCAGCGTTGAACTTACCTTGCTTGCGCCGCGGGTTAGTGTGACATCAGTCTGCGCTCGTTCCACCTGACCATGAATAATCCTAACGCCCATCGCCTAACGCCCATCGCCTAACGCCCATCGCCTAACGCCCATCGCCCCTTTCTCAATCGCGTCCTTTTCCAGGCGATCCGCCACGAGCGTCGACAATCGCTCGGCCCCGCTACGCCCCAGATGCGCCTCGTCGGTGAAAAACTCATCGGGGATCGCCCGTTCCAGGTCGATGATGGGCGGCGGGGCGTCAGGAAAGGCGAGTCGCAACGCTTTCTTGAGGCACGGCTTGGCTTGCGGCGGAACCAGGCGCCGCAACGGCGACCGTAGCGGCATGATGACGACGTACACTTCGGCCCCCAGCGCGCGATAGTCGCGAATCATGCCGACGAAACGACGCGCTTGAGGCCCGGCAGGGTCGTAGTTCGCCGCTTTGAAATGCCCTTGCTTCCGCCAGAAATCGATCTGCGACTGGGCGAAATCCTCATTCGCGGCGTCCAATTGCCACCACCAGAGCGGTTCGTCATCCCAGGGCTCCTCGGCCGCGGGAAAAAGCGCTTCCGCACTGACCCCGGCGGCGCGAAACACCCACAGCCGCAATTCATACATAAGCGAACGCAGATAGTACCCCACGCCGACGTGGTTCTTCACGATCCAATGAGCGCGAAGCAGGCGTACCACGCCCAGCGCCGCCCAGGGCGACGCGCGGCGCCCCCTTTGGGCGCGGCCTACGACCCCTGGCATTGTTGGCGTCTCATCGTCCGCGAAATAACCTTCGCCCACGAGCATTTGGGGATGCACGCACATGACGACCAGCGACGGCCTCAGGCTACAGAAGAACACCGGCCGCGTCACGCTCGCGAGGTTCTCGAAGCTCAGTCCGGCGCCGGTCAGTACGACCCAGCGGTTGGCCTCCGTCGCGGCGGCCTCCAAGATCCGGCGTTGGATACCGGCTTGGGTCGACGAAACCCCCAGCACGACGCCCAGCCGCGTGTCAGCCGCCAGTTGACCTCGGTGGTGCATGCGGTCAATGGCGGCCACCCTGCTCCAGACGTTGATGTACAACTCCAAACCGAGCGGCCGTTGGTTGGGCGAAAGCCTCTCGGCGCCGGTTCCGAACGCGACACCGAGCGCGAAATGCAGCGCCACGAATGCGACCAGGGTGCCGGCCGCGGTGACGATCACCCCGCGATATCGCGAGACGTCGAAGGCCGAACGCGCCAGCCGGCTAGAAGCCCTGGTAAAAAAATTGAGCACCGGTCTCACCTAGCAAGTAAACGAGCGATAATTGAACGACCACCCAGGCCAGCCGGAGGGCGAATTGCCAGGCTGGGATGCGGTCGTTTTTCAAAGGGGATGACTGCGATGACATGGTCTCTCACTCCCACGGCCATGTGGCTACCACTAATGTGGCGGCGACGTATCCCTGCGTCAAGATCGTGGCCAGTAGCCGTACGCCAAGGTTGGAGTTGTAGCGATTCAAGGCTTCGCGACTGAGCCACTTTTTCAACCCGGCGCGATACCAAACGACCGCCACCAGCCCCAAGGCGTTCATGGCGCCCCAGAGCGTCCAGGGCATCCAGCGCCCTTCCTGGCCGTGCCACAGACCGCACAATAGAAACGAGACCGAAAAGGCCACCGTTCCGCACCACAGCGCGGCCCGGGGGCCCGCGCGGCGGACCATCGCCATTTGCAGCGGGATGAAAAGGTTGCGGTAGATGAATTGCGACAGCGACATGTGCCAACGGTCCCAGAAGTCGACCAGGTTGCGCGCCACGTAGGGCCGGTTGAAGTTCTCCGGCGTGGCCACCCCCATCAGGCGGCCCGCGCCGACGCAGATGTCGCTATAGCCGCTGAAGTCCAGGTAGACCCAGACATAAGAGAGCAGCGATTCGACGAGCATATACGGAAGCGGCGCCCGGAACAGGGTGAGCAAGGCCTTGTCGAGGACGTCCGCCAGGACGAATTTCTTGAATAGCCCGAGTGCGATCCGCTCGACGGCGCGCAGCGAGTCGGACGCGCTCAACGGCGCGGGCACGGCCGGCTGCGCCAGGAAATCCGCGTAACCCTGAATCGGGCCCGCGGCCAGCATGTGGAACGGCAGCAGGAAGTTGATCGTCGAAGGCAAGTCGGGGGCCGCGTGCCGACCCTCATAGGTCAGACGCAGGGCGTCGACCAGTCTTAATGCGACGTACGAAAAGCCGATCGCCAAGAGCAGCGACTTGAGCGTCTCGATCGCCACCACGTCGCGCCCGCCGCCGATGCGCAGCGCCGACGTCATGGTCTCCAGACGATCGACCGTCGTCGGCACCGTCAGCTTGTGTACCAGGAACATCGCCAATACGGCCAGCCCACCCAAAACCAAGGGGATGATTCCCAGCACGCGCCGTCGCAGCGCGTTCAAGACGATGTACGCGGCCAGGATGCCGGCGCACGCGCATACGAACTCGTCGCTGCCCCGCAGAAAGGTCAACAACTTGTTCAACCAGGTCGGCAGGAAGGCGTACGCGGACACCGCGTCGGCGCCGCCCAGCAGCAGCCTGAGAAAAGCAAGGTTAATGGCCGCCCAGGCCCATTTGCGCAAAACCGGCGCCGTGAGCGGCACCAGCACCAGCACCGCGATGGCCAGGGTGTACCAGAACTCCGGCTTGTAAAGATCGAGTGTGGATCGGTCCATCTAGCCTTTCTGTCGCAGGCGGACTTCGATCAACTGCTCCAGTTCGCCGACGTCCTTCCATGCGGCAATTTCAGAACTCGTGAATTGGATGTCGAAGACTCGTTCCACATGCACCATCAGCGTCACATGCGTGAGCGAGTCCCAACTCTCGAAATCCTTCGAGCTGGTCTCCGGGGTGATTGTCAGACGGTCGTCAAGAAAGACGTCCTGGAAGATTTTCTGGAGCCGCGCGAAGGTTTCGTTCATCAGTGTCATTGTGCAATACGAATGGCCGGCTGGCAAGTGCGACCAGCGAGAAAAGGCGCAGCCTGGCCCGGATTGGGGTCCGGATTTGCCGGTGACGCCGTTGCGGCGACGATCCGTGACGCCGGGCGATCATTGGATGTAAATGAACTCCTTCACGTTCAACAGCACATGGCACAGGTCGGCCCAGGCCCGCGGATCGTCGGGCTGATCACCGTAACGGCGGCTTTGTTCGCTGACGAAGGCCAGGGCGCTCCGTCGCTCGCCGTCGCCGGCGGGCCGCGCAAAGGCCGCGAGGTACAACTCGTCGACGCGCTCGCTGGTCGTCCCCCCCGCCGCCGGCGACCGTTCGGCCCAGCGTCGCGCTTCGGCGACGACGAACGGGCTGTTCATCATCGTCAGCGCCTGGGCCGGCACGTTCGATACGCTGCGCCGGCCGGTCGTCGTGAATGGAATCGGGTAGTCGAACGCCAAGAACGTCGAACTCAAGAAGTTTCGACGCACGCTCAGGTAAATGCCGCGCCTGCCGTCTCCGTCCAAAGGCCCGCTTTCGGGCCGGCCACGCCCTTCCATGAACGGAGTCAAGTGCGTTGCCACGCTCGGCCCGTACATTCGCTCGTCGAGCCGGCCCGACACCGCCAGCACCGCGTCGCGGATTGCCTCGGCCTCCAGCCGCCGCAGGCTCCCATGCGACAGCAGCAGGTTCCGCGGATCGACTTCGATCGCTCGGCCACTCGGGCGCGAGGAAAGCTGGTACGCTCGCGACACGACCAGTTCGCGCACCAGTCGCTTGATCGACCAACCATTCTGGACGAACCTGTCGGCCAGGTGATCGAGCAGTTCCGGGTGCGTGGGGGGTTCGCCCATGCGGCCCAAGTTGTCGACCGTGGCCACGATTCCACGCCCGAACAGGTGCTGCCAGACGCGGTTGACGATCACTCGCGCCAGCAGCGGGTGCTCGGGCGCGACCATCCGCCGCGCGAGTTCGAGCCGGCCGCTGCCGTGGTCGATGGCAGGTTGCTCCGCTCCGGCGATCGCCTGCAGGTGCCGCCTCGGGACGGGCTGGCCCGGCGTTTTCGGATTGCCTCGCAAGAGCACGAACTCGTCGACGCCGCTCCCCTCCCACATGGCGGGGGCGGTCTGCGAACGGCGCGGAATGCCCGCGACGAGCCGCGATCGTTCTTCCAGGAACGGCCGTGCCGCGTCGGCGATTTGCCGCGACGCGGCGCCGTCCGGCGCGCTGAAAAGGTTCGGCCGCTGGATCAGCCAATCGACCAGCCTCGCCGCGTCGGCCGCGGCGGGGGAACCGATCAACGAGTCGCCGCCGAAGCGCGTCAACGCATCGCTGAAAGCATGCTGGTATGCCAACGCCACGGATTCGGCCGTCGACGGTTCATGCTCGGCCAACAGTGCCGACGAAATCGCATTGGGTCGATCGACGGCCGCGGGCGGACGCGCGGCCTCGACCACCATTGCGACCGCCAAAACCGGCGACCGGTCGAGGCCCTGTTCCCCAGAGAGGCCCTGTTCCCCGGCGAGGCCCGGCGTGAACTCGACATGCGCGCGGTGCCCCGAATACGAGGACAGGTCGTGCTCGATCCACTCGAACGCCCCATCGGGCGCCTTCCACTCGCGGATCAAGGCCCCATGCAGCGGGCCGTTGTTCAAACGATGCGAATCGACTGCGGCGTAGGCATGGCCCGGGCCGCTGACCAAGTAATAGAGCTTGCCGCCGCCGAGCGTGAAGCTGGGCGTCCGCAACGTGCGGCCCGATTGCTGCCAGCTCAGCCGGCCCGGCTCGCGCTCGACGCCAGGGGCCAATTGCTGAACGTCCCAGGCCGGATCGCTCACCGCCGCCGCGCGGTCGAACACCTTGGCGATCGGCCTCTTGGGATCGGCGCTGACGCGAATCTCTCCCGGCGGCAGCGGGCCGAGGCCGAAGGCGAAGCCGTCTTGCAGCCATTCGGCGGCTTTGCTTTGCGAGTAATCGACGATGATCTTGGCGCCGGCCAGGGCGGCGGCCTCCGCGGCGGCTTGCTCGCGGCAACGCTCGGCAAGCGGCCGGAGTACGGCGGCCGGCGGCGCCTCGGCGGGGCCGCTCGCCAACAGCGCCCAGGCGTGCAGCGGCGACGACGGATCGTTCGTCGCTCGCTCGACCTCGCCCACCCAAGCGGCCAGCCATTGCGGATCCACGGCGCGCCGCTGGGCCGCCGCGGCGATCCGCGCGCCGCGCGACGATGCGTCCGCCCCGCCCGCCGGCGCCTCACGCGCGGCCAGCAGCAGATCGGCGAGGTGTTCCAGCGCGCCGTGCGCCGCGGCGGCGAAGGCCGCGGCCAGCTTCGGCCGCTGCCGGGCGCGCAACGCCGCCAACTCGTCGGCGATGCGGCGGTTTTCTTCCCACGCCTCGAACGCCGCCTGCCGGTAGCCGGAGCTCAGCACGTAGCCGGCCAGCGCGTAATAGTCTTGAGTCGAAATCGCGTCGAACTTGTGATCGTGGCAGCGGGCGCAGGCCACGGTCAAGCCCAGGAACGTCTTCGAGAGAACATCGATCTTGTTGTCGGTGCGATCCGTCTCGTCGCCCCGGATGTCGACCGGCGAATGGACTTCCTCGCCCAGGAACCAAAAGCCGGTGCCGAGAATCGACTCATTGAAGCCGCGTTCGGGGTCCAGCCGCGGGTTCGGCAGCAGATCGCCGGCCACATGCTCGACGACGAACTGGTTGTAAGGCACATCGTTGTTGAAAGCCCGGATGACGTAGTCGCGGTATTGAAAAGCGTTGGGGAGCGGGTAATCGAATTCGTGTCCGCGGCTTTCGGCGTAGCGCACCAGGTCGAGCCAGTGCCGCGCCCAGCGCTCGCCGTAGCGCGGCGAGGCAAGCAGCCGATCGACGACGCGCTCGAACGCCTGGGGCGATTCGTCGGCCAGGAACGACTCGATTTCAGCCGGCCTCGGAGGCAGGCCGGTCAGGTCGTACGTCACTCGGCGCAACCGCGTGCGGCGGTCGGCCGGGCCGGCCGGCGTCAGCTCGGCCGCTTCGAGCTTGGCGAGGATGAACCGATCGACCGCCGTTCGCGGCCAGGCGGAATCGCGTACCGCCGGCGGAGTGCGTTCGACCAGCGGTTGAAAAGCCCAATGCCGCGCCCGCTCGCGAAGGTCGAAGGCCGCGGCCGGCTTGCCGCCCCCCGCGGCGCCGGCGTCGTCCGGCCAGGGCGCGCCCCGTTCGACCCAGCGCCGCAGCGTGGCGACTTCGGACGGCGCGAGCTTGCCGGTGGGCGGCATTTGATACAACTCGCCGTAGCCCACCGCATCGACCAGCAGGCTTTCGTCCGGCTTGCCGGGCACGATGGCCGCTCCCGTGTCGCCGCCCGCGAGAAGGCCCGAGCGGGAATCGAGCCGCAGGCCCCCCTTCTGCTCGTCGGGACCGTGGCACTTTTGGCAATGATTGGCCAACAGCGGCCTGACCTGGTTCTCGAAAAATTCCAAATCGGCGGCGACGGCGCCCTTTCCATCCGGTTCCGCCGCTTGCGGCAACGAACCGCAAGCAAGCCACATGCCGCCCGCCAAGGCGAGGCGCGGGATGATACGCTGAGAGTTTGGCATCTAATCATCGTATCAGCGAATGCCGATGGACTCAACGCGCATAAACGCGGCTTCGGCGCAGCCGAAACTACGCAAGAAAAAACTGGCAAAACCGTACCTGTACCGACCAGGAAATCCGTCTCGGCGGATTGCCCGGCTTTAGACGCGTTAAGACTTCTTCCCCCGCAGCGTTCGTCTGTGCCACACGCAAAGCTGCTTTCGTCGGGTAAAG
>DATKSN010000088.1:0-10880 GCA_035531595.1 Pirellulales bacterium | reverse complement strand
GAATGAGACATTTTGTCACGAGAAGGTGGTGGCTGGTGGCAGAGCGTAAGCGATGCCCCGGCTACATAGCGACCGGGGCATCGCTTAGGCTCTGCCCCAGCCACCGTGAACGTCTCATTCTCGGCCGCGTGCAGTATAAGTAGGATTCAGGTCTGCTTGGTAGGGAGGATTCTGATGTCGAGCCGTCGATTCGTTCCGCCGGGTCAGCCATGCAAGGCCCCCCTGGGTCCATGTCGCCGGGCCGCGCTGGCCGTGGCGCTTTCGTGCATCAGTCCCATGATGGCCCTTGGCGAGGAGGCTGCGAAAGAGAAGGTTGACAAGCCGGCCGCCACGGTATCGGCCGCCGCCCCCGGCGCGGCTTCCGCCGGCGCCAAGAGCGAGGCCGTCAGCCTGGCCGACGTGTTGAGCTTCCGCCAGGAAAAAGTCGCCGCGGAAATGACCGAACTCGAGGAACGGATGTTCCGGCTTTCCGAAGCCCTCAAGGCGCTCGAACCCGAAAACTCGTCGCGGCTGATGCTGGGCCTCAAGTTCGCTCGTGAAGAGCTGATCCTGCACCAGATGAAAGAGGCCCAGAAGTACCTGGCCAAGATGAGCCTCGACGAGGCCGCCGCCGAAGAGAAAGTGTTACTGGGCAAGCTGCAGCGGCTGCACGACCTGTTGCTTTCCACCGACCTCGACTTCCAGATGCAACTGGAAAAACTCCGCGCGATCCGCGAGATCCTGCGCCAACTCGACAAGGCGATCCAGGAAGAAGACCGCGAGCGCGGCTTATCGCGGGAAACGGCCGACAAGGAAAAGGAATTTGAAGGGCTGCGCAAGAAACGGGCCACGCTCGACGAGTTGATCCAACGCGAGGAGGGGCACATCGAGCAAGGCGGCAAGCTCGCCGACGTCAAGGAGCTTTCGACTTCAGATCAAGAAGCCGTCGGCAAACTGGCCGAGGAGCAAGCGGGCACTCGGACCGCCACCCAAGTGCTTGCGCAGGAGCAGGCCAAGGCCGGCAAGGAATCGCCCAAGGAATCGTCCAATCTGGGCGAGGCCGAGGGGAAGATGGGCCAGGCGGGCGAGAAGCTCGAAAAAAAGGAAGCCTCGGCCGCGCTGCCCGACCAGAAGGAAGCCCTGGCGGCGCTGGAGCGCGAGCGGGAAGCGACCGATGAGCAAATGCGGAAACTCGCCAAGGAACTGGCCGAGGCCGACTTCAACCGCATGAAGCGCGACCAGAACCAGAACCGCAAGCTCAACGAGGGGATCACTTCGATGGTCCGCGACCTGGGCGAAACCGGCGCCGGGGCGCTGGGCGAGTTGGTGCGGGCCGATGGAAGCATGGGCAACGCTGAAAATCAACTGGGCGACCGCGACGCCGAGTCGGCCAGCGGCCAGCAGAAGGAGGCCGAAGACTCGCTCAAGTACGCCAAGCAACAACTGGAGGAAGAAGCCGAGAAGCTCCTCGACCAACTGCGGGCCGAGGTCAAGCGGCGGGTGCTCGAAGGCCTGACGCTGATGCTCGAACGGCAAATCGCCGTGCGTGAATCGACGCAGCTTCTTGGACCGAAAGCCGCCGCGGGCTCGCGCAACGCATTGACTTCGCTGGTGGGTCTGGCCAAGAGCGAGGGGCGGATCGTCGAAGTCGCCAACGAGCTGATCACGCTGGTCGAGGAAACCGAATTCGGCATCGCGTTGCCCGCCGCGCTGTTGGTCGTGCGCGATGCCATGAGCGATGTGCAGGTGATGCTGGCCGACGGCGACGGTTCGCAGCCGGTGGTCGAGGATGAGCGGCAGATCGAAGCCGACCTGGAATCGCTGCTGGCCGCGATGAAGCAAATGCCCTCCAGCAAGATGTCGAACCGCAAGGGACAGAAAGGCCAACGCAACCGCGAACGCGAGCTGAACCGGCTGATCGCCGAGTTGAAGTTGATTCGCTTGTTGCAGGTCCGAACCAACCGGCGCACGGTGGACGTCGACAAGGCGCGTCCGGCGGTCGACGCCGACGCGCTTTCCGCCGGCATCAAGAGGCGGATCGAGGAACTGGCCGATCAGCAAGATCAAGTGCGCGACGCCACGCAACGACTTTCCGAAGAACGCGGTGAAGAATTACAAGGAGTCATGCCGTGAAGCGTTTCATTGTCACTATGACGATCGCCCTGGCCGCCGGTTTCTCGTCGCTGTCGTGGACGCTGGCCCAGGATGAAGAGGACGGCGCGCTGGATCCCATCGGCGACTTGGCGCTCGCGATGGAAGAGGTGGTCGTCGACCTGTCGGACTTGAACACCGGCAAGGATCCGACCCAGGAGGCGCAGGAGGGGATCGTCGGCAAGCTCGACGAGTTGATCGCCAGGCTGGAGAAGGAGTACGAGCAGTCCCGTGGTGGCTCGGTGAACCCGAACCCGTCGCGGCCGGCGGCCGATTCGACGATCCGCGGCGGGCCCGGCGGCATCGGCGACCTGCACGCCGCGCGGAAAAACGGAAAGCACTGGGCCGAATTGCCCGCGCACCAGCGCGACAAGATCATGCAGTCGATGAGCGAGGGCTTCCCCGCCCACTACCAGAAGATCCTGGAGCGATACTACAAACGCCTCGCCGAGGAGAAGGCGACACCCGAGGACGAGTCGGAAGAGGCTGCGGATGAGGCAGCCACCGACGACGCCCCGGAAGGCAAGCCAGCAAAGACCGGCAAGGAGCCCGCCAAGCCTGCCACGCCCAAAAAGGCCGACGCGAAAAAGACGCCGGCCAAGGTCAGCGCCAAGTAAGTGGCCGGCGACGATAAGAGCCTGGAGTAAGCCCCGCTTCAGCGATGTACGCCAGGTGGCGGATCGTTGCTCCCCTGAATCGGCAATGCCGAGTGATCGCACTCGACCTTCGGGGCGTTTCATGGCAAAATACTCGGCATGACCGCCCGACCGAGCGCCCAGACCACCGCCGCGGATCGCGAAGCATTGCTGGCCTTGCTACGCCCGCACGGCCAGGAACACCTGCTGGCCTGCTGGGACCGCCTTTCGCCCAACGACCGAATCGAACTGGCGACGCAGATTAAGAGCGTCGATTTCGAGCGACTTGGCCGGCTGTTTCGCGAGGAACAGGTGTCGGAAGATTGGGCCGCCCTGTCGCTGCGGGCCGAAGGCCCGCCGGCGGCGCGGCTGCGCGGCCAGAATTCATTTGCCCCCGAACAGGCTCGGCGGCGCGGGCAAGAGGCGCTGGAGGCGGGCCGCATCGGCTTGGTGCTGGTGGCGGGCGGGCAAGGAACCCGGCTGGGCTTCGATCGTCCCAAGGGGCTTTACCCCATCGGTCCGATTTCCCATGCGTCGCTGTTGCAGATCCTGATCGAGAAGCTCGTGGCCGTCGGCCAAAGGCACACAGTTGCCATCCCGCTCTACCTGATGACCAGCCCGGCCACGCAACGGGAAACGGTCGAATTCCTGGCGGCCCACGACCGCTTCGGCCAAGGGGAAGCCGACTTGACGGTGTTCAGCCAGGGGACAATGCCGGCCGTCGATGCCGCCGGCGGCCGTGTGCTGCTGGAGGCGCCCGGCCGTCTGGCCCTCAGCCCCGACGGGCACGGCGGATTGCTGGCGGCGCTGGCCGCCGGCGGCGCGCTTTTGGACATTCGCCGCCGGGGCATCGAACAGCTCTTCTACATCCAGGTCGATAACCCGCTGGCCGCCGTTTGCGACGCGGAGTTCATCGGCTATCATCTGCTGGCCGGTTCGGAGATGTCGACGCAGGTGGTGGCCAAGCAAACGCCGGCCGATCGGGTGGGCAACGTGGTCTCGATCGACGGCCGGGTGCGGATCATCGAATACATCGACCTGCCGCCGGAAGCGGGCGAGCGGCGACTGCCGGACGGCTCGCTCAAACTCTGGGCGGGCAACATCGCCGTTCACGTTTTCGACGTGGAGCTGTTGGAGCGGACGGCGGCGGAGGGCGGAGGGCTGCCGTTTCACCGGGCGAAAAAAAAAGTTCCCTACCTCGACGACGACGGACGGCTGATCGAGCCGGCGAAGGAAAACGCGATCAAGTTCGAGCAATTCATCTTCGATCTGTTGCCCGCCGCACGCAACCCGCTGGTCGTCGAAGTCGACGAGAAGACCCACTTCGCGCCCTTGAAAAACAAGCCGGGCGAGAAGCGAGATACCCAAGAACATGTGCGCTCGGCGATGGTCGCCTTGCACACCGATTGGCTGCGACGCGCCGGTGCGGACGTCGCCCACGACGTACCCGTCGAAATCAGCCCTCGCTTCGCGCTGGACGCCGCGGAACTGGCCACGCGGATCGAGCCGGGGTTGAACGTCACCAGCGCAACGTATTTCCAGTAGCGGGAGGAGGAGGAAGGAGAAAGGAGAAAGGGGATTGGTGGCTGGGGCAGAGCCTGGCCACGAACGATTTCCCATTTCAACGAGCCAATTCCCCGGTGGCCCCGGTGCGCGGGAGTCGGGGCATCACGTAGGCTCTGCTCCAGCCGTGAGCAAGCCGGGTTTTTGGCGTGACGCGATCCGGTGGGAACCGGGGCATCGCTTAGGCTCTTCCCCAGCCACCACCCTCGTTCTAACCTCTAACCACTAACCACTAACCTCTAACCCCTAACCTCTAACCCCTTCGAGAAATGCTTCACGCCGTCATCATGGCCGGAGGTTCCGGCACCCGTTTCTGGCCCGAAAGCCGCGACGCTCGCCCCAAGCAACTGCTGAACCTGGCGGGCGAGCGGACGATGATCCAAACCACCGTCGATCGCCTGGGCGAGCTCATTGACGCCCGGCGCGTGCTGATCGCCACCAACGCCAAACTGGCTGCGGCGATGCGCGAGCAACTGCCCGGCCTGCCTGCCGGCGCCATCCTGGGCGAGCCGTGCAAGCGCGATACGGCGCCGTGCATCGGGCTGGCGGCGATCTACGTCAGCCGCGGCGACCCTGAGGCGACGATGGTCGTGATGCCCTCCGACCATGTGATTGGTCCCGACTCCGTGTTCCAGGACACGATCCGCTTCGCCGCGGCGCTGGTCGACGAGCGGCCGGGGCGGATCGTCACGTTCGGAATCCGGCCCGCTTACCCGGCGGAGAGTTTCGGCTACATCGAGCGGGGCGAACCGTTGAACGCCGCCGTCCCGGCGTCATTCGGCGCGGCGGCGGCGTACCAGGTGCGGCAGTTCCGCGAAAAGCCGAAGGCCGATGTTGCCCGGCAGTACCTGGTGTCGGGCAACTTCTATTGGAATTCGGGGATCTTCATCTGGAAGGCGGCGACCATCTTGAAGGCATTGGCCGAGCACCAGCCGGAAATGTACGGTCGCTTGCGGCGGATCGGCGAGGCGTTCGACCGGCCCGATTTCGAGACGGTGCTGGCTCGCGAGTTCGAGGCGATCCGCGGCGTGTCGATCGACTACGCCGTGATGGAGCACGCCCGCGACGTGGTGGTGGTCGAAGCGCCCTACGACTGGGACGATGTGGGGAGCTGGCAGGCCATTGCCCGGCTGCGCGGCGCCGACGCCGAGGGCAACACGATCGCCGCGAAGCATGTGGGGGTCAATACCAAGGGAACGATCGTCCGCGGTCCCGCCGGCCATTTGATCGTCACGTTGGGGCTGACCGACTGCGTCGTCGTTCACACGCCCGACGCCACGCTGGTGGCCAACAAGCACGACGAGGAGTCGATCCGGCAGGTGGTGAAGCTGATCAAGGAGCGTGGCTGGGAGGAGTACCTGTAGGCTCATACGGGAGGGTGGACGTTGGCTCATCCGAAGCAGGTCGCGAGATTCCGGCGTTTGGCGTTCCAACGGCGAGAGGCCGCCGAAGTCCTGCTGAAGCAGGGTTACACGACTGACGCTGTTTACCTGGCCGGGTACACGGTAGAATGTATTCTCAAGGCGCTGGCGCTGTCATTGTGGCCACAACGACAACACGCCGAGATGGTCGCATCGTTTCGAGGCCGCGCCGCACACGACTACGAATGGATCAGAAGAAAGTATTTGATGCGAGTTTCAATTCCCAAGGCGGTACTCACGTCGCTCGTGTTGGTCGGCAGTTGGACACCGGACATCCGGTACGACACAAGTCGCATCGACCCGCGCGTGGCGGATCGATTCTTCGCCGACGTGAAGACTGTCCTGGACTGGTGCGAGGGAAGAATCGGATGACTACCAATCAGCACCCGCAGGACGCGGCGACCCGGCGGATTCGCAAATTGCTCGTCGATCGCTACGGCAAGCGCCACCGCCGGGCGCGCGTGGACGTCTACCGTTATAACCCGTGCGCCATTCGGATTCGCATCGTCGATCCAGATTTCGCCGGAAAGCCGATCTACGATCGCTGGGACGAGATTTGGGCGATCCTCGATGATTTGCCGGAGGAAACGTATTCCGACATCACCGTTTGCTTGCTCATCACGCCCGAAGAGCAGCCGAAGTCGATGATGAACATCGAATTTGAAGACCCGCTACCAGCGGAGGCTTGACCGGCCATGTCCACCTTTACATCATCCGAATCGCCGCGCACCGCGGCGGAATTGAGCCAAATCTACGCCGCGAACCGCCCCGAAGGGCGCAAGTTCCAGCAGCGGGCCGGCCGTGTGTTGGCCGGCGGCGTGGGGCACGATTTGCGGCACTTTGAACCGGTGCCGCTGTACATCTCGAGGGCCAGTGGCGGGCGGAAATGGGACGTCGATGGCCATGAATACGTCGATTTCCTGATGGGCAACGGCGCGTTGCTCCTGGGGCATGCCGATCCCGAGGTGATCGAGGCCGTCGCGCGGGCAATGGCCGACGGCAGCCACTTCGGCAACGACCATCCCTTGCACATCGAGTGGGCCGAGTGGGTCCAGCGGCTGGTGCCGGCGGCCGAGCGCGTGCGGTTCATGAACTCGGGCAGCGAGGCCACGCTCTTGGCCCTGCGGCTTGCCCGCGCCTTCAGCGGCAAGACCAAAATCCTGCGCTTCGAGGGGCACTTTCACGGCTGGCACGACGACGTGGTTCACGGTTTCCAGCCTCCTTTCGAGGCCGACGGGTCGCTGGGCGTGCCCGCCTCGGTGCGGGCCAACCAGGTGATCCTTCCCGACAACGACTTGGAACGGCTTGAGCAGACGCTTTCGTCCCACGGCGACATCGCGGCGGCGATTCTCGAACCGTCGGGCGCCGCGTGGGGCCGCGTGCCGCTGGCAGAGGGGTTCTTGCAGGGCCTGCGCGAGCTGACGGCAAGGCACAACGTGCTCTTGATCTTCGACGAGGTTGTCTCCGGCTTTCGCTTCAGTCCCGGCGGGGCGCAAGCGCTTTACGGCGTCACGCCCGACCTGGCCAGCCTGGCCAAGGTGCTGGCCGGCGGTATGCCCGGCGGGGCCGTTGTCGGACGGGCCGACGTCATGCAATTGTTCGATCATACGGGCGACACACGTCACGACCGCCACGGCCGCGTGGTCCACTTGGGCACGTTCAACGCCTCCCCCCCCTGTGCCGCGGCGGGTATCGCGGCGCTGCGCCGCATCGCCGGCGGCCAGCCGATCGAGCGGGCCAACCGGCTCGCCGAGCAGTTGCGCGCCGCTTTCAACGAGATCCTGGAGCGGTTGGGCATTGCTGGCTACGCCTACGGCCCCGCCTCGACGTTTCACGTCTACTTCGAGACCGATCGCGGCCGGGTGCGCGCGGCCGGCTCGCGGGACGGTTTGCACACCCGCGAGGCCCGGCGGCTGAAGGGGATGCCCGGCGATCTGGTCACGCAGTACCAGCGGCGGCTCCGCCACCACGGAGTCGATCTCATGAGCTCGACGGGCGGCGTGCTTTCCAGCACCCACACCGAAGCCGACCTGGCCCACGCGGCCGAAGCGTTCGAGCTGACGGTGAAGGCCCTGCTCGAGGAGCGGTTGGTGCTGGATTTGTAGCACATGCACCAAAGGCGAAGATTCGAGGCGGAAGACGAATGAGTCGGCGTGAGAAGCTCCTCGATAAGATGCGGCGCACCCCGCACGGCGTCCGCTTCGGTGAGGTGCAGGCACTGCTCCACCACGAAGGATTCGTCCTTTTCAATCGGCGCGGCAGCCATTGTACCTATCATCGCGCGGATCGACGATTGCTGACCATTGTGCGACCGCATGGAAAACGAAAAACTTGTCACCCGGAAGACATTCGGAAAATTCTCGAGGCACTGGCAATATGAATTCCCATCACGAGTATCGGGGCTACGTGTTCACGATCACCTATCAAGCCCAGGATCCGGCCTACACGGTCGATTTTTCCGACTTCGTCGACATTATTACCAGCGGCGACTCGTTGGCCGAAGCGTTCGCTCATGCGTGCGAGGCGCTCGATCTACACCTCGAAAGCATGGCGAAGCTGAAAATGCGTGTGCCGAAGCCGAAACACCGCTTGATCGTGGAATCGGCATGAGAATCCCGAATCCCTCCGATTCCCCCCGCGGCCCTGGCATTTCGCGCCTGCGTCCGGTAAGATGAGTATGGGAAGGGTTCATCCCCACCTCTCTGACCGACCCTCAGCGCTTTGGTCGAATCGTCCCTCCAGTCCCACATTGGGCCTGGGCCCACTCCTTGACGGGAACGACGACCATGAAAACCCCCATCTCCGACCAGGTTCTGAACCGCAACGTCAGCCAGGTGTTGGCCGCGCACGGGCTGCGTTCGCCTTGCCACATCACGATCCAAACGCGCAATGGGGAAGTCACCATGACGGGCACGGTGCTGCGTCAGCAGCAACGCGACGCGGCGGGTCAGGCGGTACGCAACGTCGAAGGGGTGAAGCGGATCGTCGACCGGCTGACGATCAAGGCGCCGGTCAAACAGTCGTATGAACAGATGCCCGCCTATGTGCGCCCGCTCACCGAGGATGAAGCAGCGGCCAAGGCGGAGCAGGCCGCAACGTCGGAGGGGGCGCCTGCCGAACCGGAGGTCGAAGCCCAGAAATACGACAAGCAGGGAAAACGCCTCAAGGAGCCGACGCCGCCGAACGGGCCGGTTGGTGCAACGGCGAAAGACAATCCGTACGGCAAGCCGTCGCGTTAGCCCGTATTGTCATGATACCACACCAACCCGCGGCGCAAGCGGAGCGTGGGAACGAGTAACGTAACCGCCATCGCCGCCATCGCCGCAACATTGACAAGCAGGGCCGCCAACCGCTATAGTACAGATCCCCCCAGCATTCCCACCCGTTTTTTTCTCCGGAGGCACCCGCCATGCTCGTCATTCCTGGAAGAACGTCCCAAGACACATGTGACGGCGTAACGCGCCGCGAACTGATGCGAGTGGGTGGCTCGGCGGCCCTGGGCGTGTCGCTGGCCCATCTCTTCAAGTTGCAGGCGATCTGTGCCAACGAACGCGCCGCGGGCGGGGCCGCCGAAGGGGCCACGGGCGGGCCGGGGTGGAACAAGGCCAAGAGCGTGATCCTGGTTTTCCTCCAGGGCGGACCCAGCCACCTGGACCTTTGGGACCCCAAGGCCAACGTGCCGGACAATGTCAAAAGCATGTTCAACCCGATCGACACCAAGACGCCCGGCGTGCAGTTCACCGAACTGCTCCCGAAGCTGGCCTCGGTGACCGACAAGTTGACGCTGATCCGCTCGATGAGCTATACGCCGATCGGCTTGTTCAACCATACGGCGGCGCACTACCAGTTGCTTACGGGCTACACGGCCGACAAAGTCAGCCCGTCCGGGCAGCTTGAGCCCCCCAGCCCCAAGGACTACCCCAACGTCGGTTCCAACGTCATCCGTCTGAAGCCGACCACCGTGCCGATGCTCCCCTTCGTGATGATGCCGAGGCCCATGCAAGAGAGCAACGTGGTGGGGAAGGCGGGCACGGCCGGCTTCTTGGGGCGCGCCTACGACCCCTACTACCTCTATCCGGCCGGCGACGACCTCGACATGGACAAAATGTCGCGGATCAAAGTCGACGATTTGCAGCTTCGGCCCGAGGTCTCGTCGGTTCGGCTCGAGCGCCGCGCCCGCTTGCGCGACGTAATCAAGCTCGGCATGCCGGCCATCGAGAACGCGACCGCCAAGTACGACCTCGACGAATACTACGACAAGGCCTTGAGCCTGGTGATTTCGGGCCGTGCCCGCGAGGCCTTCGACCTGGGCAAGGAATCGGCCGAGACCAAGGCGATGTATGGCACGAACACGTTTGGCCAAAGCTGCCTGTTGGCACGCCGCTTGGTCGAAGCCGGCACGCGCTTCGTCGAAATCAACTGGCCCAAGGTGGCCAATTCCGACAACCACTCGTTTGACGTTCACACCGGCCTCTCGACCCGCATGAAGAACCAGGCCGGGCCGCTCTTGGACGCGGGCTTGTCGGGCCTGATTGCCGACCTCGACCAGCGCGGCTTGCTCGACGAGACGCTGGTGGTGGCCATCGGCGAATTCGGCCGCAGCCCCAAACGCGGCGTGAGCACCTCGGGCAACTCGAACACCGACGACGGCCGCGACCACTGGCCCTATTGTTACACGGCCGTGCTGGCCGGCGGCGGCACCAAGCGCGGTTTTGTGTACGGCAAGAGCGATGCGACCGGCTCGGCCCCGGTCGAGAACCCGGTCCATCCGACCGACATCCTGGCCACGCTCTACCACGCCTGCGGCATCGACCCGAACACGATCGTCTACAACCACCTCAACCAGCCGCGCGAACTGGTCAAGGGGAACGTCGTCGGCGCCCTGTTCGCGTAGGGCACCGCCCACAACGAACGCCGGCGAAAGCCCGCGATCTACTCGTTCCCACGCTCCGCGTGGGAACGGTTTCGCGGACGCTCCGCGTCCCTTTCATGCCTAGCCCGGATTATTCATGGTCCCGTAGCTGGCTTCGCAAGAAGTCAGGCCGTGGACGCGAGTTACGCCAGAATTCTTGCGAATTCTGCTACAGCACAGTGCGCGAGTTCCTCCCCGGACCATGAATAATCCGGGCTA
>DATKSN010000087.1:0-35964 GCA_035531595.1 Pirellulales bacterium | reverse complement strand
CGGCCCGCGTCGATTCCGGCCCGCCAAGAAGCGGCCAGCGGCACATGGTCGAGTCCCGTGGCGGGGCAAACGATCACGCCTTGCTCGCCCCGCAACAGGAAGTCGAGGCACTCCCGTTCCATCGGCGAATGAAACCCGCCGACCACCACGATGCCCGCGTCGCGCAGCTCGCGGATGCCGTCGAACGTGCGGATCACGACGCTGCCAGGGCACTGCACCGAGCAGATCAGGCCCAATGACCGATGGCGCAAGATCCCTCTGTCTCCCATGCCGTATACGGGCGAAAAGTCCGCTCCGTCAACGCCCCGCATGAGAACCGAGGGGAACTCCGCGTCGTTCCGCGCCATCTTCCAAACAGCCGGCATCGGGCTCCGCTGCGACGAGATTGGAACGCCCGCTGGCCCGGTGGCTGGTGGCGGAGTTCGCTCACGTTCCATCGCCGGCCCTCCCAGCATCGCGATCTTCGCGCAGGAAGACCTGCATCCGCTCGACGGGGATTTCGAACGCGTCAAGCAATCGCCGGACGATGTCCCGGATGCCGTTGGCCGACAGGTTGGCCTCAATGTAAAGATCGCCGCCGACGCCGAGCGGTTTTCGCAACGAGGGGAGGTCGCTGGTGACGGTATGGTGCCCGCGAGTGCTGACGAATTCAGGATGTTCGACGAGTCGTCGGAACCGGCTCTCGTCGCGCGCGAAGAGTTGACGGCACGCCAACTCGTACAGCCGTTGCCAGGTGGTGATGCGCGTCGCCGCTTGGCCGTCGAGAATGAAACCGTGCGGACGCTTGTACGTGAAATCCTCGCCAAGCGTGTGGGGTTCGTCGCGGTTCAGTTCGGCGATGATTCGCTCATTCCGCTCACGGTCGTCGGCCCCCGTCTCTTCAGCCTGTTCGAGCCGCACGCTCGTGTATTGCTGCACGAGGGCCGACAATTCGCTGGCCACCTGGTCGAATGCGGTGGCTTTGGCGTTGTACGCTCGCTTGAACTCGACCCCGGCGTCCAGCGCCTGCGGGTCGTTGTGGTCGATGGAGAGCCAGATGTCATCCGAGAGCGCAAGCAGATTCTCACGGACCGCTTCAAGGTCTTCAAGAATTTGCCGCGTCTTGCCGGAAGCGTCGGAACTGATCGTGCGATTCATTCGTCCTCCTCGGAATCCGCCCGCATGCGGTACTTGATGTCGTAGTTGATGGTGAAATCCAACTCCTCGTCGGTGAAACCGTAGTGCTTTGCCAACACGCGGTCGATTTCGTCGATGAGCGTGCGGGCCGTCAGGCCCTCACGATATCCACGCGGGCCAAGTAGCCAAGTTGCCGTAGCACCTGCTCGCAATCTTCCCACGTCAGGCCGAAGGCGCGCACGTCCGCTACGCCGAGGCGCGCAATCACCGTCCGTAGCGCCTCCATCTCCCACTCGTTAAACTCGCCTTCCATCAGCGCGTTTTCGGCCCAGTCCACCAACTGCTCCAGCGCGATGTCGTGGTGGAGATACGCGGCAATCTTTTCGGCGACGGTCTGCTTGGTAATCGACATGGTTGAACCCTAGACTTTCTGGTGGCCACATCCAGCCAATACCGCCGTCCGCCGCCGGGCAAGTCATTCCAGTTGCCGAACGTTTTCTCGTTCTGCGCCCGCGTGCTCATTCCACGTCCTCCCCGGAATCCGTCCCTGCGCGGTACTTGATGTCGTAGTTGATGATGAAATCCAGCTCCTAGTCGGTGAAACCGACAGCGGTCATTGCTCCTCCTCCTCCTCATCTTCATTCATGCCCTTGCCAAACCGATACTTCAAGTCGTAGTGAGTAATGTGGTCTAGCTCCTCATTCGTCAGATTGAAATGCCCCGCCAGGGCAGAATCAATCTCATCCAAAACGTGCTTGCTAAACATCGGATAAAAGGAGTCGAATTCGGTCGGCACCCCGTTACTGATTCGGCGGTAAATCTTCTTGTGCGCCTTGTAGTCCTCCATTAGCGTCTTTCTCAGACGTACAAAGACACGAAGTTCAGCATTTTGGCATGGCCCAAGGCCGGCTGGAGCCCGTCCAACATCGGCTGACGAGAGGTCGCGGCAGTTTGAAAAGTTCCAATTAAACCAGTAGAAAAGACTACTATTGAGCAAACAAATCGCAAAGTCAGCCTCGTCGCGGGACCGAAACAAAATCTCTTTCACATGCGAAGACTGGGTTGACTTGCCACTCCCCACGCGGAACATGGGTACGAAGTCGAACACCTTTCCCCAATGAACAGGTGCGTTATGGTAGTACACTCGCTGGCCGCTTTTCGTCGCGGCAGCGCCAAGCGTATCGAACCGCAGTAGCTTCTTCACGAGAACAAGCTCAGCCTCACTCGATACTTTGGGAAAGCTCCCCGCCCCGTCTGAAGGAGCAGCCACGTACTCGATAAAGGACTGGAACAGCGCCGGACGTTCATCCGCGAACCATTTAAGGAATCGCGTCGTGAACAAGTGACAACCTGGCAGCGCCCCATGTCGACCCACAAGGACGCAAAGGCGGTGCCGAACACCGGTAAAGAGCGACGCAGGTTGATCGGACGCCGAATAATAGCTCGCCCAGAGCAAATCGGTCTTAGCTGACAAGAGCATCTTGGCGGGACGCATAGTCGGCGTCGACGTCACCGAGAGCGGAACAATAAGACCGAAGCGACCCGGCTGCCCAAGTATCTGGAAGGCACGTTCAATGGTCAACGCGAATAAGTCGCCCGCTGTCGTTGTCGCGTAGCCCATTGGACCGACATCGTAATGCACCTTTCGTAAATTAACATACGGCGGGTTTCCGATGATCACGTCGAATCCGCCTTTTGCCATGATGCCATAGAACTCAACGAACCAATGGAAGGGCTCATGGCTTTCCTTCCACGCGGCGAAACCGTCCTCGTAAGCGGCTTTCGACTTGGACGTGTCAGCGGCAATGCCGTACTCGCCGGCCAGATACCGGTCGAGTTGAGCATCGAGCTTCTGAAGACGGCGGCGTAGCTCCTGTTTGTCCTTCGCTGTGACCTTTCCACCGTGCGTCGTTTGCTGGGCGCGAAATTGCGCAAAGCACTTTTCGACTGCGAGGGCATCTTCCTCAATGCGCTCGATTTCCTTGGCCCCGAAGCCCAGTGTACCCTCCTGGGACTTGCGGACCTGCTCCAGGGTCACGTAGCCGACCAGCGTGTTTGCCGGCGCGGATGTTGAAGTCGATGTCGGGCAGGGGTTCGATCTGATCGGACGTCTCGACTTGCGCAACCAGTTTGAGGGGTTGAGAAAGAAGACATCCATCATCTTGCGATAAACTGGGCTGGCTGGGCAGGCATGAATCCATCGCCACAACCGACGGCCGCCGACGCGGCGGCGTGCCGGTGACGATTTGCTGACGATGGGCTGACGATTCCACCGACACGATGGGGAAGCGATCTTTTCCGGCGCAAACCTTTTGCCTGCAACCGGTTGCGGCTGTCAGCCGGATGCCGCGTGACGCCTGTGACGATTGTGACGATGTTTTCGGCAACTTTGTTTTTATACTGCACGCGGCCAAGAATGAGACATTTTGTCACGAGAAGGTGGTGGCTGGTGGCAGAGCGTAAGCGATGCCCCGGCTACATAGCGACCGGGGCATCGCTTAGGCTCTGCCCCAGCCACCGTGAACATCTCATTCTCGGCCGCGTGCAGTATAACGCATCCAAAGCCGGGCAATCCGCCGAGACGGATTTCCTTGTCGGTACAGGTACGGTTTCGCAGTTTTTTCTTGGGCATTTTCGGCTGCGCCGAAACCGCCGTGCCGCCCCGCGTTTGCGGCGAGATCGGCCCACTCGCCGCAACGGGACGCGGAGCGTCCGCGGATGCGTTCCCACGCGGAGCGTGGGAACGAGGGATTCTTTCACAAGCTCGGACTCATTGCGCCTGCGAGTGGCTGCCGTGGTTCGACGCGCTGATCGGCAAACCGTCGGGCGTCGGCCTGGCGGCGACGGTAAAGCCGAACTTGTAGAGTTGCTCCTTGACGGTCGAATAAGCGCCGAAGCAGTCGGGATAGGTCCAAAGCGTAATCGCGGTACTTCGCTGGTTGAGCGTGGCCAGCCGCGCGCGGAACTGCGAGCGCTGCCCGAACGCCACGTCCAACGGCTCGCCCAGGTCGTCGCGCGCGGGAATCAGTTCAATCATAATCGCCAAGGAAGCCTGATTGCCGACGAGCATTTGCTCTTCGGGCGACAGATCCTCGCGGTGGGCGCTGTAGTGCGCGCGAAACCCGTCGACCGGGCCGACGGTATCCTCGATCTCCGAAACGTCGCGCAGCCGTTGCGCCCGGCTCTTCAGGTCGCGAATGCACATGTCGACAAGCTCGTTGAGCGGCACCCACGTCACACGCCCGCCGAGCAACCGGAAATGCGCCTCGTCGCCGAGGACGGTCTGGCTGAGCGGCGTGGGGTAGTTCTTGATCCGCACCGACCGTTTGGTCCGCTTCTCGGCGGCGGCGGCTTCGCGCAGGCCGCTCTCGAGGCGAGCCAGTTCCTGCTCGGCCGCCGCCCGAGCCCGCCCCATGTCGAACGCCGTCCGCTTGCTCTGGTCGAGCGACCCTCGCGCCTGTGCCAGTTCGCGTTCGCGTTCCTCGACCAGCATCGCCAACGTGCCACGCTCGGCGAACAGCGCCTGCGTGGCCGCGCCGACCTGGGCGATCTGGCTCTCGATCGAGACGACGTTGCGTTCCACGGCCTCGGCTTCGGTTTCCAGCCGCTGGATTTCTTCGGGAGCGACGCTTGGCGTGGGCGCCGGCGCGTCCGGCGCGTGCTTGATGCGCACGCCGACGACCATCACCAGCACGATCAGAATTCCGACCATGTTCGTCACGACGTCGAGAAACGAGTCGCTGCCGAAGGCGTGCGCGTCCTGAGTTGAGTGGCGTGGCATGGTAAACTCGTCAGTGAGGGGTCGCCGTGCGCGGATACCCCAGGAAGGGATGCCGCCATTTCGACTTGGCGCGCGAGGAACGTTTCGGTTTGGGTTTCGGCGGTTCGCGCGTTCGGCCTGCGATGTCGAAACCACTGTCAGCCAGTAGGGCTTTGAGTTCGGCGAATCGCCGCTCGCCGCCGGGCTCGATTTCCAGCACCAGCTTGGGACGCCAATAATTGCCCTGGCCCGCGGTGCCCCAGGAGTCGACCTGGTCCCAAACGGCGTCGACCAGTTCGTTGACCGAATCGGCCGTGCGCGCGCCGAGCTTGATAATGCGGATCTCCTGGCCACTTCCACGTTCGGGCACGAGCGCCAGGTGGTCGGCGTCGCAAATCAGCTTGATCGGCACGATCGCCTCCGTGGCATGCTCGTTGTTAGCGCTTTGATTGGCCCAATTCCGTCCGCGCTGATCGGCGATGCTCGCCGGCGGTTGGCCCAACGTGAGGTTGGGCATGGACATTCCGCCGGGCTGGTTCGGCTGACCGGGTTGGCTTGCGCCGCCCCCGGCGCCACCTCCAGGCCCACTGGAACTCGAATTGGAATTGGAACCCGAACTGGAACCTGAACCACCGGTACTGGTGGAGGTTCTTGCAAACCGCGGGCTGCGGCCCGCGGCGCGTGACGCCATCGCCGGCCCTTGATTACCGGGCGCATTGCCGGCCGGCCCCGTACCTCCGGCCGGCCCCGTACCTCCGGCCGGCCCTGTACCTCCGGCTGGCCCCGTGCCTCCGGCTGGCCCCGTGCCTCCGGCTGGCCCTGTACCTCCGGCTGGGCCCATGCTGCTCGCCTGGCCCGAAAGGTCTTGACTAGAAGTCCCGGAACCGCCCTGGGCGCCATGGGCCGAACCGTCACCGGCGTCGGCCACGCCGTCGGCCGACGAACCGTAGCCGAAGCGGGCGTGCGGCCCCGGGCTGTTGGGCAAGCGCCGCTCGGGAGGGAGCAGGCGAGATTTCGGATTTTGGATTGCGGATTGCGGATTAGCAGCATCCTGTGCCCCGGCTGGTTCCATGCCGGCCATGCCGTTGCGGCCGCCCGCGACTTGGGACGTGTACGCCGCGGAGCGACCGCTCACCGAGCCCAGCCTGCCGCCCCGACCGCCGGCGCCAGGACCGCGTTCGGCGAGACCGCCGCTCTTTCCCGGCGCGCCGGCGTCTTGACCGGGGCCATTTTGCCCACCGGCGGTGTTAACCGCGCCGCCGCCGCCGCCGGTGCCCGCCACTTGGACGCCTCCCGGTGTGAATCCAGCTTGTCCCGGTGTGAATCGAGCTTGGGGCGAGCCGGGCCTGCCAGCGGGTCCGCCACCGCCCTGGCGTGGTTGGCCTCGCAAGAGTTCGGGTGCGTTCTCGGCAGTGCCGCCCGCTTGAAGGTCCGGCGCGTTGGAACCTTGGCCGAGTCCATTTTGGCCTCCGGCAGGCCTGCCCGCAGCCCCGCCGCGGCCGGAACCTTGATGCAGATCCGCGAGCGCGGCGGCGTACGGGCTATCGCCGTTACCACTTTGTCGGTCGCCGCCCTGCCCTGCGCCGTCGTTGGCAAAGCCGCCGGCGGTGCGCCGCCCGCCCAGGCCGCCCGAGCGGCTGCCGGAAGCCAAGTTGTTGCCGGACGAGCGACCATATCGTGGACCCACGAGGGAAGCGTCTTCTTCCGCGCCGCCAGCACCTTGTCCGGGCAGGCCGGCGCCCTGTCCCGATCCGCGGTTTGGCGGCGCGTCGAGTCCAACCAGCCCGTCGCCTTGATACCCGTTGCCGACCCACGACGGCCGTAGGCTGCGCGATCCATTGCGGCCGTGCGACGAGCCGCCGCCCGACGCCGAGGCGTCGGCCCGCGCCTGTCCACCGCCGCTGGACGATGGACGGAATGACGGCCGCTCGCCGTGCCGCATCAACCGGGGCGCGTTTCTCACCAGGTAGGCCTGTTTCAGCCGTCCGTCAGTGACGGCCTGACGCATGGCCAGAGCCAGCGCCGGATCGGTCGCCGGATACTCGATCGGCCAGTCCTGGTCGATCAACTCGTAACCGAATTCCGTGGTCCACGAACCCATCGCCGACCGCGCCGCCAGATAAGCCTCGATGCCATTGGGACGCACCAGCAGCAGGGGATAGGGCATGCCGTCATCGCCCGGCTTCGAGCCGCGCGTGCGAATCATGTGCTCGCGAGCGGCGCGGAGCCCGGCGGCCAGCGGATTGCTTTCTCCCAGGTCGCCGGCAAAGTCATCCTCGCTCAGCACGATCCCTTCGGGCTGAAACACGACGCCCGCGGCGCTGCACTCGATGTAGATCGGCCGGCGCCGGGTTTGGTTCTGGCCGTGGTAGGGTACGATCGCGTACGAATCGGTCCGAGTGCCCACGGAACGCCGCTTTTCGTCGAGCGCGCGGCGCGCGGCGGCGATGCGCGCCTTGGCGCCGGCCACCTTCGCTTCCAATTGCTCGCGCCGCTGGTCCTCGCCGGCAAGCGTGCGTTGCAGTTCGCCGTGGGCCAGATCTTGCTCCTCAAGTTGAGAGCGCAGCCGCCGCGCGTGGTCTTCCAGGTGCCCCAGGGCTTGCCGACCGTCGTCGAGCTGGGCCAGGGTCTTGTCGCGCGATTCGCGCAGCCGCCCGATCCGCCATTCGAGGTCGGAGCGTCGGATTTCCAGATCGTTCTCGGCCGCGGGAGAGGCCGTTTCCAGCGCCGCCTGCACCTGCATTTTGCCTTGGTGGACCATCACCACGAGCACCACAATCAGGGCGCCCATCGTGCAGATCAAGCCGTCCAGGAACGTGAACAGCGAACTGCCGCCTTCGACGTTGGCCGCGGCCTTGCGTCTCATGCGGCCCTGCCTGGGATGGTGTGTCTTTTCGAAACCACGATACCGCGCCCAGTGGGGGGCCTGTCCTAGAGAATCGGTTTAATCGTCAAAGTTGATGAGCCGAACCGGTTGCGAAAGCGGGCGTAATCTCCCCCAACCCCAAAACCCGCACAATACGAAAAGTGCGTCAAAGTCGCCGCTTGGAACATGCCGATAGCACCTGATGTCGCCGGTCGATCAGTACGCTGGCAATCGGCGCGGGACTCCATTCCCGGGAGGGAACAACAGTCCGGAAGGCCGTGGGGCCACCGGACTGTTTTTGTTTAGGGGCTCCCTTCCATGCTACGCGGCGGCCGCGGTCGGGCCGTGCCGGGCGGTCAACAGGTGAATCGCCGCGGTCAGGCCATGCAACGCCTCGTCGATCTGCTGGGTTTCGCGCAGCACGCGCAGATTGTCGGAGAGCACCGCTTGCAGTTCGGCCAGCTTTCCCTCGCCGCGCGCGATCGTGTCCAGCGTCGTCACGAAGCCCGCGAAGTCGCTCCTGAAGGCGATCACTTTTTCCAACGTCGTCTGCACGCCGGCCAGGTGCTTGTCCTGGCGTGTTTCGAGCAAGGCGAGCCATTGCCGCAACCGCTCCTCGTGCGCGCCGTCGTAGGCCTGGTGGCGCTCGGCGAGCGCCGCCAAAGTGCCTTGCCAACTTCGCAACTCTTGCTGCTGGCGCTCGTCGAACCGTCGAAACACCGAATCCAGCGCCCGCGTCCAGACCTCGATCTGGCGTTGGAGGGTCGCGGCGACCGCTTGCAGGGCCTCTTCGTTGGCGGAACGAATGACGGCGAGAAACGGCGTGATGTTCGCATCCTTGACCTCGAAGCGGTTCAACAGCTCGCGCTCGACGAGCCGGTCGATCGAGCGGACGATGCCTCGTTCGGTGCGCTCGCAAAGGAACAGCGCGAACATCATGCTCATGGCGGTCGCCAGGGCGACCGTGGTGGTGTTGAAGGCCTGGCCCATTTCACCCACGACGACGGGCAACCGCTCGGCCATCTCGTCGAACGAAATGCCGCTCAGCGCCGTGCCAAAGTGGACCACGGTGCCAAGAAACCCCAACACCGGCGACACGCCGACGACGAAGCGCACCAGCGTGTAGTTCGCCTGCGTGGCGTCCAGATCCTGGTCCGACAGGTATTGCAGGTGTTCCCGGTACTCGTCGGCTGAACCGTTTTCCGTCACGTATTCCAGCGCGAGAGCGAGCCGTCTGCCGACTCTCGATTCGCGCAGCCAGCGGGTGCGGGAGCGGACCTGTTCGAGCAGGACGGCGGCCTGGGCGGCGGGCTCGCGTCCCTTGCGGGGCGGCAACCAGTTTTGCTTGAGCGCGAGCACCTCGGCGGGAAACGAGAGCAGTTTCAGGATCACGTCGATGCCGCCCCAAAAGAAGAGCGCGACGATCACGTAATCGACCGCGTTTTCGGCGGTGTAGCGGTGAATGATCGTTCCGCGCATCGATGGCTGCAAGACGATGGCGTAGAACGACACGGTGGCGATCGCCCCCAGAACCCAGGACGATTCCGTTACCCGGGCATAGAGCGTTTTGCGATCCTGTGCCATCAAGTCCTCCAGTCGTACTACCCACGGATGGCGTGGCAATCCCACGGATGACTTGCCTTGCTCGCGTCGGTAAGGTCGGCGGGACATTTAGCAGAATTGGAAATCCACGGCAATGGCGATCTGGGCGCACAATCGACCTGGACACTCGGGGGGCTTTTGAGTAGTTTCCGCCCCTTCTTCGACTTCTACCGACAAATCAATTCCATTCGTTCTTTCCGCCGCCAGACGACCGGAGATAGGGATGCCTCCTGGTGCCACGTCCGGAAGCGGCTTGGGCTCGGCCCTCGCGCGCTCGCCGGAACTGATTCTGCCACTTGGGATCGTCGCCAGCGTGCTGGTGATCATGGTTCCCATGCCGGTGGCGCTGATGGACGTGCTGCTGGCCGCCAACATCAGTGTGGCCGTGATCATGCTGCTGACGACGATTTACGTCCGCACGCCGCTGGAATTCAGCGTTTTTCCCTCGTTGCTGCTGGCGACCACGCTGGGGCGGCTGGTTTTGAACGTCGCCGTCACCCGGCTGATTCTCACGCGGGCCGGCAGCGGCGGGCTGGACGCGGCGGGCGGCGTCGTGCGGAGCTTCGGCGAGTTCGTGGCGGGCGACAAGGTGGTGGTGGGGCTGATCCTCTTCGCGATCATCGTCATCATCCAGTTCGTGGTCATCACCAAAGGCGCCACGCGGATCAGCGAAGTGGCCGCCCGCTTCGCCTTGGACGGCATGCCGGGACGTCAAATGGCCATCGACGCCGATCTCAATGCCGGAGCCATCGACCGGCATGAGGCCCAACGGCGCCGTGACGACATCACTCGCCAGGCCGACTTCTTCGGGGCCATGGACGGGGCGAGTAAGTTCATCCGCGGTGACGCGATCGCCGGCGTCGTCATCACGTTGATCAACATCGTCGGCGGCCTGTTCATCGGCGTGATCGAGGACGGTATGACGATCGCCGGGGCCGCCGCGCTGTTTACCAAGCTGACGATCGGCGACGGCCTGGTCAGCCAGGTGCCCGCCCTTTTGATCTCACTGGCCGCGGGTTTGCTGGTGACCCGTAGCACGAACGAAGTCAATCTGCCGGCGGAGTTCCTGAACCAACTTTTCTCGCGGCCGAAGGCCCTGGCCGTGACGGGCGCCTTTCTCGGCACCCTGGTGTTCACCAACTTGCCCACCTTGCCACTGCTCGGCCTGGGGGCGGGCTGCATCGGTTTCGCCCTGACGCTTTCGCGCAAGCAGGAGTCGGCCAGGTCGGAAAGCGAGGCCAAGGCGAACGAAAAAAAATCGCCCGAAGAGCGGATCGAGGATTATCTGGTGGTCGATCCGATGGAAATCGAGATCGGCGTGGCCTTGATCCGGCTGGCCGATCCCAAGCGAGGTGGGGATCTGCTGGAGCGCGTTCGAAAAGTGCGGCAAAGCATTGCCGCCGACATCGGCATTCTCGTGCCCAAAGTCCGCATTCGCGACAACCTCAGGCTCGATCAAAACGCCTATCGCATCAAGGTGGCCGATGCGACGGTGGCCGAGGCCCTGCTCTACCCGAACCTGTTGCTGGCGATCGAAACGGGCTCCATGTCCGGCGGAATAAAAGGCATCGCGACCCTCGAACCGGCCTTTAACACACCGGCCGTCTGGATCGAGCCCGGCCAGCGCGACCAGGCTGAACGGTTGGGCTACAGTGTGGTCGAGCCGCAAAGCGTGCTCGCCACCCATCTCACCGAACTGGTCCGTAAGCATGCCGATGAGATCCTGACCCGCGACGCCACCAAGCACCTGATCGACGAGCTGAAGAAGGGCTCGCCCGCCGTGGTCGACGAACTGATCCCCGCGCAGATGAAGCTGGCCGAAGTACAGCAGATTTTGCAGATGCTCTTGCGAGAACAGGTTTCAATCCGCCAGCTTGGCCCGATCCTGGAGACGTTGGGCGATCATGCCGACCGAACGAAGGATCCGGTGCTGTTGACCGAGCAGGTGCGGTGCCGCCTGGCCCGCGCGATCTGTTCGCGCTATCGCGACGACCAGCGCCGGCTGCGCGTCGTCACGCTCGATCCGGCGCTCGAAAACCAGATTGGCTCGGGCTTCGAGCAGACCGAACAGGGAATGCTCGTTCGCATGTCGCCCCAGGCGATCGAGGCCACCTGCCGAACGATTGCTCGCGAGATCCAGCCGCTGATCGCCGCCGGTCATCCGCCCGTCGTGCTCGTCAGCCCGCGGATCCGCGCCGCGCTGCGCCAGCTCACGGCGCCGCACCTGCCGCGGCTTCATGTGCTCAGTTACAGCGAGGTCACTCGCGACACGCGGATCGAGGCGGTCGGGGAGGCGGTCAGGGGTGAGGGGTGAGGGGTTAACGAGATTGTACTTCAAGCGGCCGACATTGAGACATTTTGCCACGAGAAAGCGGTGGCTGGTGGCAGAGCCTAAGCGATGCCCCGGCTCAATAACGACCGGGGCATCGCTAAGGCTCTGCCCCAGACAAACCCAACGTGGGATAAACAGGGGGCTAACGCCCCCCGCTCGCCTTTTACTAACCCGGATTATTCATGGTCCCGTAGCTGGCTTCGCAAGAAGTCAGGCCGTGGACACGAGTTACAAACCCAACGTGGGACAAACAGGGGGCTAACGCCCCCCGCTCGCCTTTTCCTAACGCCTAACGCCTACCCCTGCTCCATGGACATCCGAACTTACCGCGCCGCGACGATGCAAGAAGCCCTGGCCCAGGTGCGCCGTGAACTGGGACCGTCGGCCGCCGTGCTGCACACCCGCGAGGTGCGCGGCAAGGGGCTGCTGCGTTGGATTCCCGCCCTGCGCCAGATCGAGGTCACCGCCTCGTCGGAATTCAACGTGCCCAGCCGTCTGCCGCCGGCGATGCCACCCTCGGCCCAGGAGTCCGTGCCGCCGCTGGAATGGGAAGGCCGCGCGTTCTTTCGCAGCGAACTCAAGGGGCAACTCGACCAGTTGCACTCGCTGGTCGAGGATCTCTGCCGGCGAAGCCGCCGCCCAACCCAGGCCGACTGGTCCGATTCGTTGTTCCGCCTCTTCACCGACCTGATCGAACTGGAACTCAACGAGGATGTGGCCCGCGAATTCGTCGAGCGGTTGCGCCTCGAGTTGCCCGACGACGAACTGGGCGACACGCTCCTGGCCAAGGCCCGGGTCGCGCGCTGGATCGAAGACGAAATCGACGTGGCCGGTCCGATCGTACTTACGCCTGGGCGGCGGCGTCTGGTGGCGTTGGTTGGGCCGACGGGAGTCGGCAAGACCACGACCATCGCCAAGCTGGCGGCCAACTTCCGGCTCCGCGACCAGCGCAAGGTCGGGCTGATCACGGTCGACACCTACCGCATCGCCGCCGTCGAACAACTGCGGACCTATGCCGACATCATCGACCTGCCGATGCGGGTGGTCGCGACGCCGCGCGACATGCGCGACGCCGTTGAAAGCATGGCCGCGCTCGACCTGGTCCTGCTCGACACCGCCGGCCGAAGTCCCAAGGACGAAGAGCGACTGCGAGACCTGCGGACATTCCTCGCGGAAGCCCAAGTCGACGAAGTCCACCTGGTGCTCAGCAGCGTGGCCGGCGCCGGCGCGCTGGCCCGCGCCGCCGAGCGGTTCGCCGAGGTCGGCGCCACGGCCTTGATCTTGACCAAGCTCGACGAGGCGCACGGACTGGGTGGCTTGCTGCCGTTGTTGCGGTCGTGCAAGCTTCCGTTGAGTTACTTGACGAACGGCCAGAACGTGCCCGACGACATATCGCCCGCGGATCGACGAAGATTAGCGCAGTTCATCTTGGGTATGGAATAATAAGATGTCCGACCAGGCCAACCGTCTCCGATCGCTGGTGCTCGAGGGTGTCTCGCGCGGCGCGCCCGGCGCTGAGCCCTGCGCGGCGCGGCGGGTGGTGGTGACGGGCGGAAAGGGGGGCGTCGGGACGACGACGATCGCGGTCAACCTGGCCGTGGCTTTGGCGTTGGATGGCTATCGCACGGTGCTCGTCGACGCCGACCTGGGCCGCGCCGACGCCGCGGCGCTGTGCCGCGCGAGCGACGGCTACACGGTGGGCGACGTGCTCGCCGGGCGCCGTAGCGTGCATGAGGCCCTCGTCCGGGGACCGGCGGGTATCTTGGTACTTCCGGGCGCCTGGGCCACCGGCCAAGCTGGGGAATGCTCCCCCGCGGCGCAGGAGCAATTGCTGCGCGAGCTTTCGCGGTTGGGCCCGCACGCCGACTTCGTCGTGCTCGATGCCGGCAACGGCCAGAACCGTGTCGTGCGGCGGTTTTGGAAGGCGGCCGACAGCGTGTTGTTCGTCACTTCGTCCGACGACGCGGCCGTGATGAATACCTACGCGGCGATCAAGCTCTTGGCGGCTGAGGGAGCGAGGCCCCAGTTGCACATCCTGGTCAACCTGGCAACCCACGCGGCGGCGGCCGAAACGCAGGCCCGGCTTGCCCGCGCCTGCCGACGCTTCCTGGCGCTCGAATTGGGCGACGGCGGGCACGTCCCCTTGGACTCCCAGGTCGCGTCCGCCGCCCGCTTGCGGACGCCGTTCTTGCTCGAATCGCCCGCCTGCGCCGCCGCCGGATCGCTGGAGACCCTGGCGGAGACCCTGGCCGCGGGACCGAAAAAAACAATACAATGGGTTCAAGCCGCGGAACCCCTTCGGTCGATAAATGATACCACTGTCGGTCGCGAAAGCGCCGTCAAGCTGTAACGGTAACATCGAATTTGACGAGCCGATCGCGGACGAATCCGTCCGCGGCGCGCTCGTGGCGGAACCGGCCGCGCGGCATGCCGCGCGGGTGCGGGTGTCGTCCGAAGGCAACAGACGAATCAACGACGGTCGGGCCGAAGGGAATCGCGCCCGGTAAGACCGCCCCATCAGGCGGCAGGCGCGAGACCTCTCGCGGCCGATCGGCCGAATGCGCAATCACGGAGGAATGCATGGCAATCACGGTCGCAGCCGAGGATGTGGCACAACTCTGGGAAGCCTTCAAGGTCGACACGTCGAACCAGGAGCTTCGCAACCGACTGGTCGAGCTTTACCTGCCGCTGGTCAAGTACAACGGCGAACGCATCTGGTCGCGCCTTCCCGAGGGCGTCGAACTCGACGATCTGATCTCGGCCGGCGTATTCGGACTGATGGACGCCATCGACGCCTTCGACCTTTCGCGCGGCGTCAAGTTCGAGACCTACTGCGTGCCGCGCATCCGGGGCGCCATGCTCGACGAGCTGCGCACGATGGACTGGGTGCCGCGTCTGGTGCGCTCGAAGGCCAGCAAGCTCAACGAGGCGATGAAAACCCTGGAAGCCAAGCTGGGCCGCCAGCCGACCGAAATCGAGCTCGCCGGCCAGCTCGCGATCAGCGTACCGGAACTGGAAAAGATGATTCTCGACGCCAACGCAGTCGGGCTGATCAGCTTGAACAAGAAGTGGTACGAGACCGACAGCTACAAGGACGTCCGCGAGATCGACATCCTCGAAGACAAGAAGGGCGAGGATCCCACCCGCCGCATCCAGAAGACCGACCTGATGCGGCTGGTCACCAAGGGACTGAACCGCAACGAGAGGTTGATCATCATCCTCTACTATTACGAAGAACTCACGATGAAGGAAATCGGCGCCACGCTCGATCTCTCCGAAAGCCGCGTCAGCCAGATGCACAGTTCGATTGTGCAGCGCCTGCAAAGCCAACTCGAACGGCGCCGGCCGGAATTCGGCACCTAGGCCGGCTTATTCATGGTCCCGTAGCTGGCTTCGCAAGCGCGTCGGGTCCGCCGGGCCGGCCCACGAAAAGGGCGGGGTCATTTTCGCGAGAAAAGCACGGACGTTGCGCAGCAACGAACGTGCGAAAAGAAGGACGGCCGCGAAGCGAAAAAAAACGACTTCCGAATACCCCATGACGTCTGAGCGAGCCGCGTAAGCGGCATCCAATCACCGCGCCACCCTGGGCTCGCCACACGCTCTTTTGGATCACATTGGGAGGGGTTTCGGAATCGTTTTTTTTCGCAGAGCGCGAACGGCGGCGCGCGATCAATCCTCTCGTTCCGCCCATTCTCCCATAACGCGCCGTTGCTCCCGATCAAGCGCCCATCCTTCCGGAAAGGGCAGACAAACGTATCTGGCGAAGCCGGCCTGGGGTCTGGGCTGTCGGCGTCGAACGGGCCTTCTGCGGCAGACAGCTAAACCGAGCAAATGACGTCGTCCTTTCGCGCGTGACATAAAACCCCCCAGGCCGCCCACCCTTCCGTGAAGGAGAGCGGAAGGAGTTGGCGGCGGCGGCCTGGGGTTCACGCGGTCGGTCCCGCACTTCACTTTTTGGCGCGCGATAAAAAATGTCCCAGGCCGCCGGGCCGATCGGCTCGGAGCCGCGCGTGGAGCACCGCGTCGAAAAAACTGGCAAAACCGTACCTTTACCCGACGAAAGCTTCGACGCTGGGGGCGCAGATGAGCGGGGCGAACGAAGAAGTCTTAACGGGCCAAGGAGCGGGCAATCCGCCGAGCCAAGCGATCACCCGCCGGCCACGAACTGCATGGGTTGCCGCTGTACCAACTCCAACGCCGCCCTGTCGAGTGTGCGCACCTGGAGCACGTGCAAGCCGAGATCCTTCGGCAAGCACTCGTTGAATTTGAGGCCGTCGAGCGCGGCTTCATCGACATGGGGCAGGAGTTGGTCGGCCGGTATGGTCCGAACTGCTTCGATGCCCCGTTCAATGTCGGCGAGCACCAAGTGGGACGCGAATCGCAACGTGAAGCTGTCATAGGTGACCCGGCTCCGAGTGGCCGAAGCCAGGGCGGGGACGAAGCAGGCGTTCGCGCGAAAGCCAGCGAAGGTCCACCACTCGCTTTCGCCGTCAGCTTGGCCCAATGCGACGGTCCCGTCGCTCCGTAGCCAGGCGAACTCCCCACGCAGTTGCCTAAGCTGTTCCTGGGCCCGCTGCGACCACCAGTTCGGCGACTCCTGCGAGGCCAACACGTTCTTGATCGCCTGCGAGAGGCGGTAACCGAGTCCTTGCCCCGAGCCCTTCCAGCGCGTGCGTCCACGATCCTCGGACGCTTCGACGTAAGCCACCTTTCGCCGCCAGTCGACGTGCGTGACACGCCAGGCCCGTCCGCCAAGCAGCAAGGTCCGCGGGCCGTCCTGCTTGCCGAGGAACGTGAGCTCGTCGACGAATCCCAACTCCTGCCGCCCGTGGAGCACGGAGAACAAGGGCGCCGACATGAACACGGAGAGCAGTTGCATGAAGTTGCGGCGGCCGTAGGTTGCCTCACCCTGCCGGCCGATGCCAAGAATGCCTTCCTCGTCCCACAGCAGGCCGTGCTCAAGCATCCAATGAACCACCTGCTCGACCCGCTCCGCGGGCATCGCGGCGAACGCCGATACGCCTTCGAGCCACTCCAGCCAGGTGCGGCGGCCGATGCCCTGCTCCTGGCGGACCAAGGCCATCAATTGCTGCGCCAAGACATGGTACGGCTCGGCGGGGGGCACGACCGGTTCGACGTAGCCGCCGGCCCACAGGTCGATCAGACCGGCGGCCTGGACCAGTGATTCATCGCTGGTGGTCAGGAACAGGCAGTTGCGGAGCGACCCCGCCCGCCGCCCCGTGCGGCCCATCCGCTGCAGGAAGCTCGACACGGTCGGCGGACAGTCGATCTGGATCACCCGGTCGAGGTTGCCGACGTCGACGCCCAGTTCCAGCACGCTGGTGGCCACGATCACGCAGTCGTCCCGGTTCGCAAAGGCGTCCTCGGCCTGCCGCCGCTGTTCTTGGCTGAGTGAGCTGTGAGTCACAAACGCCGTGACGTCGAGTTGGCGCAGCTCCGCTCCGAGTTGCTCGGCCCGGGCCCGGCTGTCGATGAATACCAGTCGCTTCTCACCCCGGTGCAGTCGTGAGATCACGAGCGCCGCGTTGGTGATTGAACCGACGTAGTCGAGTTTGACCTCGGCCTGGGACGGGCCGCCCGCATGCGGCAGGAAGATCCTGCGGGGGCCTCGGCACGTGCCCGCCAGCCAGTCAGCCAGCCGCTCCGGATTGCCCACGGTAGCCGACAACCCGATCCGCTGGACCTCTCGCCCTGCCAGCCGCGCGACGCGCTCCAGCACCGATAGCAGGTGCCAACCTCGGTCGTCGCCCGCAAAGGCATGGATTTCATCCACCACCACCGCTCGCAACCGGCCGAGCAAGCCGCGGGCATCGACGTTGGGTGAGACAAGCATCACCTCCAACGACTCGGGGGTCGTCAGCAAGCAATCGGGCGGATCGCGGAGGATGTGTCGGCGCGCTGTCGTGCCCACGTCACCATGCCAGAGGGCGGAGCGTCGGCCCAGCAGGGTGCAGTAGCGATCGAGCCGGGTGTCCAGGTTGTTCAACAGGGCCTTGATCGGGCAGATATAGAGGACACTTAACCCTGACCACTCCTCCGAGAGCATGCGCGACAGGAGCGGAAAGAACGCCGCCTCGGTTTTCCCGCCCGCCGTCGGGGCCAGGATGATGTGATGGTCGCCGGCCAGGATCGAGGGGATGACCTCCTCCTGAAAAGGCCGCAACTCACGCCAACCCAAACTGTTGACGATGTGGTGCCGCAGCGCCGGATGAAGCAAGTCGAAGTGGCTCACAGATCCAACTCGATCTCGTCGATGTCGGTGGCGCCCATGGCCTGCCGCTCGACGCGGTTCAGTTCGGCCTCGTTGATCGTCAGCGCGTAGTGTCGCCGAGGGTCGAAATCGGCAAACTGGTCGATGCGATCCAGCACGTCGGCCACCAGCTTCTTCAAGAAGATGCGCGGGACCACCCCGACCTTGCCGCCAAGCTTGCCGGTCACGGCGATGGCCAACTCACGGACGTAGTCATCGGTGCAGAGCGCGCCGACTCGGTCGGGCGCCGCGGCATGCTGCCGGAAAATGTCACGCACCCTGCCGCCGACCTGGCAGAGGCGTTCCTGGTTGAAAGCCGGCAGCCGGATCTGCACGGCCCGCGGGTTGTCGAAGCGGGCGTCGGTCTGGAAATCGACGTGCAACCGCTGGGCCAGGGGTTCGAGCCGCTGGATTCCCTGGGGGCCATCGAAGAAGGCCGGCGTGCCGGTGATCAGCAAGTAGAGCCCCGGGAAGCGGCCCGCGTCGACTTCGTCGATCAGTTGCCGCAGGGCGTTCAAGCTTTTGTCGCGCACGTCGCCTCGGACACGCTGGATCGTTTCCACCTCGTCGAGGATCACGAGCAGGCCGGGGTGGCCGGAGTCCCGCAAGACGAGCAGCAACCCCTGCAGAAAGCTCAACGCGCCGAAGTGGTCGATGTCGCCCTTGACGCCTGCTAGTCGCTTGGCCGCGGCGGCGACGTTCGGCTGTCCGGCCAACCACGCCAGAATTCCTTCGGCCGTCGCCTTGTCGCCTGTGGACTGGGTCTCCCGGTAGCCGCGCAAGGCCGCACTGAAGGTCGGAGCCGTGTTGGTGATTTTCCGCAGCCGCTGCTCCAGCAGTCCCACCGTCCGCGCGAGCAACTGTTGCTGGTTGTCGGCGCCGACGGAGCCTTCGGCGAGCACGTCTTCTTCCAGGGCGTAGAACCAGCCGTCCACGATGTTGCGCAGTGCCCCCTGGGGCGTGTCGACCGTTGACAGCCGCTCCATGAGCCGGCGATAGACGGTCTCCAAGCGGTGCAGGGGCGTCTCCGTCTCGGAAATCTGAACCTCGGAGGTGGCGAACCCCAGCTTGCGGGCACGATCGGCCAACCAGCGGGCGAAGAAGGTCTTGCCACAGCCGTATTCGCCGCGGACGGCCTTGAACACGCCCACGCCGGAGCCGACCTTCCGCAGGTCTTCGTCCAGGGCCGCTTCGAAGCGATCGAGGCCCACGGCGAAGGCGTCCAGGCTGCCGCGGGGCACCGTACCGCGGCGCAACGCGTCAATCACCTCCTGGCGGCGTTGGGGGCTCAAAGACATCAGGGCGAATCCCGCATCAAGTCAAACTGCGTGAGCAGCAGATCGCGGTTCAATTCGATCGTATCCGACACATCGTCGCGGCCGAGGACCGGATAGCCGTCGACGTTTAACAGTCGTTGTACCTTGGCCAGCAGGCCGGGCAAGCGCAGGGTGGCGAAATTGAGCGCCCGGGCGAGGGCTACCAACGTCATCTTGCCGCCACGGCGATCGAGGTTCCCCAACAGCTTGGTGAGCACGTCGTCGTCCGGCAATCCCCGTCCGGCCAGCAGCTTCTGTTCCGCGAACATCGGACAGGCCAGCAGTCGCGGCACCCAGTCGGGAGCGGCCTCGCGGCTCGCCGTGACTGGCGCCTCCATGGGCGGCTGCGACGTTCGTGCTTCATCAGCCTCCAAGTCGAACAGCGATTCGCGACGCCGCGGCGGGGTGGGCTTGAGCGCCGGTGCCGGCCGCGGCGCGCTGGCGGTCTCCCGCGGCTCATCCCACCAAGCCGGCGTGTCCACGGGCTGCGCATGCCAGCCGGCCGGAAAGTCTTCCGTGCTGGCCAGGACGGCGATCGGAATGACGATCTCCTGCGGCGTCAGCCCGCCGTGATAACCGTTCTTCTTCATGTTCCCGTAGCGGACCCGCTCGCTCCACGGGGCCACAACGCGGTGCCCGCCAGCCAGCACACGATGGCCCTGCACGAGCAACTCGTCGGCGCCGGGAGTGCCACTGGCACTGCGCCAGCGTTCGCCGCCGTCGCCGTCTCGGCTTTTGGTCTGACAGTCCAGCACGTGCCCATGATCGCTCAACAGCACCACTAGGCGACGCGCGATGCGGGCCTCGTGCAGCAGGGAGGGCAACACCTTGATCGCGTCGCGAGTCCAGCGGGTGTCGATCTGCTCGCCTTTGAGCAGGTGGTCGTCTACGGCGTTGATGACCACACCGACGATCTTGCGATGGGTCGAGGCGATTTCCTTGCGGACTTCCGGCGCTAACACGGCGTCTTCGCCTTCCTGAAGGCCGGCCTTGTGGAACAGGACCGGTGGCGAGCCGTTGCGACAGCGGGCGAGCAAAGCCGAATGCTCGGCAAACCCAATCTTCTCGTCGGCCATGGCGCCCCGCCTCAAGCCGCCGCACAGCAAGCTCGCGCGGGAGAATTCCGTCACCGAGGGAATCGTGGCAATGGCGGGCCGGTTGAACCCCCTGTCTGCTTCGCACAAGGCGATCCACTCGTGACGGGTCACGTCGGACAGCAACTCCCGGCAGACCGCGACGCTCATGCCGTCGATGACGATCAGCAGCACGGGATGGCCGGCGGCGAGCGGCGCGACGACTTGTTCCAGGACTTTTTCCACGGGGATGACTTCATCGCCTTGCGACCCGGCCGCCGTCCAGTCGGCCAGTAGCTTGGCGAACGTCTGCGACTGCCGCTCCCGTACGCTTGTTACTTGCTCGAACAGCCGGGCGTAGCTTTCCGAAAGTTCGCGCACCGGGTCGCCCGCTCGCAGGCAGAGCCGTGCCCAGTCGACAAAGCCGCCCAGGCGCATGTGCTCAACGGCCGCCTCGGCCAGCGACCTGGGAGTTACGCCGCCAAGCCGTCGCTGCTCGCCCAACCACCTGACCAGGCGGAGCGCCATATCGACCCGCTCCAGCCGGTTGGCCTCGCGAGCCGCCAGATCATGCCTGGCGGCGACCTGGCGCAGCCTGTTGAGTTCGGCGTCCTGCTCCCACGACTTGCTCCGCAACACTTCGAGCAGGCCCTTGCCGACCCGGACTAGCCGCTGGTCGAAGCCCACGAGCGATGTGTCGCTGCAATGGGCGAAGGCTTCGGCCTGGATTTCGGTGAGGATCTCGTCGCTCCGCTGTAGCACCTGCCGATAAGCCTTGGGTTCCGTGTGCCGTAATGCCCTGACCACTTCCGTGGCCGCCGCGCTCCAGCGGAGCATGAGCCCGGCTTGGGGCGTTTCGCCGCCCAGGTAGCGTTCTTCGAGCTTGCCGGTGGCCCTTTCCAACTTGCCGGCCGCCGCGGAATGGAATACCACACCGGCAGCCAAACCGATTGGCACGGCGTCAGGGCGTTCCAGCCGCTCGATCGAACGCAGCACGATTTCCGCCACCGGACCGGCCTTTTCTGACAGCCAGCCACGGGCTCCTTCGCGAAAGGCTGGTGGACACTGTCGATACCGGACCACGGCACCCTCGTCCAGCGACCATTTCAGCAGGGCCGTCGAATCGGGAGCTTCGGCCGCCAGGCCAATCGACTGCTTGAGCAGCAACGGCCAGATCGTCTCGGCATCCAGAAACCCGCCACGGGCCGCGGGATAACCCTCAGGGGGCCGCAACTCCAGCAGGGACTCGGCGATCCAGGTAGAGTGCGCCAAGCGTGGATCAACCGTGTGGGCCTGGAATTCATTGCGGACCATCTCCCAGGAGTTGATCGAAAACAACCGCTGCTTGGCCAGACGCAGCAGGATGTCTTCGCTGAGGTCTTTGTCGTCAAGCGGCGTGATCAGGATCTTGATCGTCCCCTCGGCGGTTGGCTGCCGCAGGGCCTGACGCATCGCCAGCGGCGAGTCACACTGGTTGACGACATAGGCCAGGTCTCCGTCGCGCTCCTGCGACTGGCCAGTCCAGCTTCCCAGTGAATGGATGCCAACGACCTTGGCGTGCGGCGCCTTCTGGCGGACGGCGGCCACGCGGGCTTTGATCTGGTTGAACGTCGGAGTCGCGGCGGTCACTTGTCGCCTCCTTCCTCAATTGACCAGCTCAGGTTGATCCGCACCATCCGGCCCGGTTGCGCCTGGTCAGTCAGGTCGGCTAGCATTTCCTTCGCAGCCTGCAGCGACAAGCCTTCGCGGGTTCCTTGCTCGACGACCTTCTTGCCCGTCACGACAGGCGGCTTTACGGGTGGGACCAGCGGAGGTTTGGGTGGCGTTTTGTCATCGGGCCTGGTCAACAGCCGTACCGCCTTGGCCTGGGCCGCCTTGAGGGCGGAAGCCAACTGCGCCACGTGCTCATCGCCGGCCAGCGCCGCGCGCAACTCGGCCAGAATCTGCTGGGCTACGGCCTGCCGCTCGTCGCTGAGTCGGCCGATCGCCTCGAACAGGTCCCAGTTGGCCGTATTGAGGTTGCTATCCAGTTCCACCGCCTTGCTGACGCATTCGGCCATCGCCGCCTCACTCGTGGCGATGTCGGCCGCCGCCAGCAGGCGGATGATCGCCCCAGCCTCGGCGGTGTGCAGCCGGTCCACGAGCGTCTGGCTGGCGATCGCCGTTTTCAGGCGGTCGGCGCCCTCCGGCCGCATGCCCAACTCCACGAACCGCTCGCTGAGCCGCTGATGGTAACCCTGGCAGCCCCCCCGCGCCTCGCCGGCCTTTGTCTTCAGTTCTTTGCTGACGCTGCCGGCGTTGGCGGCGCTCAACAACCGCGGCGGCGTCAACCCGAAAATGCTGGCCGCCCGCCGCGTTGCCAGCTCCCAGTCCGCGGACGTCGGCAAGTCCACCGTCCGCAGTTCGCAGTCATCGGGGATGTTCTGCAGCGTGGCGCCATCATAGGGGCCGCCGTGGCGGAAGAGGGTGCGATTGGTTTGAGCCGCATAGAACAGGATGATCAGGTTCTGCGCCTCCTTGGGCAGGCCCATCGGCTTGGGCTCGTCGATCCAGCGACGCAGTTGCGCCACGGTCACTTGTGAGCCGGCCTCGGCCTTGCGGCCGAAGTGCGTCTTCCAATGCTGACCGAGCACGAAGTAGGTGGCGTCCGCGCCCATCTCGCCCAGGTTCAGCGGGTTGGCAACCTGTCGCAGCAGTTGCCGCTGCGTCTTTTCGATCGCCAACCGATCTTCGCTGGCCTGCGTGGCAGGCATCACCAACTCTTGCACCTTCTTGAGCACGCCCAATTTGATCTCGGCGTCGAAGTGGGGGGCTGCCGGGAACTCATGCGCCAGCGCCTGGCTCAGCAAATGCCGCACCGCCCCGCCCAGGTCCGCGGCCACGGGCGGCTGCGGCGCAAAGCCCGGTTCGAGCGACACGTAGTGCTCGCCGAGCTCCAAATCGCGCGTGGTGTCGAGCGACCCCGGCGTCATCGCGTCTAGCCCATAGGCGGCGTCCAGATGGTTCCGCACCCGCTGGTTGAGCACGCTCCGCTGGTTTTCCAAGAGCGACTTGGCGGTCTGTCGATCCTGCGGTGACAGGTGGTTGGCGTACTGGCCGAACCGCTCGCCGGTCAGAATGTGCTCCAAGATCACCAGCGTGCCCAGATCCCGCTGCGAGTCGGGGCTGAAGAACGACGGCACCCAGCAGAGTGTCTTGGCCCCTTCGGGGTGCGTCGAGGCGAAGCTCTGCAGCTTGCTCAGGTCATCCCGCGGGCCGTGTCCCTGCTCGTCAACTGGGAAGTCGATCACCAGCTTCCAATCGGCGCCCGTGTTCTCCAGCGACGAGTCGGGCAGTTCGCGGACGTTCTTGAACAGCACGACGCAGTGGCGCTTGGTGTTCCGCCAGAGGAACTCGTGATACTGCTCCAACTCTCCCTCGCCGACGATGCCCAACTGCTCGTAAAGCATCTGCTTGACACGCCGGACCCGATTGCCGTGATTGTCCTCGCCGCCGGCCTGCGCCAGGATGCTCTCGGTGTCCACGCCCGAGAGCTGCACGGTGATCGTCGGGTTGGCTTCCTCGCCGATGCGGATCTCGCCCACGCCGGCCGCCCAGGTCTTGATGCGCCGCAAGACCTCCTTCCCCTCGGTCCCCGGGATCGGAACCTTGATCGTGCCGTGGTTGAGCGCGGCGAGTTTCTCGGCGTTGAGCCCCCGCAACGACTCGACCTCCGGCACCAGCGCCGACAACAGTAGCGTCTTGACCAGCCGGTCGTCGTTGCGGAACGACGCCCGCTTCGGGTCGCTGTAATCGAGTTGCTCCACGTCTTCTCGGCGAATACCGTGCCGCCGTTCCAACACCGGCAGCAGCTTCTGGTGATAGAGCCGCTTGGCGTTGTCGAAATGGATGGCCATCTCCGCGCTGAAGGCCTCGTCGCCGTGCGCCACCACGTCGAACAAGTCGCCCACCGGGATGAGCTCGCCGACTTTGAGCGTCTCCCGCTGGTCGACCAGCAGTTGGATCATGACTTTCAAGGCCGTCCGTTCGCGCTGCAGGACGCTGGAAACGGCGATCAACGTCTGCACCAGCGCCGGGCTGAACGGGTACACCTTGCGGAACATCGGCCGATCGCCCTCCTGGGTCAGCAGGATGTTCATCACGTTGTCCTTCATCCGCGCCGTCTCGGCGAAGGCCGCGTCGAGTTCGTCTTTCGCGGCCTGGCTGTTCGGTTTCAGCACCCTGCGCTCGGCGATCGCCGGCAGGTTCCGGTCTTCCAGCGTGATCGTGTCGAACCGCCCTTGCTGGAAATCGAGCGAGTCGCTGAAACTGAGCTTCTCCGCGCCAGGAACATGATCACCGACCAGCTTCCGCAAATCACGTTGGCGGGCTACGAAGCTGACCAACGGGATCGGCCGATCCGCCGACTGCGACTCGACCAGGCTCGTGAGCTTGGCCGCCTCGCGTTTGATGAAGCCCAGGTCCGCCGAGTTCTGCGACAGCCAGAGGATCAGCTCGTCGAGGAAGAAGATCAGGGCGTCGTAGCCGAGCTGCGCCGCGTGCTGGTTGATGATCTCCAGCCCCTTATCGAACCGCACGAAGTTGCCGCCCCGCTGGCTGATGACCTCGACCTGCGCCGTGGCCACGGTCTTGAGCAGCGTGCTCACCAGCCGCAGGTGCAACTCCGAGTCGGGCGGGGCGGCGGCCGCCGCCTCGAACGAGGCCGCGTCCCAGGCCGCGTCCAGCTCTCCCCAGCCATCGCCGCCCCCGGCCTGGCCGCCGCCTTGGCCGGCGTTGAGCCGCTTGAAGAACGGCCCGTCGCCGTAGTTGGCCCGTTCGGCCGCGGCCTGGCTGATGATCGCCGCCGACATGTAGACCGGCGCGACGGGCGCCTCTGGGTGCGCGCGGCGCATGAACTCGACGTAGCCCCCGAGGATACCCGACTCGGTGTCGTGGGCGCCGAGCATGTGATACGGGACGAGCAAGAACTTCTTGCCCGCGAGCCATTCGTTGTGCTTCTGGATGACCGAGGCCAGCTCGGCGATGCCGCGCGCGTCCGGATTGCCCTGCAAGATCTCGTGCAGCACGGCCATCAGGTGGCTCTTACCGCTGCCGAAGCTGCCGTGCAAGTAAGCGGCCTTGCTGGTGCGTCCTTGGACGGCGCTACGGATCAACATCAAGGCCAAGTCGTAGCACCTGGCCAACTCGGGCGTGACGACGTAATTGTCGAGCACCACATGGGGCCGGCCAATGTCCTCGACCAGCTTGAGGACGAAGTCCCCCTTCCGCACATGCTCGGGGATGCTGATGAGGTCTTTGATGAGGGTCATGGTCACGCACTCACAATCGCCGTGCGCCGTCAAACAACTCAATTGAAATATCATCAAGACTGCCCCGGAACGGTACTCGCAACCGGATGTGTCCAGGACGCTTCGAGACCGCTCGGCGAAAACGGGTCATTTGGTTCATTGTTCTATCGGTATTTCTCCCCGGCGGACGTTCTGTGGCTGGCCAAACAGTGCAGTATAGATGTGGGGTCTTCGCTTTGATGCGGCGGACATCGTCGTCGGCTGGTCGGGGTTTGCGGCCTCGCGCATACGGTGTAAGGACGGCGCGCGAGTTTTTCGCCACCAACGTAGTCCATAGTTCCTCCAGATCGGCATTCTGAGAGCCATGATGCGCGACTTTGTACCCGCTGCTCATTACTTTGGGTCGGACGGCGGAGCCGACGACCGCTCGCCATCCACGCCGATCGTCACGCCCATTCTCAAGGTCGGCGCCGAGTAGAAGGTGCATGTCGGTCGTCTTCACGAGCAATGCGACCGAAAGGTCGTGCGGTGCCACACCCGCGAACCTGCGGATAGGCTCTCCCGACAATGGAAGTCGGGTTCCGAGCCCGCCCTTCGAATCGGTGACTGTCTGAGACGATGGGCTCAAGGCGTGAACTTCGACGTCATCCGTCGGGGCCCCCGAATAAAGGCATTGGCCCTCAATTGCCCAGAAGTCCGGCCCACTCCTGAAAGGCCCCGGCGTCCGCGCTTGTAAAATCGCCAAAACCTCCGCCAGCTCGGAAAAACCCGACGTGTGCTCGACGAGCTTGATTTCGTCGTGAGCGCATACCAATGCGAGAAACTCTTTACTTTGAATCGCGGCGGAACACGCAAATCTCGCGGACGAAGCGCGCTGAAGAACCTGACTGATCCCTCGGATATGATCGTCGTGCCAGTGGGTTACTACAACAAGCTTGATTTGGCGGCTAACGTCAACGCCGAGCTGCTCCAGGTACGCAAGCGCAACGGGCTTGTCGCCTGATTGGTCCAGGCAGGAATCAACGACCATCCAGTACCCGGAACCAAGGTGAACGACAAGACATTCGCCTATGCCGGGGCCAAACAACGAAAGTTCAAGCTCGACGGCTCTAGGTGGAGTTGTCTTCGCCATTGCCTTTCAGCCGATTGTACAGTTCTTCGCCCCGTTTTGTGACCGCGTCAATGGCGCGCTGCGACCATTTGGGATTTCGGCGCGCTCGAATTTCAGAAACCCGACGTTTTTGTCCGCCTCTCGTGATCTCGTAGCCAAGAATCCAATAAAAGACCGCGCCAGGCAAGAGAAGAGCGAGGTCGGCCTCGCTAATCTCGATGAGCGGGATTTCCACGATCTCACGCGGCTTGGAAGGGTCTGTCAAATCCAGTAAATCCGCCGTGAACGAATCCCCTTCAATTCCATCCACGACACATTCCCATTGCTGCAGCACATGGAACCGGCGTTCCGGCGATCCCGGCGTGAGACGAATGAGCGGATCGACGTCCTGAATAGCCTCTTGCCTGCGTTCAGTTGAGGGCACGTCATTATCGCCCTGTACTTTTTTCAATGCCTTGGGAGATGGGGCAGGCAAAATACCGATCTCGATTGGTTGGGTGGTTTCGTGACCACCAGCGGGCGCATCCGGGTCACGGAAGCGCTCGCGCCCGAACTGTCCATCGAACGCTGTTGTCGCCACGGTTCAGCCTCTCTTTTTCCTGGATGCGCGCGCACTCGGAGTCATGTACTCGGAGAAAAGATGTTTGTAAACATTCGCCGCGTACTGCAGGAAATCACCCCAAGAACCTTGAAGTAATTCCAAGAAACGCCTGTTGCAATCCGCTGAAGTCGTGTCCTTTGGCTCAAGAAGATTGTGCTGCTCGTTCACGGCTATGAAGACTCCCGGATCGACTATAATCGATGGTTGAATTGTGACGTTGATCGTAGCGGCGCAATTCGCTCTCTTGCCTTCAATCACCAGAGATTTCAAGTCTGGTTCCTTCAATATCGCACTCCAAGAAGCCTTTGGCGCAAAATGGCGGCCGAATGTATGCCATTTCTCGCGAGACGGCATTTGAAAATGTCCGTACCTGTTTAGCCCGAATACAGTTAACGGCGTATGCTCCAGGACTTTGAAAGTGCCAACAGCAAGGTCTCGCAGCGGTTGCGACTTAGTGGGGTCGCTGGTCTGAAGCGTGAAGTTACTGTCGGTCACCTGCAGCGAGAACCATTCCGTACTGAAAATTGTTGCGTTCTTGTGAATAATCTGTATTTTGGTATCCGGGCCGCTTGCTTCTTCCGAGGGGATGAGGTTGTTAGCGGAAAACCACAGCGGCTGGAAGATGGTCGGATTGAACGACCCCAGCACTACGATCGAGAAGCCCTCCGACTCCAGTTGATGCTCAGGCATAAAGGGTCCGCCGCGGCGGTGATTTAGTCCGCCCTTTTCTAAGGGCATGTGAGTTCAACTCGTAACGACCTTCCTTCCCAGGCGCCGGTTCGTTTCATCCCAAGTTCGGTCAAGCAACCTGTGGCACCTGTGGCGTCCGCCAGTCTAGCGGTGGGGTTTCCGATCCGCAATCGTTGCGGCCAAGAATCATCTGGCCCGCTCTTCTCCAGAATAGGGGGCGCGAGCCAGCGGAGCGGTGGGGCGAAGGGGTGTTTTTTCGCCTCGGTTCCGGTCTCCGCCCCTGGATCGGCGTTCGGGTCACACCTCTGCGTTGCCTTGTCCTCCGTCCAGGTCGATTCCCATTCTAAGCTGGGTGAGGCCATTAGACAACCTCCCGCTTCGGGCCGCCGCGGTGCGGGAAGTCGCCGCGAATCATTCGGCGCCCCTCGCCTTGAGTCTTTTGTCAGTTGGGAGTTATGTTTTGGCATTATCGCAGATCGGTCGTGGTTGTGGAAGGCTAGGCAATCAGGGCTAGACGATTTTCTTTCCCCGTCGCCCGGCCTTCTTCGCCGGCTCCCAGGCCGTGATTTCGGGGACCGTTTCGCCCATCTGGCGGGCTTCTTCGCTGATGAAGCCGTCGAAATAGTCGCCCATGCGCATACGATCGAAGGCGGCCTCAGGCTCGTTGTGCCACTGCCTGATCCACGGCGGCAACTCGACCAGGCAGCCCAACAGCGGCGCGAGGCGAGGGTCGTCCCGGCCGCCGAGCCGTTCTTGCACGTCAACGTAGTAAGCGCTGATGGCCCGCGCCAGTTGCAGGTGGTCCACCCACCACGGACCCCTCGCCACTCACCTGAATCACCGGGGGGCTTACGCCGGGGCACCCGCGCAGCGGGTCGGCCCGCCTCCCCTCACCACTCACCACTTCCCCCATCCGTCCGTCGAGGTCGAAGTCTCCGTTTCCAACCCGAAATCCGTTCGCTGCTCATCGGCCAGGCCGATGTGCCGGACAAAAAGCGGGATCGACCCGGAATCTTGCCCGACGACGTCGTATTTGCCGAGAGACACCGGGAGGCCCCGGAGACGCTGCGCCGGCATAACGGCTCCCCTTTAATTGGACCGCTCTTGAAATTGCTGGACGAGGTTGGCCAATGACCTGGTCATCGTCGCCGCAACGTCGCCGGCGCACCGCTTCTCAACATCGTCCTTGAGCCAGCCGGCGCGCCGCGCGGCGAGCTCGACGAACCAACGTTGGTGCAACATCGCCAGTCGGTCGAACAGTTCGGCAACGTGGTGGCTGCGCAAGAGGAGCAGTCCAAGCACGGCGTTGAGGGCGACGGCGCTGTATTTATCTCGCACCAATAACCGGTCGTTCAAGTAAGCCCTTGCAAGGTCCATCAAGTGGTCCGCCAACCCCTGCTCGCCGTCGTCGATTCGCGGCGGCGCGGCGGCGCGGCGGCGAGCTTGCGCACGATCGATTTCGTCAGCTCCAGCTCGACCTCCAAGGGAACCGACGCCTGATGGCCGGGTTCGAGCAGCAGGGCGACGGTGCCGATTTCCGCCGCATCGATGTTGGCCACCAACTTGCGAATGGCCGCGCCGACCGCCACGAGGTCGTCATGACTTTGGCTGTCCCGACGCCGCTCGATGAAGTTGCGCAGCAGCGGCAGCACCTCGGACTTCTCGGGGCCGGAAAGTGGCACGACCTCGATCTCGATGACCACACGTCGCAGTTCCGCGTCCGCCAGCGTGGGGTCTTTGAGCCGCGATAGGATTTCGTCGGGCGAAAGCCCTGCTTGAGGGAATTCACCGGCGATCGTGGGCTGTTCAGCGCCGTGACGCTGCACCGATGACCCGAGTTTCCTGGGCGGAGGGGGCTGTACCCAATTGATTGTGACGGTCGTGGGCGGCATTTTGGCTGGGTCGAACCCTGGCTCCGACTGCGCGTCGAATTTGGTTTCGATTGTTGGCCCGAACATCAGAAGACCTTGGGCCGTATTCGCCTGAATCAGAAAGGCGCCAGGTAATCCAATATATGGAATGACGGCTCCAGAACGAATCTCGATAGGCGCAACGGCCGTTCCCCAGCCCTGTTGCACTTCGATTTGCCGGACGTGTTTTTTTCGAAACCAACGGAGCAGTTCTTCGTCAATGAACTGGTAGGTATCGTGGGCCATGTTGTTACTGCTCCGCTAAATGACGTATCAAGACGATTCGCCCAATCCGCCGGGAACCCAATCGACGATCGACTCACGCAGCACGTTCAATTTCTGCCGCGCCTTTTCGCACTTATCTAGTAAGTCCCGCAGAATTTCCGGACGGAGGACAAGTTCCACAACCTCAGTCTGTTCGTTTTGACGCTCGTATTGCAGCTTCAGCAGCACGACGGGGAACAGACCTTCGATGCGGTCCCGGTCCTTGTTGAACACCGGCCGAGCATCGCAGAGGATCTCGACATGTTCAACCGTGCTCCCCACAGCCGCTCGCAGACGCGCAGCCTTGCGGGCTCTCTCCTGCGCGGGGTAGACACGGATCAAACTCCGAAGCCTTTGCCGAAGAGCGTCGAGCGTTTCGGTCGAAAAACTTTCGGCGTTTTGCGGTTCCGCCTCACGCCACTCTTGCATCGTCTGCAAGGTCTGATCCAGATGCTCGGCACGCAAGTTCATGAGCGCGCTCGTCGCCGCCGACCGTTCTCCGTCACCCGCAACGCAGGTGGCGACGATCTCCGATAGCCGGTCGTCCGCCAGAAAGCCGGCTTCGCATTCCAGCCGTTGCGCGATCTCCTCGATCTCCGCGATCGGAATCCCGGAGACTTTTCGCAGGTCGTCGATCATCTGCGGCGGGACGATCCGGGACCGCATCAGGTCGGCTGGGGATCCCGCTATGAAAACCACTCGGTTTGCCATGCCGGCACCTCGGATTTCCGGTTGCTTGCGCTCTGTCGAATACCGTCGATCGTATAAACCGTCCATTGTTGTACGGTTGCGACGCCTTTTCAATGGCCCCGATTGGCCCTGTACGCCTCGCGGCACCCAGATCGGTGCTGCGAGGCCAACGTCTTTCTCGGCTTTCGCTCTCGTTCCTCTTGACACCCTGCACTGCCTGCCGGTTCATCTACCCCTCCGTCCCGGCCGTTTTGCCGCGTTCCTGCCGATTCTACACGGTCACGGTGCCGCAGTTGGCCCGTTGCTCCGTACGCTCATCCTCGCCTCCTTATCCGTGTTCCTCCGTGGCTTTCCGCTTCACTTTCCCCGTCGCCCGGCCTTCTTCGGCGGCTCCCAGGCCGTGATTTCGGGGACCGTTTTGCCCATCTGGCGGGCTTCTTCGCTGATGAAGCCGTCGAAATAGTCGCCCATGCGCATACGATCGAAGGCGGCGTCGGGCTCGTTGTGCCACTGCTCGATCCACGGCAGCAGCTCGACCAGGCAGCCCAACAGCGGCGCGAGACGCGGGTCGTCCCGGCCGCCGAGCCGTTCTTGCACGTCAACGTAGTAAGCGCTGATGGCCCGCGCCAGTTGCAGGTGGTCGTAGCCCGCCCAGGCAATCACCAGCGTGCCGTCGGAACCCTCGCAGTGCGGGAAGCTCACCCAGCGCTCCTTCGGCACGTCGAGCTTGCCGCGGAGACGCCAGAAGCTGCCGCCGAGGAAGTCTTTTGAGTCGTACTTGGTCGGAACCGGGATGTCGCCGACCTGCTTTTGTTTCAGGTCACGCGCGGCGTCGTCGGACAGGTGTTGCGGGTCGGCGCTCGGCAGTTTCGTGCGGGCATCAATGGCGTCTTCCCGCCGTTGGAGATCCCAGGTCCGCTCCCATGTCCCGCGCTTGATCAGGCCACTGGCTTTATAGCGGAGCACGGGGAGCAACGGGACGCATTCGGCGGCGACGAGGCCCGCGACGAGGGCTTGCACGTCGAACGCTTCGTCGCCCTTGTATAGTTCGCCGACCTGCAGGAACTCGGCGTCCTGCCGGGCCACGTCGGCCAGCTTGGCGACGGAAACCAGTTGAATCGCTTTCAGCAAGTGGGTGTCCGCGGCCGGTTCGCCCAGCCGCGCTCGCCCGCCCGCTTGCCCACCGCGCGGCTCCGCGGCCTGACCACCCACCACGGACCCCTCGCCACTCACCATCTCCTGCATCCGTCCATCGAAGTCGAAGTAGCTCTCCAGCCTGTCGAGCAGCCAATCGCGCAGCGCGCGTTCGAGTTGCGATTCCCACGGCTCCGTGTTCCAGCGGCGTTTGTATTCGGGCTGTTCGATCAGGCGAATGTTCGGGTCGCGTTCAATGAACGCCATCCGGCGTTCCACCAATTGGCGGTAGTCGTCGGGCCACTCAGCGGGGAGTTCGGTGATCGGCGTCGAGCCATGCCGCTCGAACCACGTCGTCTGCAGTTCTCCGACCGCCATTTTGCGGGCCATCACGATCTCGAACGCGCGCTGGCCGAGGGCCACCGGCGGCAAGGCGAGCCGACCCACTGCGCGGGTGCCCCGGCGTAAGCCCGTTGTTGGAACCGCCGAGGAAGCCGGAGCCGCCTGCCGCGGCCCGTAACACAGGTCATCGTCGATCAGCCCGTAAAGCTGGTAGCATTCCCAGTCAAGTTCCTCTTGACCGGCGATCATCCGGCCCAGTGTTTCCTCCGCGGCTGCGCGGGCCGTGGCGAACGTCTCGCGTGTGGGAACGCTCGAACGCAGGATGCACGCGGGTAAGAACTGTTCTCGTTGTATTGCCAGTTCGTCGAGTCCCTGCGAGAAAGTCAGCGGACGCTCGGAAGGAAGCGGGAACTTGAGTAAACCGGTGCCGGTGAACTCGCGAAAGTTCTCGAATGCGACGGTGGTTTGGCGCGCGCCGTGTGCATCGACAGTGCTTCCCTTGTCATGGAAGATCTGCTTCATCCAGAAGCAGGCCGTGGAGCTATTGAGGAGGCCGAGGAGGCCAAGGTGGTCGTCTTCTGTGGCGTCAACCGGCAGCTTGATGACCGGCGCGGATTGTTTGAAGACCTTGCCTCCTCGGTCCAGCACGAAGTGGTTGTGGGTCGCGACGAACGCGAACACGATCGACAAGGGTGTACGGAGCTTGGAGGGATAGACCTCTCGAATCGCCCACCACGGAATGCCCTTCTGCTCGACGGGTATTCCGAATGCTTTCCGTTCTTTAAGCGAGGTTCGGTAGGGCCATAGGTAAGCGATATGGTCGTGAACTACATCTTCTGAGAGCCGATTTCCATGGAGATCATTCGGCCAAAGAACAACGAGCTTTGTTTCGCAACACCAATCCCGCACAACCTCGCCATCCGCGAGAGGCCTTGTCCGTCGCAGTCCTTGCCGCTTTGGAACGTCGTGCTCAACTAGGAGGACGTTGTCCTCACCGGTAATGACTAGGAATCCAATTTCCGTGACGAGATCAGCGAGTGAACTCGTTGCCGTCTCATCGAGTTGCTCCTTTAATTCGGCTGCACCACCGCCGCCGATGGACCAGGGGTGCTTGTGAAAATTGTCGCGCGGTGAGTCGCTCACGCTGACGAACTCGCTCTGCGAGCCCGGCTGGTCAATCTGGGCGATGATCGCCGACCACACCAAGCCCCGCGACGGGTCGTCGGGCGTGCTCGGCTCGCCACGGATTCCCATCACCGTGCGGATCGTGCTGGCCACCGGCTGGCGGTTGCGACCGAAGAGGATCACGGTCGGCGTTCCGTGGCCGGGAATGTAGGCCCCACTCGTGTCGATGACGTGCGTCAGGTCGATCTGCGGCAAAAACTCTTCGATCAGCTTCTTACCGAACTCGCGCTTCATGAAGCTGTTGGCCGTGATCTGGCCGGTGTAGCCGGCCCCCTCACCCCGCGGCTTTCCCTCGCTCGGGCAGATGGCAAGCCGGTAGATTCGCTCCATGAACGGCACGGCCAGCGAATACTGCCGATGGCACGACTCGTAGCGCCGCCGATAGGCCTCGTTCAACGCGCGATCGCGCGGCACGATGTAGGGCGGATTGGCGACGACCGCGTGGTACATCCCCGGAGTCAAATACTTGCGCAGCAGCGGCAAATCTTCGGGCTGGTAGGCATGATGCACCTCGGCGATGTCGCCGAGCGTCGTTTGCACCGCCGAGCCGGGGCCATGCAACAGCGAGTCGCCGCAGGCCAGATTCACCTGGAACGCCGGCGTATCGGCCAGCCGCGTAATGCCGCAGGCCCGCATGGCCACCAGCAACAGCCGGAAGCGGGCAATGGCCACGGCGTAGGGGTTCACGTCCACGCCGTAGATGCAGTCCAGCGTCCGCTGCGCCAGGTCGCGGGTCTTGGCCGCCGGCTCTCGCTTTTGCCAGCGGTCGAGGATGCGGCGGAAACCGCCCAGCAGGAAGTGCCCGCTGCCGCAGGCCGGGTCGATCATGCGGAAGCCGGCCGGAGTGATTACGTCGCCCACCCTGTCGATAACCGGCGGCGCGTCGAGGCCAAACTCATCGAGGGCCGGATCGAGCGTACGGTCGAGGATGAACTCCTCGACGAACTCCGGGGTCTGCAACAAGGCGTACTTCTTACGCGCGGCCTCGGATAAGTCCTGGTACAAGTCGCCCAGGAACCGCGTATCCCAATCCGGATCAGTGAAATCGTGGACGAGTAGCCCGGTCTCCGCATTGATCGTTTGGAAGAACTGCAAAAGCGCCGCGGCGGCGTCGCCCGAAAGCCAGTTGGGCAGCTCGCGGATCGGGTTATGGACCCCGAACACATCCTTGGTGCCCGGCAGGTTCGCCAGCGCGTCGAAAACGTTCAGCAGATAGTCGCGCTCGTTCGGCTGCGGGGTTTGGGCCAGGTACAATTCCCACTCGTCGCGCGCCTGCCGCAGCCGCTGGCCGGGGCCGGCGATCTTCGGCGGCGCCATGAGCTGGTTGTCTTCGAGAAACCGCACGAACACGCACGACAGCACCCAGGCCGCCGCCGCCTGGGTGATGGCATCGCCGCGCCAGTCCTCGTAATTCTGCGCCGTCCTCGCCGCCGCCTTGGCCTGTTCATGATCGGCGCGCAGCGTCCAGCCCACCTGGGGCGCCTCGGCCGACTCGCTCCGCTCAAGCAGGTCGGTTTCGAGCCGCTGGAGCAGCTTCCGCAGGTCGGCGAGTAAGGCGGCGCGGTCGATCATGGGGCGACATTGTAGCATCCCGTTTGCGGTAGCACGTCATCTGCCTCACCGACCCCGACAAGCGGGGTGGGGTCTGGGCTGTCGGCGCGCGGCCACGGTGGGCGGATGAAGTAGGCGCATTGAAGCGGGCCGCTGTTTTTTTGGCGACCGCCTCTTGCCCGCACGAACGTACAGCGGTAGAATGCCATAGGGTTCGAGGTCAGGTTGTCATTGGTCCGTGGTATCGATGACGATGACACTTTTTACCGCTTCACTTCGCGGCTGCGCAGGCGGGCGGCATGGCCGGCGGCGGCGGCGGCGGGGCCACCCGGGGCGGTGGCAAGGCCATCACGACCCTCCGGCGTCCGCAACCGCGATCGGCCCGCAGCCGGGCCCATCGGCGGCCATTGCAGCGATTTCGCCGAAAAATACGAACCGAATGGGCCGCTAGGGCGCGCGGCGGTCGCCAGTCCGCGCGCCCGGCATCGCGGGTGGGGCCGCCCACCGTCGAAATGATGCCGGATTGCCACGCTGAGGTCGTGCCTAGTTTATGGGCAGAGCTGCTCAAACTGTAGGCAGCCCGCCGCCAAAGCGATGAGCGCGATGAGCCAAGAGGCAGGAACCGCCAAACGAAAAAGCCCTATGAAAATCCATAGAAAACAGATTTTCGCGTCAAGGATTTCTTCCGATTTGCCAGTCGTTTCAGCGGGCGCCGCGGGCGGTTTTGGTGCTCAGTTTCTAGGCAGCGCCGCGTAGGGGCGCGGGCTTGTGCCCCGTTTGTCGGAGTCCGCAGTCCAAGCGCCTTGAGCGTGACGTGGTACGTTACCCCCCACAAGTGTGCGGACGCTGCCCCCGCGCGAAG
>DATKSN010000086.1:0-26905 GCA_035531595.1 Pirellulales bacterium | reverse complement strand
CAACTCCTTGCCTCGTGCGGCCGAAAAAACGGATCGGCTACAGATAAGTACGCGCCAGGTGGCAAAAGGTTTCAAAAATCAAAAATTCACAGCCTCTCCGCGAAAGTACGCCCTTTCGCGGAGCGAAAGACGACCCATCATGCGCGAGTTTTCTGATAGGCACTTATTCGATTTCGGCCTTGACGCGGTGCGGTCTGGCACCAAAGCACGGCCGCAGCCGCCGCGGGAAAGCCGACGATCAAGGCTGCCAGTATGCCGAGGGCCTCGACGCGCCAACGACGATAGCCGAACCGTACCTGCCTCGGCAATCGGCCGGTCGGATTCGGGTCCGATTCGCCAAGGAACACTCGTTCGTCGTCGTCGAAGTAAGCGAAGCTTCGCAGGGCGATGTCACCGTAACGTGAAATGGTCAGGTACGAACCCAGCGCCGCCGCCAGCTTGGGGCGAAAACGATCCTGGTTCGCGTCGGTGTCGGGCGATAATGGCTTCTTCGAGGGTTTCTTCGGAGGGCAATCGCTGCAATACCAGCCTGGCTCCAGCCCGGCGGTTTCGTCGGCCACGGCTAACCAGCGTTCGGCCCGCCGTCGGCTGGCGTGGGCCGCGCGGTCGCGGCATTGGTGGGCGTGAAACTCTCCGTAGGCGAGGAAAAACTCCTCTTTGCCATTGCCGGCCACTTGGACGCTGAAGAGCATCTGCGCGATCATCACCAGAGGCAGAATGAAATTCGGGAGCGGCTTGTTGCGCTTCGCGGCCGCCGAAATCACAAGCCCCAGGCCCAGGGCAGCCAGTCCAACGAGCAGCAGGACCAGGGCTGGCCGGAAACCACCCAAGAGCATTCCATCTGACAACGGCGTGCGGCGCAGTGCGACGAGCGCGGTGAAGAAGACCAGCGTTTGCACGACCGACAGGGTGCCCAGCACGATCATTTTGGCGGTCACGTACGGTCCCACGCGAAGAAAAAGGAGCCGTTCATGATCGAATACTTCGCGTTCGCTGACGATCGACATCAGGCCCAGGCTGGCCCCCATCCAAACGCACGAAAGCACGCTCAAGAAGCCGAGCATCGTCTTGTCGTCCGGCTTGATCGCCATGTGCAAAGCCGTGGCGAAGCAAAGCGGCACGGCGAAAGACGGCACGAGCACGTGTGGCAGGTCCCACTCCGTACGCCGGTTGCGGATCAGGGCCATTTCGCGACGGACGAGCAGAACCGCTTGTGCGAGCCAGCCGTTAATGGACAAGGCACGAGGCCGCTTCGCCTGGCCTCGTTTCCCATCCCTCCTTTCCTCCTGGCTCCTGACTCCTGGCTCCTGAACCTGCTGCTTTGACGCTGTGCCCAATCTGTCGAAATCAATCTCCGCCAGATTGCCCGACGGGGTTTGTTCGCGCAAAGTTTCCGGGGGACCGTCGAAAACGGTTTGCCCTCCGCGCAGAATCAATACCCGGCCGAAGTCGGCCAGGCGGTTCAGGTTGTGGGTCACGACGATCACGGTGCAGCCACGATGGCTGAGCGTCTTGAGCAGCCGGGCGAGGCTTTCCTCGCGCGCCCAGTCGAGTCCGCTGCCGGGTTCGTCGAGCACCAGCAAGCCGGGCGTGTTCACCAGCTCGGCCGCGATCCGCACGCGCTTTTCCTGGCCGCCGCTGAGCTCGCCCACGCGGGCGTTCCAGCGCGTCCGTTCCAGGCCGACCTGCCGCAAGAGCGACGAGGCATCGAGGCCGGGCCGGCCGCGGAACGCCGCGCTGAACGAGACCACTTGCAAAGGCGTCAGATCCTCGTGGATCGCCTTGTCCTGCGAGACGTAGCCCAGCCTGCCGCGAAACCCATCGGGATCGTCGGCGGGATTACGGCCGTCGGCCAGAATGCGACCCTGCTCAAGATGGCCCGGCACTCCGATCAGCGCCTTGAGCAAAGTCGACTTGCCCGCGCCGCTGGGCCCGGCGACACCGATGAACTGCCCCGGAGCGATGCTCAAGTCAAGCGGTCCGAGCCGCCCAGCCACTCCGGCTTCGACGAAATCGAGACGCATTCCTTCGATCCCGCGCACCGGCTCGAACCGCCCATCGGCCTCGCTGAAGATCCAGGCGAAGGGCCCGATTTGAACCAGATCGCCGGCCGCCAGGCCACGATCGGTTCGCCGTGGACGAACGTCCCTTCGGACGAGCCGGCATCGGCGATCCAATACGAACCGTGAGCGGCGGCACAAACGGCGACGGCGTGGTGGAACGATACGCCCTCGTCGGCCAGCACCATGTCTTGCCGTGGATCGGCCGCGTCGCGACCGAACCGCACCGCCGCACGGGCTTCCTTCAACGTCTTGAATTGACCCAGCCGGCCGATCGGGCGCGGCGCGGGGGCGGACGTCAACTCCGCCTCCAACCATGCCACGAGCCGCCGCTCGCAAAAGCGGACCTCGCCCGGCAATTCGAGCGAAATGCCCGCGTTTTCGATCGCCAGCGGACCGCAAGCCGCCTCCAACTTCACGCGCAGCGGATCCTTGCCATCGACCGTCAAATCGAGCGGCCCGTCGCCGTTGGCCCGGACTTCGGTCTTGCCGCCGGGCCATTCGACCACCAGGCACAGGCGAGGCCTCCATGCGCGGTTGCCCACCGCCAGCGCGGAACGAAATTCAAGCGTCTCCTCCACCCACCCGAGCGGCAGCCCGCAGTGCGGGCAAGTCCCCTGAATTCCAGCGGATTCAGCTACGTGCCCCGGAATGCTCACGAATTCCGCTACGGGTGGCACCTGAATTCTTGCGGATTCAGCTAATTGCCGATCGTGGCAGAGCGTGTGGCACGACGGGCAGGCGAACCACATGGCCGGCGAATCGCTCGGAGCACTCACTTCGCCCCATCTCCGTCGGCGATTGGCGCCAGCTCGGCCTCATAATAGGTCTCGATCGAGAGGTCGTGAATGCTGGTCGTTCCGAACAAGAGATGGTCGGTCGTGGCCCACAACGATTCGGCACGCCACGACGCGCGAGCCCGTGTCACCAGCCTCGCCTCTTCTGAAAAGTCGACGGTCCCCTTGATCGGCTCGATTTTCAATCGCTGCTCGGCGCCTTCTTCCGGCGCTTCGATCTCGATGTCGCCGCCGATGATTTCAAGTACGGTCGGTTGTCCGCCCGCTCGTTCGCCCGTGGACGATTGTTTCAGGTCGATCGTCCCAATCGCGCGGATCTCGTCGCCGAAGTTGAACAGGCCCCCGACGTCCTGACTGCTGGGTGTGAACACCTCGCCGGCGCCGCGCTTGGCGCCCTCGGCGATGAAGTAGTCCATGAAAGCGCTGCTCCCGTGGGCGACGCGGTCCAGCAGATCGGGATCGAGCCGGCGGCCGTCGAGCACTTTGATGTAGGTCACGCCGAGTCCCGAAACATATTCGATCTCCAGCCGTTGACCCGACAGGTCGCGGATGCGCTCGACCAATTCCAAGTGGTCGTCGCCGATGCCCTGGCCGCGTTCGCTAAGAAAACGGTTGAAGCGGGTCAATGCGCGCCGGCCGCGCGGGTCGACGGCGCCGGCGAGTTGCTTGACCTTCTTCAGCACGCGGTAGGCCGCGTGCAACGGCAACAACGTTTCATCGAGTTGCTCCCACACGACCTTGAGGATCGGCGAGTCGGGAAAATGGAATTCCAGTTCCCGATCGGAGACGGCGCGAAGCTCGTCGACGGTCTTGAAGTGCTGCTCGAAGACGACCGCCGTACCGCGGTTCTCCTTGACCTTGGTCTCGACGACCACACGGTACTCGTAATCGAAGCTGGCATCGGACTTGAACACCCAAGCGGTGTTCGACCCTTTGCCGTTGGCGTGAAAGTAGGCGATGCTCCTCACCGTGCGTCCGACGGGATAGAACTCGGCGACGTCGCCCTTGGACACCTTCGTCGGGCGCTTTGCCGCCGGCGGTTCGGGGAGTTTCAATTCGGCAACGGGCGGGGTCTCCGGATGGGCGTTCCGTTCGGCAATCCGCAGATTGCGTCGCGCTTCGTCTCGCAAAGCGTCATTGGTGTCGTCGGCGTCGGCGGGCGACTCTTCCAAGAGCTTGTCCCAGGCATCCTGGGCCTCTTTCCACTTCCCTTCGGCTTGTAGCCGGCTGGCCTTGTCGCGCAGTCCATCGAGTTGCGCCGAAGCGTCGGCGTCAAGCGTCGGCGGCTCCGGCCGCGGCGCGGTGGGCCACCACTTCAAATAAGCGACCGTGGCCAGGGCGAGCGCCGCGACGACCGCCCTGGGCCCCCATCCGAGTTTTGGTTGTTCAGGTTGGTTCATTGATAGTGACCGCGCGTTGGGGGTTAAAGGATACTGGCCGGTGTCGACTAGGGCGCCTCCGTGGTTTCACTGCGCTTTGCGATTTCGACCATCAGCTTAGCTGGCAACACCCCACCGAACTCAACAACGTCCTGTTTGCGAATCGAACAAAGCCAGTCGCATACCACGACGGTTGGTTTCCGAAGTCGCGATTTGGTGGTCCCCTCCCGGTTCCAGGGCAACATGACTTTGTTCGGCGGAAGAGGATCGTCAATTCTCGTGGAACCGACGACCACGGCAAACGGCTCGTCATCTTTGATTTCCTCCGTGGAAGTAAGCACGACCGCGGGGCGTCTCTTCGTGGTCTTTCCGTCGGGGCTTGTCAAAAGTGCCCAGACGACACGGCCTTGCACGATCGCCGGCATCGCTTCGCCCCCATTCAAAACGGCGACTCTTCTTCATGTTCGAACCATTCCGGCGGCGGAGCTCGCTTGGCTGCCAAAGCCAACAGCCGCGCGTTTGAAGGAACGATGCGCTTAAGTTCCTCGACGGCCGCCGCGTCTTCCAAATGGGCTTCGACGACCAATGCGGCCTCGACGGTCGGTTTTGCTTCCGCAATCGGACCATCGTAGGCTTTGGAGGCTGCAGCCTTGACGAAGAATGGCAAAGCCAGCGTCTCGGTCCCATCAACGATCAGGTGGAACTGGTACGCGCCCAGTTCCCGAAATCCTACCATCAGGTTCGTCACGATGCTCGTCCCGGCCGGCCCTTCGGGATTTAGACTGCTTCGTTTCGCGTTCAACTCCAAGTCCTCGCTCATGGGCAAGCGCTCACCATTGGGCGTCGTCAGTTCGACCCGAAACTTGTGTCCGGTGCTCGGTTCGCCTGGCCGCAGGAGCAACCGGGCCACTAAAGCCAGCGGAGGCCCGACGAAGGGCAACGACGTCGCCTCCAGCCCGTCGACGTCCGCTCCAAAAATGCAAAGCCGTCCGTCCTGAAGTTGACCGGCGGTGTTCGCCAAGAATGCGTAGGACAGTTCCATGATTTCCTCCCGGTATTCGACTTGCCTGGTGCCCTCGCCGAATTTGCGACGGTATGATCAACCTCATTATACGGCACGCGACGGGAAATGAGACATTTTCTCATGAGAAAGTGGTTGCCGCAGGTGCGAGAGCGCAAGCGATGCACCGGCTAGATATACTTCACGCGGCCACGAATGAGACACTTGCTTCAAGTGGGACGGCCTTCCTAGTTGGACAGCGCCACTTTAGAAGCTAGGTAATATGAATCGACGTAAGTCGTTTCCTGATGGTGCCGACATTTTGCCCATTGAGACAAGTGGCGCTGTCCAACTAGGCCGTCTGCCTAAAGGAGTTGGCGGCGCGGACGGCCTAGGAAGGCCATCCCACGACTGGCCGCGTGCAGTATAGCGACCGGGGCATCGCTTAGGCTCTGCCCCAGCCACCGTGAAGTATATCATCGATGAGTGAAGTTTCCGCATGACGACCGAACGCCCACGTCCCGAAGACTTCCTCGAGCTGGTCGAGCGCGCCAAGCGCGGGCGGCTGAAGCTCTACATCGGATTCGCGGCGGGCGTGGGCAAGACGTACCGCATGCTTGAGGAAGCCCACGCGCTGCGGAAGCGCGGCGTCGACGTGGTGATCGGCCTCGTCGAGACGCACGGGCGGGCTGAAACCGCGACGCTGCTCGACGGACTGGAAATCGTGCCCACGCGGCGCGTCGGATACCGCGGCCTGGCGGTCGAGGAAATGGATCTCGACGCCGTACTGGCCCGCCGCGCCCAGGTGGCGATCGTCGATGAAATCGCCCACACCAATGCTCCCAACAGCCGGCACCCCAAGCGATATCAGGATGTGCTGGCCATCCTGGACGCGGGGATCAACGTGATCTGCGCCTTCAATGTCCAGCACCTGGAAAGCCTGAAGGACGTCGTCGAGCGGGTTACCGGCGTGGTGATCCGCGAAACCGTGCCCGACACGTTCTTGAAACAGGCCGACCAAATCGTGAACATCGACCTCGACGTGGACGATCTGCTCGACCGGCTCCGGGCCGGTAAGATTTACGCTCCCGAGAAGGTGGCCTGGGCGCTCGACCACTTCTTCAAACCGAACCACCTGCTTTCGCTGCGCGAACTGGCCCTGCGCGAGGTCGCGGAAACGGTCGAACGGGCCGTTTCGGGGCTCGTGACCTCGCGCGACGCCGATCACAACCCGCGGCCCAACGCGCGTGTCATGGTTTGCGTCGCCTCATCGAGTCCGCATGCCCAGGTGTTGTTGCGCCGCGGCTCGCGCTTCGCGGGACGCCTCAACACCGATTGGTACGTGGTCTACGTCGAGACGCCGCGCGAGGCGCCGACGTTGATCGACTCCGAGGCCCAGCGGCGGCTGTTGGCCACGATCGACAAGGCCCGCGAACTGGGGGCCGAGGTCGTCAAGCTCCGCTCGCGCGACCCGGTGTCGGCGCTGTTGGATTTCGCCCGCGGCAACGGCGTGGGCTATATCATGATCGGCCGCGGCCGGCAGCCCTGGTGGCGGCGGCTGCTGCGGTCGTCGGCGATGGATCGCTTCGTTCACGAAGCCGAGGGCTTCGACGTACACATCGTTTCGTTTCCCGACGAGGAGCGCCACCCATGAGTCTGCGCGGCAAGCTGCTCTTGGCCTTGGCCCCCTTGGGGCTGGCGCTAGTCGTCGTGGGCGCGGTGGCGGTGCGCTCCGTATCGCGCCTGGGCGGACAGACTCAGCTCATTCTCAAAGACAATTACCAAAGCGTGCTCGCCGCGCAGCGCATGAAGGAATCGGTCGAGCGGATCGACAGCGCCGCGCTGTTCCTGCTGGCTGGACACCGGAAAAAGGCCCGCGCGCAGCTCGAAAACCAGCGCCCCGCCTTCGAGAAACAACTGGAGGTCCAGGAAGGGAACATCACGGAGGCCGGTGAGGACGCCGCCACCAGGCGACTGCGGAAGGCCTGGACCGATTATCAGCGCGAGCTGGAGGCCTTTCTCGCACTGGACGACGACGGCCGGCTGAAGCAGACGTATTTCGACCGGCTGGAAGGGGCTTTCATCGCGGTCAAGAACAGCGCCGACGCGATCCTGACTCTGAATCAGGACGCGATGCACCGCAAGAGCAAGGAAGCCCACGACCTGGCGAAAAACACGAGCGCTGCGATGCTGGCCACCGCCGCCGCGGCCTTGCTCGCCGGCGTCGTCATTTCGACCTTGTTCACCCGTCGGCTGCTGCGGCCGTTGGGCGTGCTCACCCAGGCCGTCGAGCGGCTGGGCGAGGGCGACTTCCAAGCCCGCGCCAACATCGTAGGCCGGGACGAGATCGCGCTTTTGGCCCAGCGCTTCAACACCATGGCCGATCACCTGCTCGAATACCGCGGCAGCTCACTGGGTGAGCTGCTCTTGGCGCAACGCGCCGCGCAGGCCGCCATCGACAGCATCCCCGACCCGACCTTGATCTACACGGCCGATCGCGCCGTCTTGAACCGCAACCACGCCGCGGAAGCGCTCTATGCCCACGGCGGCGGCCAGGTCACCGGCGAGCTGGCCCCCGAGGTGGCGCCCAGGCTCCAGCCCGTGCTTCAGCGGGTTGTGGAACATGTCTTGCAGGGCAAGGGCGCCTACGTCCCCAAGAGCTTCGACGAGGCCGTTTCGTTGGTGCTGGGCGACGGCGAACGTTGTTTGTTGCCGCGGGCCACGCCGGTGTACGAGGCCAGCGGCCGGGTGTCCGGCGTCACCGTGATCCTGCAAGACGTCACCAGGCTGCGGCGCTTCGACGAACTCAAGAACGACCTGGTGGCCACGGTGGCGCACGAGTTCCGCACGCCGCTGACGTCGTTGCGGATGGCGGTTCATCTTTGCGCCGAGGGCGCGGCGGGCGAGGTCAACGAGAAACAAGCCGACCTGTTGCACGCCGCCCGCGAGGACTGTGCCCGGCTGCAAACCATCGTCGACGAGTTGTTGGACCTGGCCCGCATTCAGTCGGGGCGGATCGAGGTCGACCGCCGACCGACGCGGGCCGCGGAGCTTATCGCCGCGGCCATCCAGGCCGAGCGGCCGGCGGCCGAACGCCGGGGGGTGCGGCTTGAGGACGACACGTTCGACGACGCGGGCGAAGTTCTGGCCGACCCCGACCGGTCGCGGCTGGTTTTGTCGAACCTCTTGACCAACGCCATTCGCCACAGCCCCACCGGCAGCTTGGTGACGGTGCGGGCACGGCCCGACGGCAACGCACTGCGGTTCGAGGTGCGCGACGGGGGATCGGGGATCGCCAAAGAGTACCAGCAGGCGATTTTCGAGAAGTTCTTTCGGCTGCCCGGCGTCAATTCGGGAGGTGCCGGTTTGGGGTTGTTCATCGCCAAGGAGATCGTCGAGGCCCACGGCGGCCGGATCGGCGTCGAAAGCACGCCCGGTCAAGGAAGCACGTTCTGGTTCACGCTGCCGAAGGTGGAGATGACCGTATGATGCGGCTCAGACCAGGCGTGTTGACCCGGGAAGGGCTTCGGCCGTAGGATGGGATTAGTGGATTAGTGGCACAGCGCGCACTTTGGACAGGGATGGAGCGATGAAACTCACGTTGACGATGTTGCTGGTCGTGGCCGCGGTGTCGGCGGCCTTTGTGCCCGCCACCGGCGACGCGCAGTTTTATGGCTACCCATCGCGCGTCCGCAACCGGGTAGTGCTGGGCGGGCCACTGGGCCCGGCGCCGCTCGACCCCTACAGCGTGAGCGCCTACTTCGGCTGGCTCCCCTCACCGATCGTCGCCCGACAAACCGTCGGTCACCAGATCATCTCCACCGGGCCCAACGGCTACGTTTACCGCCCGGTCTATGCGGACGAGTTGGATCAGCCGCCGCAAGCCGCCGCCATGCCGGCGACGTCAACTTCGTTCGTGTCGCGGCATGCCGCGATGGCCGCCGATTCACCCCCGCCCGCCGATTTGCCCGTGCCCTGGCGTCCGGCCGTGGCGCCGCCCGGCAAGCAAGGAGACGAGGCGTTCGCCGCGGCGCTGGCCGATATGCGGATCGGCGAATACCAATTGGCGCTCGATGCCTTGCAGGCGATCCTCGACCGCGATGCCAAGCGGGGCGACGCCGAGTTGCTCGCCGCGCAGGCCCTCTTCGCGCTGGCCGATTACCCGCGCGCCGTCGCGGCGCTGGGCCGGGCGGTGGAGTTGTCGCCACCGCATGAGTGGGACCGCTACGTGGCCGATTACCGTCGCTACTTTCCGTCGTCGTTGCAATACATCGTGCGGCTGCGTCGCTTGGAACGATACGTCGACGATCAGCCCGACGACCCCAGCGGTCCCTTGCTGCTGGGCTACCACTACGGCGCGTTGGGATTTGCCGACGAGGCCCTTGGCCTGTTCGACCAGGCCCAGGGCGAGCCGCTGGCCAGGCGGCTGAGAGGTCATTTCGCCGGCCGCCGCGCGGGTCACGACGACGACGCACCCGTCCCGGAAGACGTCGCCGAGCCTGAAGTCAAAAAAGGTCCGCGGGAGTTCTAGCGCTTTGATGGGACGTCAACCGATGCCCGATTCCATGGAGACACGCGCCGCGGCCTCGACCGAACCCGCGGCGCCGGCGTTGCTTCCCGTTGCAAGCGTCGTGCCTTACGAGCAGCGACTGAATGACGATCCAAGGTGGGCTTTGAGCGAAGGCGGCAAGCATTTCGAAGAGCGCAGCGCCGTCCCATTGGCGTTGCGCAAGATCGCGGCCAGGCTCGCGGAGTTGCACATTCCCTACGCGGTTGTCGGGGGTATGGCGCTGTTCAAGCACGGTCTGCGCCGCTTTACCGAGGACGTCGACATTCTCGTGACGCGCGAAGCCTTGAGCACGATTCACAAGGAGTTGGAGGGGCGAGGCTACATGAGGGCTTTCACCGGCAGCAAGAACCTGCGCGACACCGAGCACGGCGTGCGGGTCGAGTTTCTGATCGCCGGACAGTTTCCCGGCGACGGCAAGCCCAAGCCGGTGGCGTTTCCCGAGCCCGACGCGGTGAGCGTCGAATTCGACGGCGTCCGTTACGTCACTTTGCCGACCTTGGTCGAGTTGAAGTTGGCATCGGGCATGAACTACGTCGATCGGGCAAAGGATCTCGTCGATGTGCAAGAGTTGATCAAGCAACGCGTTCTTTCCAAGGATTTCGCCGACCAGTTGCATCCTTTCGTACGCGCGAAATACCTCGAACTCTGGCAGGCATTCCGACAAACGCCGACGCGGTACGTGACGATTTGGCGAAACAAGTTCCTGACCATCGACGCCAAGTCGCTCGATGAAATGATCGAAGGCGCGCGCGAAGCGGCGGCGTTGCTCGACGCCATGCGTGCCGACGGCGTGACGTTGGATTCCGGCGGCGGCACGGCCGACGACTACGCCTATCTTGTCACGACCGATCCCGAAGTGGCGCGGAAGTACGACATGCACGACGAGCGAGAGTTCCTGGACGAAGACGACGGCCGTCGCTGATTCAAACTTGGCGCGGCAGGAACCAGCCGTTCTCGATTTTCTTCCAGCCGATGTGTTCGTAATAGTCGCGGGCAATCCGCGAGGCGCGCAGTACGAACTGCACTTCGGGCCGGTTGGCCAGTGCGGCATGGAGCAGGGCGCGGCCGACGCCTTGATTCTGGAAATCAGGATGCACGGCCAGGTCGCAAACGTAGCCGTCAAAGGCGCCGTCGGTCCAGCCGCGCAGGATGCCCGCCAGCCGTTGGTCCGACCAGGCGGTGACCACCAGGTTCGAGGCGGCGTACATCCGGCCGATCCGCTCCAAGTCGTCCAGCGGCCGATTCAACTGGGCCGCGCGCAACAACTCGGCAATCACGGCCGGTTCGGGGCGAATAACGGTGCTGTAGGTGAGCGACACTTTGATTTCAATGATCCAGGCTTTGGGCGACCAGATTTTGGACAACTCGCCGTGTATCTTCGGAAGAGAAGACAGCCCGCAATGCCTCCTGAAACTCATCCGCGTTCGCCGCCTCGATTGGCGGCTCGTCGTTATCTCGAATCAGCCGCAATGGGTAGAGATTAATGTCATGGTCGATGGTGAAGAGCCGGTATTGGTAACGTAGGATCGGCGCCTTTATGTAGAAGGCGTGGTGAAACTTGTCGTCATACGGAGAACGCCCACTCTGCTCCACGCGTCCTTCCACCACGTTCTTCGTCTTTTGCCCGAGCAGCACGGCTTGCTCGCGCAGAATCTGAACAGGCGTGCGTACTGGTTGACCTGCGATGTCTTCTGGCCATAAGTCGGCGGTGGACATGCTCATGATGGTCTCCTCTTGAAAATAAAATCACGAACGGATGGAAAAAACCAGTGGCAAATGGTCCGATGCCAGTTTCTTATCTGGGCGACCTCCGGCGTTCAGCAGCGACGTCGCACCGATCGACATGGGCACATCGAGTTCAGCACCTTCGAAGTCATCCAGGAGAGCGGGCCGAACGAGCACTTGGTCGTACGTATGCCAAAAGAATTCCACCTGCTCGGAGCGCGCGTAGTAGTGCGTTCCCGGAGGCCCCTTGCTCTCGTCACCCAATCGCCCCCACATCGGGTTGTAAAAGAAGGGAAACGAATGCGAGTCGACCATGCGGCTACCACGCGAGGCAATTTGTCGCGTCATCACGGCATTCAGACCGGCCGCGGCCACGACACCATCATCAAACGGATTCGCATTGATATCGCCCACCAAGACGGTTCGGCTGGGCCCCAGGGCCTCCTCGGCGTCTCGAATGGTGCGAGCCAACACGGCACAGTCGAAGCCTTGACTCTCCCGTGAGTGGTCGCGTCGGCTCCCAAGATGGACCGCCGCAATGATGATTTCGCTGGACGCCGATAACTCGATCGTACGAATCGTAAACCGTGGACCCTCGCAAACTGGAACGACGAACTCCGAAGGAAAACGCGTGAATACGGCCAACTTCCTACATCCGGGCGTGTTGGCAAAGTGGTACGAGGCATCCCGTGAGTTCAGGGCCTCGAGCACCTGGGACGTCGGCGTCGCGCATTCCGCGAGAATGATCACGTCGACGCCTCGCCGATGGGAGAGGTCGGCGACCAGTGGCGCAAGAGGGCGATTATTCAAATTCCAGAACAAGAACGTCGGCATCGTCGGCAACTCAAAGAGGCGACATGTTTCAACCCATCGCCGCGGCAAACACTCATGATTGTACTTCCGGCGCCGGTCCCTCGACCAATTCTTGAACGACCGAAGATCTCAATCTAACCTTACTCCCCCGGCTCGTTCTTCACCTCGGGTTTCTCCTCAACCGCGCCCGGCTCCTTGGCCGTGAAGTCCCCGGCGACGACGATGGCCAGCTTGGCGGGATCGATGTACTTTCGCAACGCCGCCAGCACGTCGTCGGCGGAGGCGGCGGCGATCCGCCGCTCCAACTCGGCGTAGTAGGCCATCGTCCGCTCGGTGTACAGCGTGTCGGCGAGAATGCCGAGCAGGCGGCCGTCGTCGCTGCGCGCGACCTGCTGCGCCTGCAAGTAGCCGCTTTTGGCCTCGGCCAGTTCGATGTCGGTAACGCCCCCTTCGAGCAGCTTCTCGATTTCCTCGCGAACCGCCGTCTTGACTTTGTCGACGTTGCTCGGATTGTAGCTTGCGAACAAGGTCAGGCTGGCCCTCTCGTCGAGGGACTCGGCGCGCACGAACGACCCGACGCTGTACGACAAGCCCTCTTCCCGCCGCACGCGGTCGGCGAGCCGCGACGAAAGGCCGCCACCGCCCAGCACGAAGTTGCCCATCGTCAGCGCCGCGTAGTCGGGGTCGCCGTCGCTCAAGGCGAACGCCTCTCCGGCAATGTAAACCGCGCTCTCCTTGTCGGCCAGGTCGATCTGCTGTTGGCTTGCCTGGACGTCGGGGAACACGATCAGCGGAATGCGGGCATATTCCCGCCCGGCGACCCAGCCGGAGAACACGCGGCGGAGGATCGCCGTACACTCGGCCGTGTCGAAATCGCCCACGACGGCGACCTCGCCGGCCTGCCCGCCCAGGTACTCTTCGCGCAGCCGCGCGACCTCGCCCACCGTCAGATCCTTGATCCGCTCGATGTCGCGCTCGATGGTGGGCGTGGCCCGCACGTCGTCGTCGTCATAAGGCGAAACCGCGCGGCGAACCCGCACGATCGCCTGGTGCTGCGGATCGGTCAACTGCTCTTCCATGTTTGCCAGGTATTGGCGGCGCAGCAACTCGAATTCGTCCTCGGCCAGCGCCGGCTCGCGCAGAATTTGCCGTAGCAGTTCCAACACGGCGGGAAGGTTTTCACGCTTCGTCTGCACCATGAACGTCGCGGTGCCTGCCGCGCCCCGCGCGTGGAGTACCGCCCGCTCTCGGTCGAGCGTGTCTTGCACTTCCTGCCGCGAAAGGCGCTTCGTCCCGCGCGTCATCAACTGCGGCAGGAGCTCGGCCGCCGTGACGAACCCCTTGAGGTTCTCCAGGTTGCCATATCTCAACACGACTTGCACGTAGACCGCCTCGCCTTTGGTCTTCTTTGGCAAGAGGGCGAGCTTGATCCCATCGGCCAGCGTGGTCCGCTCGACGTGTCGCTCGATGTTGGCCGGCGAGACGTCGAAACGTTCACCCGCGGCGGTCTTGGCGCGCCCCTTGTAGCCGGCGACGAGCTTGGCGACGTTGGGAGTGCCGGGAACCGGCGTGCGTTCGGGCTTTTCAGTGGGGACGAACATTCCCAAGGTGCGGTTTTGCGCGGTCAGGTAGCGCGCCGCCACGGCGCGCACGTCGGCGGGCGTGACTTGTTCGATTCGGTCGCGGTGCAGAAAGTACAACCGCCAATCGCCTTGCGCCGCCCATTCGCTCAGGTCGACGGCAATCGCGCTGGTTTTGGCTTCGTCCAACTCTCGCTGCTTGAGGATCTGTTGCCGCGCCCGGTCGACTTCGTCGTCGCCGACGTCGCCCAGGCCGACGCCTTCGGTCACTGACAGCAGCGTGTCGCGCGCGGTCTCGAGCGGGTCGCCGCGCCGAACCTCGGCCCCGACCATGAACAGCCCTGGATCGTGCAGACTGAGTTCGCTGGCGAAGACATCGCTCGCCTGGCGGCTTTCGACCAGGGCCTTGTACAGCCGGCCGGAGGGCTCGGCTCCCAGGACTTTGGCCAAGACTTCCAGGGCGGCGCTGTCGGGGTGGGCGCCGGCGGGCACATGGTAGGCCGCCTCGACCAGCGCCACGTCGCCCACGCGCCGCAAGGTCACGGTTCGCTCGCCGTCTTGCGGCGGCTCGTCGGTGTACGTCTCCTGGAGCTTGCGTTGGGGTTTGGGGAGCTTGCCGAAGAACTCGGCGACGTAATCCAGGGCCGCGGCTTGGTCGAACTGTCCGGCGACGACGAGCATCACGTTGTCGGGCTGATAGTGCTTGCGGTAGAAGGCTTGCAGGTTTTCGATCGGCACGCGCTCGATGTCGCTGCGGTTGCCGATCGTCGACTTGCCGTAGTTGTGCCATTCGTAGGCGCCGGCCATGACCCGCTGGCGGAGGATTTCGTGGGGAGAGTTCTCGCCTTGTTCAAATTCGTTGCGGACGACCGTCATTTCCTTGAGCAGATCTTCCTGCTTGACGAAGCTGTTGACCAGCCGGTCGGCCTCGAGGGCCAGGGCGAATTTCAGGTTGTCGTCGCCGGCTTGCAAGGTTTCGTAATAATTCGTGCGGTCGACCCAGGTGGTGCCGTTGAAATGGGCGCCGCGGTCCTTGAGCAGGCGCGGAATGTCTTGATGGTCGGGCGTCCCCTTGAAGAGCATGTGCTCCAGCAAGTGGGCCATGCCCGTCTCGCCGTAGCCCTCGTGGCGCGAACCGACGAACACGGTCAGGTTCACCGTGACGGTGGGCTTCGAGTCGTCGGGATAAAGCAGCAGCCGCAGGCCGTTTTCAAGCCGGTACTCGGTGATCCCCTCGACGCTGACGACCTTCTTCATACCGGCCGGCGCAGCCGGACCAGGCGCCGGTTTCACGACGGCGGTCTTGGGCGACCCCGACGAGCGAACCGGCTTCTTGCCAACCGGCTGGGCGGCGGCACGATCGCAAGCGATCAACCAGAACGCCGCGAAGACCATCGCGAGCAGGATCGAGCGGGCGAATCGAGGGGAGTGCGACATGGGAGTTTCGCCTTTGCAACAGGATGGATGTCGTGGATTTTTTCAACCAGCCGGGTTCTGTAGGGAACGCCCTCCGTGGCGTTCCGTGTCCCGCGAGCACGCTGATTATACGACTTTCGGCCGCGACGGAAACCCGAATCGCCCAGTTCCACGCTTGCCCTTTCCGGTGCGATCCGCCAGAATCGGATCCTGCTCGCCGGCACGATTCTGGCGCTCAAGGACTGGGTTGCCCGGAACCTCGTCGCGGCGACTCCGCAGCAATGCTGGCCGGAGTTGCCCGCCCTGTAGCGGAACTCGTACGAGTTCAGGCGGGCGCCGGCTCTCACCCCCGAATTCTTGCGAATTCGGCTACGAATCGAGACGGGGGCGTTCGTTTCTATCGCGCCGGCCCGAACAGATGGTCGAGTCCTTGCTGCAACTCGCGGCCCAACTCGTGATGGATCACACCCTGGGCCGCGTCCTCCACCGCGCGCCCTGCCAGCTTCTGGACCTCGCGGCTGTCGATCCGCGGCTGCTTGAGCGTGCCCCCGATGGGGATTCGCAACGGCGCCGCCTGCAACGCGGCGCCCAGCGGGTGGTTCGCCGTCCATGGTTCGGGCAACGTCAGTTCCGCCATGATCGCCAACGTCTCGTCGAGCCCCACCGAGCCGTAGGTCCGCACCGTGATGTTGGGGAACTCCAGCACCAGCCCGCGATGATAGATTCGACCGTTGACGAGACGGAAATCGACTGGGCATTCGCGGGCGACCTTCACCGCCAGCAATGGATCGGCCGCGCCGGCCTTGAAGACCTGCCGCAGCGTTTCCAGCACGGGGCCGAATTCTCGCGCCAGCAAGCCGGGCCCCAGCTCGGCGGAATCGATCGTGATCCTGCCCGCCGCGTCGCCGGCGCCGAGGTCGGATAGCGGTAGCTTGCAATCGGCCAGGTCGACGGAGAAACGCCCTTGGGCTTCGGTAACGCCGGCCAGGAACGGCAAAGCGAACTTCAGGCCGGCGTTGCACATCTCGGGCGTGAGTACGACCCGTTCGACGACTCGCCCGGCGTCGTGCGTCAGAATGGCCGGCGCGGGCGATAGCCGCAGTTGCGGCGCCAGATGGACTTGTCCTTCGCTCACCGGCAGATCCAACGGCGTCACATGGATCATACCTTCCGCAAGTTGCGCTTCGATTTGCCCTTGACCCACCAGGAAGCCGTGGAAGCTGGCCGTTTGCCAACCCAAGTCGGCCTTCGCGGTACATCGTGCCAGCCAATCATGAGGAGCTTCGCCGGGTGTGGGCAACGGGTCGGCGGGCAATGTAAGCCGCAACGCGATTTTCTCGACCAACCAATCGCGTTTCGACGCCGTGTCGTGGATTGCGGCCTGGGCGTCCGAAATCTCCAGGTCGCAAGTGACGCGCGTGGCGCTCGTGTTCGGCTGTAGCCACGCGTTCAGCACCTCTTTGAAATTGCTTCCCGTGTCGCTGAAGGTCACCTCGGCCTTGACACCCCCAAGCCGGATGTGACCCAGCTCGGAGCGGCGCAGGAGCAGATCCAAGAGCGTCTTGTCGCAATCGAGCGAGGCCAGGTTCAAGAGTGGGTTGCCTTGCGGATCGTCAATTTCGACTTGGGTGGCCGAGATCGGCGACAGCCATCCCAGCGAGAGATCGTCGGCCCTGACGCTGCCGTTGACGCCGGCGACGCGGCAAGCCAAGGCAAGGCACGCGCCTCGCAGCGGCGTGCGGGTGGCGATGGTCGGCGCCAGCGCGACCAGTGCGACCAAAAGGGCGGCGAAGAACATCAACCGGCCGCCGCGACGTTTTGGCGCCGGTGTCGATTTTTCCGGGGTTGCATCCTGGTCGTGCTTGTTGCTGTGGGCGACGGTAGCCATTGTGCGGGGTCTCCTGACGTCAGTTGGGTCGGTGGGGTTGTCCACCCGACGGGTTGTCGATGGAACGCTCGTAGCGTGGGCTTTAGCCCGCGTCCGTTGGTGGGCCGTGCCCTACGTTGATTGGGGAGGCATTCTAGCGCCGGCGATAAAATCGACCAAGACAAGCTGGGGAAGCCGGGCTGAGTTCGACTTGCCGCGATCGCATCGGCGCGCATAGAATTCGCCGGGCCCAATCGCTCTTTGAAATGGACCACATGAATCAGGAACTTTCCGAAGCCTATCGTCGGACGACGTATTACGCGGATACGCCGCGAGGCCGGCTGGCAATTCATATCGGCCAATTCGACGCCGAGCTCGACCGGCTGCTGGCCGATCATGGCTGCCGGGCGTGGGCTTATCTGACGGCCCACAACCCGCGATCGCAACGGCTCTCCGCCGACGAGAATCAACGGCGGCAAGCGCGCTTGGAGCGCGAGTTGCGTGCCGGCGGCTGGATCTGTTTCAGTGGCGAAGGCGTCGGCGCCCGGGGAGACTGGCCGCCTGAAATCAGTACCTTGGTGCTGGGGGTCGACGAGGCCACCGCCACGAGGTTGGGAGAGGTTTTCGAACAGAACGCGATCGTCGTCGGGCAATTTGGGAAGCCCGCCGCACTGGCTTTGCTCGGGTGAAGTTTTCGCAAGTCGTTTGCGAAACAATGTTTGCGCTACGCCAAGCAATTCGTGGCGATTCCGAACGTCGCGGCCCCATTCGGCCCCCACTCGCGTTTCCGGCACCGGTGACGGAAGCGGTGTTTCCGGCCTTCGGGCGAAATCCGCGTGCCCAAACCGGAAAATCGTTGCGGCCGATGTAGCGGGTAGTTATTCTGCGAAATAGGGGTGCGCGGGCGCGCCTGGGGATGCGCGTCCTCATTTCGGTTTGGGGCGGTGGTCGCAGTTTTTCACTTGGGAAGGCGTTTCATGATGTTTGGCAAATCGGCCGGGAACGGCAACTCGCCGCGATCGAAACGCGGGCGGCGGCGGATGGCGAGAGGCCGGCCGGCGCTGGGTGGCGCTCGGCTGGGTAGGACGCTCGCGAGCCGCTCACTACGGATCGAATCGCTCGAGCAACGCAGCCTGCTGTCGGCGGTCGCGCCCATCCCGACTCTGGTCGACCCGGCCCAGTCGCCGGAGGTGATGTCGGCCATACGCTACGCGTCCGTTCTGAGCAATTTCACGGCCACTCAATTGAGCCAGGTGCATGAGTGGGTGCTCGGATATCAAAACGGCTACTCGCCGGCGCAAATGGCCGGCCAGATCGGGGCCGCGTCGTTGGGCGCCACGGGTTTGATCCAGAACACGGGAATCCTCAGCTTTCCGAGCAACGTCGACGCCGCGCAGGCGCAAAGCGAACTCGAGGGACTGCAAGGCTATAGTTACGCCTTCCCGCTGGTGCCGGTCAACGTGGTTCCCTATTCGTTCGCCGTGCCGCCCAACGACCCGCTCTTTTCCCACGAGTGGCAACTGAACAACACCGGCGTGCCGCAGGGCGTGAAAGGCGCCGATGCGAACGTCGAGCCGGTGTGGAAACAGGGCGATACCGGCCAGGGCGTGGTGATCGGCATCGTCGACACCGGCGTCTATGTCGCCCATCCCGACCTGAATGCGAACTACAAACCGAAGCTGAGCTACAACTTCCTCGAAAACAATCCCAACCCCACTCCGCCGGCGCCCATCGGCACGACGGAAAACAACCACGGCACCGAGGTGGCCGGAATCGCGGCGGCCGTGGGGAACAACGGCATCGGCGTGAGCGGCGCCGCGCCAAACGCCTCGTTTGCCGCAATCCGCCTGATCGGCGGCTCTGTGAGCCCCCAGACCTTCGCCCAAGCGGTGGTCTACAACGACCAACAGATCCAGATTTACAACAATAGCTGGGGTCCCAGCGCCACCAATGTTGGGCAGCTCGGCGCCGCGGGCCCCCTGACGTTGGCGGCGTACCAGGACGCCGCGACCAACGGCCGCGGCGGTCTGGGTAGCATCCTGGTGTTCGCCGCCGGAAACGGCGGCCAGGACCAGAGCAACGTCAACTATGACGCGTTTGCGAACTCGCGGTTCGCCATCGCCGTGGCGGCCATCGACGACTCCGGCAAACAGGCGGTCTACTCGAACCCCGGCGCGGCGCTGTTGATCAGCGGCTATTCCGGCAATACGTACCTCGGCGCGCCGAACGAGCGTGGCGTTCCCACCACCAACGTCATCGACAACAACTCGACCACTCCGTCGACGCTGCAAGCCAGCTACGTTACCGACAACGCCAACGGCTTCAACGGCACCTCGGCGGCGGCGCCCCTGGTATCGGGTGTGATCGCCCTGATGCTCGAGGCCAACCCCAAGCTGAGCTACCGCGACGTGCAGATGATCCTGGCCGAGTCGGCCAGTAAGAACGATCCGACCGACCCGGGCTGGGTGGGCAACTCCGCCAGTTGGACAACCGACGGCGTGAATTACACCCCCTTTCACGTCAACTACAAGTACGGCTTCGGCGCCATCGACGCCGCGGCGGCCGTGAACCTGGCCAGAACCTGGACGCCCCTGCTGCCCGAACAGCGCATCGCGTCGAACGTGGTTCCCGTCAACCAGAGCGTGCCCGTCGGCTCGGGCGGCGTATCCAGCTCGGTCACGCTGTCGGGCCTCAACCTGCACGCCGAACACGTCGAAGTCGTGTTGGACGCCACCGCCGCGAACCGCGGCGATCTGCAAGTCACGCTCACCTCGCCCAACGGCACGCAATCGGTCATGGCCCTCGAGCGAACGACCGACCCCAACCCCAACTACACGAACTGGGTGTTCAGTTCCACGCGCGACTGGGGCGAGAATGTGTCGGGCACCTGGACGATCCAGGTGTCGGACCTGAACTCCGCCAGCGCGGGTGCCACCTTTACCGACTGGCAATTGAATGTTTACGGCACGGCGCACTACGCCCCCGTGGCCCAGGACACATCGGTGAACACGCGGGAAAACCAGTCCGTCGGCGGCATCAACCTGCTGGCCAACACCTACGACGTGGAAACCGGCACCGTCTTCGGCGGCGCCGTGGTGCCCAGTTCGCTCGCCATCACGCAGCCCGCGCACGGCACCGCGTCGATCGACCCGAACACCGGCCTGGTGACCTACACGCCGAACAAGAACTTTTTCGGCACCGATACGTTCACCTACACCGTGCTCGACAATTTCGGCAATATCTCACGCTCGGCGGTCGTTACCGTCAACGTGCAGTTCATCGACCAGCCGCCGCAGGCCGTCAACGATACGGCCGTCGTTTCCCCGGGCCATTCGCTGCAAATCCAGGTCTTGGCGAACGACGTGCCTGGCAACAGCGCCATCAACCCCGCCTCGGTGACGATCGTCAGCCCGCCGACCCTGGGCACGGCGACCGTCAACACCGCCGGCGTGGTCACCTACACCCCCGGCGCCAACTTCGTCAACGGCGACAGCTTCACCTACGACGTAAAGGACGTCACCGGAGTGGTGTCGAACGTGGCCACCGTCACGCTCATTCGCAACTACCCGGCGCCGACGGCCGCCAACGACGCGGAGACCCAGGCCAAGAACCAGACGGTGTCGATCAACGTGTTGGCCAACGACACCGATCCGAACCCGGCGGGGCTGAATCCCGCCAGCGTGACGATCGTCGTCGGTCCGGCCTTCGGCAACGCCGTCGTCAATCCTTCCACCGGCGCGATCAGCTACACGCCCAAGCCCAATTTCTTCGGCACCGACACACTCACCTACACAGTGGCCGACCGAAGCACCGGCCAGGTCTCGAACGTCGCCCTGGTCAAGATTACCGTGCTCAACGTCGGCCCACCCTTGGCGCTCGACCACGAGTTCGTGTTGGTGCCCAACGTCGGCGTCGTCCGCGGCATCAGCCTGCTGAACAACCCGACGAATTCCGGCACGCTCACGCCGGTGCTGGTGCGGCCCACGTCGCTGGGCGCGGTGACGCTCGGCGCCGACGGTTCGATCACCTACCAGCAGGGACCGAACTTCCACGGCATTGATACATTCACCTACCTGGTCAACGACGGCTCGATCAACAGCAACGTCGCGACGATCCGCCTGGTCACGAGCCATTTCCAGTTCGTCGAGAAACTCTACAACGATGTCCTTCACCGCTCCGGCAGCGACGCGGAAATCTTGTACTGGTCCGAACAGATCGACGCGGGCGTCTCGCGGCAGAGTGTCGCCCTGGCGATCGTCAATACTCCCGAAGCGCGCTCGTTCGTCATCAACGGCATTTACGAGCAATTGCTGCGACGGCCGGTCGACCTGGGCGGACTTCTATACTGGCAAGGCGAGTTGCAGGCCGGCCTCACGCCCGAAGAAATTTCGGCCGCGATCGTCTCATCCGGCGAGTACGCGTCGTTGCACGGCGGGACGGACGCGGGCTTCGTGGCGGGGCTGTACGCCGATCTGCTGGGCCGAGCCGCGGCGCCGGCCGACATGGGCTACTGGACTTCGGTCCTGGCGGGGGGCACCAGCCGCTTCAGCGTCGCGTCGACGTTCATGGGCACCACGGAATACCGCACTCGGCTGGTCAACAGCTATTTTCTGCAATACCTGGGTCGCCCCGCCGACGCCAGCATTAGCAACCCCGTCGGCTTCTTCCAGCAGTCGTTCCAAGACGGATACGGCGACGCCTTCGCGCAATCGGTCATTCTGGCCAGTTCCGAGTTCTACATGGCCATCTAAGCTAAGAGTCTATCCCAGAACGGCCCGGCAGCCGAGACGCCACCACAATGGCGGTTTTGGGATACGGTTTGCCTCACGGAATTGGGCGGGGTCACGTTGACAGCCTGGGGCCGAACGGCTATAAGCCGCCGCTCGACGTTCATCGCAAGAGCCTACTCCCAAAACCGCCGGGCAGGCGGAACGCCCGCACCACAACGGCGGCTTAGGAACGGGCTCCAGGCCCCTTTCGGTGCTAGCATGCAGGTGGTCCTCCTGTGCGGCGGCCAAGGCACGCGCATTCGCGACGTGGCCGACGACATTCCCAAGCCGATGATCCCGATCGGCGGGCGACCCATCCTTTGGCACATCATGCGAGGCTATGCCCGCGCCGGGTTTACCGATTTCGTGCTCTGTCTGGGATATAAAAGCTGGATCATCAAACGCTACTTCCTCGACTACCAACTGGCGGGCGTCGATTTCAGCCTGCGCCTCGGCGAGCCGGATCAAGTCGGCATGCATGGCCGCGTGGCCGAGAGCGATTGGCGCGTGACGCTGGCGGAGACCGGCGCCGACGCGATGACCGGCTGCCGCCTGAAACGGGTCGAGAAATACCTCACCGGCGAACGCTTCATGCTGACCTACGGCGACGGTGTCACCGATTTGGACGTCGGCAAACTGCTCGACTTCCACCGCGCCCACGGCAAGCTGGGGACCGTGACGGCGGTGCGGCCCCCCAGCCGGTTCGGCGAGATCGAACTCGACGGATCACGCGTCGTCGAGTTCATGGAGAAGCCGCTGGCCGCCCCAGGCTCGATCAGCGGCGGGTTCTTCGTCTTCGAACGCGCCTTCCTGCGACGCCTGGCCGACGACCCGAGCCTCGTGCTCGAACACCAGCCGCTGGTGAGCCTGGCCGACGACGGCGAATTGATGGCCTATCGGCACGACGGCTTCTGGCACGCCATGGACAGCAGCCGCGATTACAACCATCTCAACCAACTCTGGGCCGCCGGACAGGCGCCTTGGAACACCTGGGAGAGCTCGCGCTTACGGAAAGCGGCGTGATGATCATCTCAACAACAACCAGTTTCCAGGCCAGGATGCGAAAACGGGGACAACTCTGTAGGGAACGCCCTCCGTGGCGTTCCGCGACCTGCCTCAAGGAGTTGACGGCATGAACGCCAGCGATCGATTCTGGCAAGACCGGCCGGTGTTCGTCACCGGCTGCACTGGCCTGGTCGGTTCCGAGACGGTACGCGAGTTGTTGGCGCGCGGCGCGCGCGTCGTCGGCCTCGTCCGCGATCAGGTGGCGCGCTGCGAGTTGGTCCGCGGCGGGCTCGACCGGCAAATCGACCTGGTGCGCGGCCGCGTCGAAAACGAGGCGATTTTGGAGCGGGCGATCGGCGAGTACGAGATCGACACCGTGATCCACCTGGCGGCGCAAACGATCGTCGGCGTCGCCAACCGCTGCCCCCTGTCGACGTTCGAGACGAACATCAAGGGCACCTGGTGCGTGCTCGAAGCGGCGCGGCGATCGGGACGCAATCCGCAAGTGATCGTGGCTTCGTCCGACAAGGCCTACGGCGAGCAACGCCTGCTCCCTTACACCGAGGACGCGCCGCTCGATGGGCGGCACCCCTACGATGCCAGCAAGTCCTGCGCCGACATCCTGGCGCAGACCTACCACCATACCTACGCTTTGCCGGTTTGCGTCACGCGCTGCGGCAACTTCTTCGGCGGCGGCGACCTGAACTTCAACCGCATCGTGCCCGGCACGATCCGCTCCGTGCTCCGCGGCCAACGGCCGCTGATCCGCTCCGACGGAAGCTACGTGCGCGACTACTTTTACGTCAAGGACGGCGCCGCCGCGTACCTGCACCTGGCCGAGTGCATGGCCACGCGGCCGCAGGTCGTGGGGCATGCCTTCAATTTCTCGACGGAGATCCAGGTGACCGTGCTGGAAATCACCGAGCGGATTCTGCGCCTGATGGGTTCGCCGCTGGAACCGGACATCAAGAACGAAGCAAGCCATGAAATCAAGCACCAGTTCCTCTCCGCCGCCAAGGCGCGGACGATGCTCGACTGGGAGCCGCGTTACGCCTTTGACGAGGCGCTCGCCGAAACGATCGGCTGGTATCGCGGCTATTTTTCGGCCGTGTCGCGCCGGCCGGCCGAGCAGCCGGAACGGCGGAAGGCGGGATGAGGAACGGGTCGAATATGGCGAACCGCGAACGCATTCTGATCACCGGCGCCAGCGGGTTCGTCGGCGCGTCTTTGGCGCGACGTCTGATCGCCGCCGGGCACGAGGTGCATCTCATGTTGCGGACAGGCTCGAATCTCTGGCGGCTGGCCGGGCTGGCAGGTCAGTACGCCACGCACCTGGCCGACCTGCGCGACTTGCCGACCGTCCGCGGCGCGGTCGACGCCTGCCGTCCCGAGGTCGTGTATCATTTGGCCGCCGACGGCGTGCGCCGCCAACCACAAGAACGGGCGGATCTGGCCACGCAGAACTTTCTCGGCACGCTGCATTTGCTGGAGGCGCTCTCACGCCACGATTACCGGGCGCTGGTACACGCCGGCAGCGGAGCCGAATATGGGCACCGCCGGCGACCCATCCGCGAGGGCGGACGGCTCGCGCCGCGCGGCGACTACGCCGTGTCGAAGGCCGCGGCCACGCTGCTCTGCCAGGCCGAGGCGCGCAAGGGTCGGCCGGTGACGATCGTTCGCATTTTCACGGCCTACGGACCCTGGGAAGATCCAGCGCGGCTTGTTCCCTACGTGATGGGTTGCTGCATCCGCGGTGAGCGACCGCGATTGACCTCGGGCCGGCAGGCGCGCGATTTCATCCACATCGACGATTGCGTCGAGTTGTTCGAGCGGGCCGCCCAACTGCCGCGGGCCCGCGGACGCATCCTGCACGCGGGAACCGGACGATCGCGCACCGTGCGGCAAATGGTCGAGACGCTGCTTGAAGTCTGCGGCAAGGGGGAACCCGGCGCCGACTTCGGCGCCCGGCCGGATCGGCTTGACGAGCCTCGCCGCTGCGTGGCCGATATCGAAAAGACCGTCGCATGGACCGGCTGGCGGCCGCGTTACGATCTGCGAGAAGGCGTCGAGCACGTCTGGAATTGGTATCGCAGCGTCGCCGGACGGGCCGCATGAGGCACGACACCAAACTTGGAGAACCGAACCCCATGACTCACGCCCACGGACTGTTCAGCCTGGTCGTGCCCGTGCTCAACGAGCAGGAGGCGCTTCCCGATACGCACGAAACCCTCAACCGAGTCCTGGAGGGGCTCACGATGCCCTTCGAGGTGGTCGTCGTCGACAACGGCAGCACCGACCGGACGCCCGACTTGATGCACTCGATCTGCGCCCGCGATCCGCGCTGGAAGTACATTCGCTTGAGCCGCAACTTCGGCTATCAGAATTCGATCACGGCCGGCATGCTCGCCGCGCAAGGCGACGCGATCATGGTCATCGACGCCGATCTGCAGGATCCTCCCGGACTGATCCCCAGCTTCGTCGCCAAGTGGCGGGAGGGATATGACGTCGTTTACGGCGTCCGCGAGAAACGGACGGGCGAGTCGCCGCTTCGCGTGCTGACCACGATGCTGGCGATGCGGCTGATCACCTGGATGAGCGACGACGTCAAGCTGCCGGCCCATAGCGGTGATTTCCGCCTGATTACGCGGCGCGTGCGCGACGCCTACGCCCAGCTCACGGAGACCAACCGCTACGTTCGCGGCCTGATCCACTGGCTGGGCTACCGGCAGATCGGCATTCCCTACGTCCGCGGCGGACGAACCAAGGGGTCGAGCAAGGCGAACCCGGCGTATCTGATTGGCTTCGCCTTCAACGCGATCTTCAATTTTTCGATCAAACCGCTACGGATGTTCAGCCTCTTCGGCGTCGGCGTGCTGAGCGTCGCCGGGGTGCTGGGCGCGGTTCACGTCGTGATGCGATTTCTCACGAGCCCTCCGCGCGGCATCACGGCCGTTTTGTTGTTGCTTTTGATCAATCTGGGAGTGATGTCGCTGGGGATCGGCGTCCTTGGTGAATACATCGCCCGGATCTACGCCGAGAGCAAGCGCCGCCCGCTATGGCTCGTCGATTACACGCTAAACCTGGGCACGCCGGCTTCGCAACGGGACGAGCACGACGCTTCGCCGGCGACCATGCCCGCGGCGAACCACGGTGACACGGCCAGTTCAAGACCGTTCGCCGCCTAACCCGGATCATTCATAGCATATCCAACACACTAACCCGCAGCGCAAGCAAGGTAAGTTCAAGCCCGGACCTTCTCGGCAAAAAATAGCGACCAACCGCACAGAGACCAACCGATCAGATATATACACGCGTAACGTATGCGAGCGTAAACGTCGCTGCGCCGCGGCGCGAGACGCGAACGCCCAAACGCGGCTTCGGCGCAGCCGAAACTGCGCACGAAAAAACCGGCAAAACCGTACCTGTACCGACCAGGAAATCCGTCTCGGCGGATTGCCCGGCTTTAGACGCGTTAAGAATTCTTCCTCCTCAGCGTTTTTCTGTGCCCCACGCTCCGAAGCTTTCGTCGGGTAAGGGTACGGTTTTGCCAGTTTTTTCGAGACGCCCGCGCGACAAATCGGAGGCGCGTTTGAGCGCCCTAACGGCGCGCCGCGAGATGCTTCGTTATTTTGTTAGTCGACGCGGTCAGTGCGGTCAGTGAAACGGCGAAAAACGCGGTGATTTATATTTTGTTAGTTCGGGAAAGCTTGGCAAGTTACGGAACTGAGTAGCCGGCGCGGTGGAGACGGCGCCAAAGCGCAACGAAGCCGAGCATCGGCGCTGCGCGAAAAAAAACGATTCCGAAACCCCTCCCAAAGAGATCCAAAAGAGCGTGGGGTAGGGCGAAGGGTGGCGCGGCAATTGGATGCCGCTTTCGCGGCTCGCTCAGACGTCATGGGGTATTCGGAAGTCGTTTTTTTTCGC
>DATKSN010000085.1:0-48151 GCA_035531595.1 Pirellulales bacterium | reverse complement strand
GGGCGACGAAACCAGACCGGCCAACATGTTCAACCTCCCTGCTAGCACCCGATCGCGCGGTTCCCTCCCGCGCGGATATCCAGGCATGAAACTGGCAGGAAGAAAAACCTGTGTCAAGACCGAATTTTCAACACCCTAGCGTTAGCCCCCTGTCAGGCGTTAGGCGTTAGGCGACACGGGGAAAGGCAGGTAATTTGGGGGCAGGCGTGTACAAGCGAGCGTGAAGCTCCCCGCGGCAAAGCGCGAACAGTAATCGGACTCTGGACGGCCATGTGGACGCGGAGCGTCCGGCGGGGAGTTCCCAGGCAGAGCGTGGGAACGAGAAGACGTAATCGCCTCATGCCTAACGCCTCATGCCTAACGCCTAACGCCTAACGCCCAACGCCTATTGCCTAACGCCTTTTTCGCCCACCGAAACGAAAGTCAACCGCAGTTCGTGCAACAGGTTGTCGAGAAGCCTCGTCTCGTCGGGAGTCCGGTTGCCGGTTGTTTTTTGCTCGATCATCTCCAGCATGTCGATGAAGTGCTTGGCCTCGTCGAGCCGCGCGTTCACCGTGCCGGTGCCCGGCTGGGCGACCTGGCCCAACACGACCAGTGCTTGCGTGGCGAGCGTCGTCATGAGCAGCGGCAGCGTGGCGGGCGGCACTTCGCCGCGCGGTTGGCCGCCGGGCGGGGGCGACGGTGCCGGCGGCGGCTCGTGAGCCGCTTTCTTCCGATCGAGAGCTTCCTTCTCGGCCTGGACCCGGCCCTTCCAGTCTTCGTCGATGATGATCTTCGGTTTTTCAGCGGATGGGTCGGACGGATTGTCGGACACGGTCGGTTCTCCTGGTTTCAAACGGTTTCCTCGCGGCGAGGGAATCGTCATGTTATACCGTACCCCTGATTCGTGTCGTCCCTCGTGCTGGCGAACCGTTGCCGAGAGATGGTGGTCGGCGGTATGCTTGATTGAATGAAGTCCAAGCTGCGAGTCGCCGGCTGCCAATTCGCCGTTTCCGGCGACGTTGAATTCAACCGCCGGCAAATCCTGGCCCACATTGACGAAGCGGCGTCGGCGGGCGCGCGGGTGGTGCAATTCCCCGAAGCGGCCCTGTCGGGCTATGCCGGCGCCGATGTGCCCGATTTCAGCCGCCTCGACTGGGACGGCGTGCGCCGAGCGACCGACGAGATTCGCCAGGCGGCCGCGAAGCGCAAAGTCTGGGTGCTGTTGGGTTCGACTCACCAACTTTCCGACGGCCACCGGCCGCACAACTCGGTCTACGTGATTTCCGACGAGGGGCGCGTCGCCGACCGCTACGACAAGCGGTTCTGTACCGGCACGGACGGCCCCCAGGCGGAAATGGACCTTCAACACTACTCGCCCGGCGACCATGCGACCACATTCGAGGTGGAAGGACACCGCTGCGGCCTGTTGATTTGCTACGACTATCGCTTTCCGGAGCTGTACCGCGACCTGAAGCGGCGCGGCGTCGAGGTCGTGTTCCAATCATTCCACAATGCCCGTCGCGACCATCAGACGTTCCGGCACCGCAACATCTGGAAGCAAATCGTGCCGGCCACGATGATGTGCCATGCGGCGACCAACCATTTCTGGATGCTCGCGGTCAACAGCTCCGCCAAGTACTCGATGTGGGCCAACTTCTTCGTCCGCCCCGACGGCCGAATCGCCGGCCGCCTCGAACTTCACGAGCCGGGCGTGCTGATCGGAGAAATCGATCCCGACCTTGAGATCTGGGACGCCTCCGCCCCCTGGCGCCGGCGCGCCATGCAGGGGACGCTCCACAGCGGCGAACTGGTCGATGACCCGCGCAGCCGGGATCGAACGTCGTACTAGCGTCGTACTCGTCGTACTAGTAGTCCTTCTTGCTTCCCCGCGCCCGCACACTCACCCATTCGTTGGCGATCGTATTCGCGCTGACCTCCACACCTCCACGGCCTCGCCCGCCGACAACACGCCGCCGGAAGGCTTTGTGGCCCTGTTCAACGGTAAGGATCTGACCGGCTGGAAGGGCCTGCTGGCCGCGCCCTTGGATAGCCGCCAGCGTCGGGTCCGGTGACGGCGCCGGCCGAGAGGGTCGTGTCTCCCCATGCGATCGTCGCCGCATAGCTTGCGGCCGGAAGGTCGCCGCCTGTTCCGCCAGTTGAACTTGGCGGCCCCAACATTTACCATCACGGCGTGCTTTCGAGGTGTCAACCGGTGGCCGATACTGACCCTCCAATTTCCACGCTCTTTACCGATAGTTCCCGTGACCGACCGATCCAGTTGAACCGAGGCTGCAGCGATGTCGGATTCAATGACGATTCCTTCGCCAGGGCAGATTGCTCGCGTGCGGCAGCGGCTCTACTTAGTCGAAGAGACGGTCGCGCCGCCCAAGGCCCGCGACAGTACGCTGGTGAAGCTGTCGTGCGTCGATGACGATGCCCAAGGCCAACGGCTGGAGGTGCTCTGGGAAAAGGAGATCGACCCCGAAATCCTCAGCGGCGAAGCTTGGGAGGCGATCGCCAAACGAGGCTTCGACGAACCGCGGCTGTTCGCGGCCTACTTGAACACGCTCCGCTGGAACTGTGTCACGGCCACCGATCCCAAGCTGTTCCAGTCGCCGTTCCGCGCCGGCATCCGGCTCGACGCGTACCAACTCGAGCCGCTGCGTAAGGCGCTGCTCATGCCCCGCGTCACTCTGATGATCGGCGACGATGTCGGGCTGGGCAAGACCATCGAGGCGGCCCTGATCGCCTGCGAATTGCAATTGCGGAAGAAGGTCAAGGAGATCGTCGTCTGCTGCCCGCCGTCGATGCTGGTGCAGTGGCAGGAAGAACTCGAGACGCGGTTTGGGCTGACGTTCGAGATCCTCGACAAAGAATACGTCAACAGCGTGCGGCGCCAGCGGGGGTATGGCGTGAACCCTTGGAGCACCCATACCCGGTTCTTGGTCTCGCACAGGCTGCTCATCGACGAAGCCTACGCCGGGCAACTCCGCGCCTGGCTGGGCGATTTTCGCGAGGGGACGCTTCTGATCCTCGACGAGGCCCACCACGCCGCCCCGGCCAGCGGCCAGCGCTATGCCATCGACTCGCAGATCACGCGGGCCGTTCGCGACCTGGCCCCGCGTTTCGAGCACCGGTTGTTCCTCTCGGCCACCCCGCACAACGGCCACTCGAACAGCTTCTCGGCGTTGCTCGAAATCCTCGACCCCCAGCGGTTCTGCCGGGGCGTCCCGGTGCAACGGAAGCTGCTCGACGAGGTCATGGTGCGACGCCTCAAGGATGACATTCGCAACATCGCCGGGGGATTCCCCGAGCGCAAGGTGGTTCAGATCGATATCGACGGTCTCCCGGCCGACGCCCCCGAACTCCGCCTGCCGAGCCTGCTCGACGAGTACCGGCAGCTTCGCGAAGAACGCCTGGCCGGCGAAACGAAGCGGAAACAGGCCGCCGCCGGCTTGCTGATCACCGGATTGCAACAGCGGCTCTTATCGTCGATCGAAGCCTTTGCCCGCACACTGCGAGTCCACCGCCGCACGGTCCAGCGTCACTGGCAGCAGAGCCACGGCCGGCAGTTGCAAGCCGACGCATCGCCGCAGCCGATTTCGCCCGGCCAACTCGACCTGCTCACCCGGCCGGTCGGCAGCGATGACGAACGGGCCACCTTCGCCGAAGATGAATTGCGGGCGGAAGAAGAAGCCCAGGTTGAGGCCGCCACGGCCGCCACCCTGGGCCCGGCCGACGGCGATGCAGCGGATAGTGGCCGAGCCAAGGAATTGTTTGCTCGCGAACAAGCATTGCTCGACCAGATGACTGAAATCGCCGCATCGGCGCGTGGCCGGCCCGATGCCAGGGTCCGCAACTTGATCGCATGGATCCGCGAGCACATGCTCAGTAGCCCGGCCGGCGGGGCGCCCGAACTCGTCTTGCCCGCCGACCGCCCATCGCGGGCAACTCACCACTCACCACTCGCCACTCACCACTCACCAAAATGGAACGACACGCGGGTAATTATCTTCACCGAATACGACGACACGAAGCGCTACCTTCGCGAGCAACTCTCCGCGGCGATCCAGGGCACCGACCGCGCCGAGCAGAGGATCGCCATCTTCCACGGCCCCACGCCACCTGACGAGCGTGAAGCCATCAAGCAGGCATTCAACACCGACCCAGCCAAGCACCCCCTGCGCATCCTGATTGCCACCGACGCGGCCCGCGAGGGCCTCAACTTTCAGGCCCACTGCTGGAACCTGTTTCACTTCGACGTGCCGTGGAACCCGAGCCGAATGGAGCAGCGGAACGGCCGCATCGACCGCAAGCTCCAGCCCAACGACAAGGTCTACTGTCACTACTTCTTCCACAAGCAACGGCCCGAGGATCGCATTTTGGCGGCGCTGGTTCGTAAGACCGATCGCATCGGGCGCGAGCTGGGGAGCCTCGCCCAGGTGATCGACGCTCGTCTGGCTGACATGCTCGGCGCGGGCATCCGCCGTGGCGAACTGGCGGTGCTGGAAGGCGAGATCGAAGCCGCTGACATCGACGCCGAGCGTCGGCGAACCGTCGAGGAAGAACTGGAGACGGGCAGGCAACGACAGGACCAGTTACGCAGCCAGGTCGAGCATCTGCGGACGCAGTTAGCCCGCTCGCAGGATTCGATCGCCTTCAATCAGGAGCATTTTCGCTCCGCCATTTCCAGCGCGCTGGAACTCATGGGCGCCGAAAAGTTGGAGCAATTGGGGCAGTTGGTAGTTCCTAGTTCCAAGTTGCTAGAGAAAGGCGCGAAGCCCGAAACACCAACCCGCAGCGCAAGCAAGGAACTAGCAACTGACAACCAGCAACTCTCTTCGGACACCCAACAACAAGCAACCTATCTTTTTCCCGCCCTTGACCAGCGCGACGGCGCCGACCCCACTTGGGCCGACACGATGGACACGCTTCGCGCTCCGAGCGAGCGCGGCCAGAAGCCGTGGGAGTGGCGCCGCGAGTCGCCGATTCGGCCGGTGGTATTCGAAGACCCAGGCACGATGACCGACGAAGTCGTCCACCTGCACCTCGCGCATCGCATCGTCCGGCGGCTTTTGGCCCGATTCACCGCCCAGGGACTGGTACACCACGATTTGTCACGGGCATGCCTGGCCCAATCGTCCGATGCCGTGCCCCGCGTGATCCTATTGGGTAGGCTGTGTCTCTATGGACCCGGCGCCGCGCGGTTGCACGAGGAACTGGTGCCGGTCGCCGCGCGCTGGATTGATCCGACGGTTCGCAAGGCCCCGCTGGCGCCCTACGGCCGCGAATCGGAAACCAAGACCTTGGACTTGTTGGATGAATCGCTTCTGCCCCGGCATGGCCGGCGCGTGGCGCGGGCGGTCGAGTCGCAACTTCAGGCTTGCGCACCGCGCGACGTCGAGGAGTTGCTGCCGCACTTGCAAGCCCGTGCCGAACAGCATGGCCAGGATGCCGAGCGATTGCTGCGAAAGCGCGGCGACGACGAAGCCACGGCGATGCGCGCGATTCTGGAGACCCAAAAAAGGCACATTGCCGACGTGTCCGCGGAGCACGATGGGTCGGATGGACGACAACTGCAACTGGGTTTTGCGGAGGACGAGCTACGGCAGCTCGAAGCCAACCGCCGGCACTGGACCAAGCGCCTGGCGATGATCGACCACGATCTGGAGAGCGAGCCGGAGCGCATCCGCGGCGTGTACCAGGTTAAGGCCCGGCGGATCGAGCCGATTGGACTGGTCTATTTGTGGCCCGTGACGGGCTAGGTTATGCTGAATTCCATGCTTACGGCGCAGAACATCGAGGCCGAGCTGAGTTACGCCTACCTGCACGCGGTCGCGTCGCGGGCAGGGATCATTTGCGAGAATGGGGGCCGGCATAGCGATGAGGCGGGCGTCGACGCGGTGCTCCGGGTCTATGGGGAACTCGCTCCCGATTCGCTACTGACGCAGTTCACCGTCGACATTCAGCTCAAGGCGACCATCGCGGTATCGCACGAGCGGAACGGCAAGTATTCTTTTCCGCTAAGGCTCAAGAATTACGACGAGTTGCGGTCGACGAAGACCAGTGTCCCGCAGGTGCTGATCGTGCTGTTTCTTCCCCAGGACGCCGCCGCGTGGCTGACGCAGAGCGAGGACGCATTGGTCGCGCGCCGGTGCGGCTATTGGGCGAGCCTGCGGGGGGCGCCGGAAAGCGAAAACGAGACATCCCAGACGGTCTACATTCCAAGGGCCAACGTGCTCTCCGTTGAACTGTTGCGTGACCTCATGGTCCGCTTCTCCAAGCGCGAGGTGATCGAATATGTCGCGTGAATCGTTGCCCAACGACATTCTGAAGCTCATCAAGCCGCAACAGGTTCGCAGCTACGCCCTGGCCAAGGGCTGGCGCCGCGTCCCAGGGGTGAACGGCGACATCGCCCTGTTTGACCATCCGCAGGGGCAATGGGACCAACTCATCGTCCCGATGGACGAGTCGTTCGACGACTATTCGAAACGCCTGCGTGAAGTCGTCGAAAACCTGGCGAATTTCGAGTCGCGCGGGGTGATCGAAGTGCTCAACGACTTGATCACCCCCGATGCGGACATCCTGCGCTATCGCGTCGCGTCGTCAGCCACCGGGCGCGGTTCAGTCCCGTTGCTGGATGGCATCCGCTTGTTGGAAGGCGCTTACAAAAGCATCCTCGCGGCGGCGTGCAGTGTAGTCAACCCCGTCGTACACCACCCGCGCATGAGCTGGGTCGAAGCCCAACAACTCCTCAACGCCTGCCACTTGGGGCAAACCGAACGGGGCAGTTTCACGGCCTCCATCTCCTGCCCGCTACGTGCCGTGCCACAGGACCAACCGCCGCTTTCCGGCAACGCTCCATTCGCCAGGCAAGCCGTTTCGCTCCTAATGCGTTCGCTCACACGGATCGTTCATGCCGTCGAGGCGGACGATGTACGGCGGGTGTTCGAGGCGGAAGACACGGAGCCGACGATCAGCGCCAATCTCTGTGACGCCTTGTTGCAAATGCAGCCGCCGGACGACGACTCTCTGCTGGCGGTCTCCGTCTCCTGGGCGACGACGTTGCCACCGTCCCAGCCAATCCCGAATACCGTCCGTATCAGGCGCGAGTACTTCCCGATCATCGAGGACATCCACAAGAACTTGCGGCCGTCCAAGGCTCCCGAGGCGTCGCTGTTCGTCGGGTACGTGGACACACTGAACGGTCAGCCGGGCGAGGACGGCCGAATGCGGGGAGACACGACGCTGGCCGTGATGTACGAAGACGACATGCGCAAGGCGCGTGCGGAATTGAACGCCGACGATTACCAAACGGCGATTCATGCCCACAGCGTCGCGGGAGCCGTGAGATTCAAGGCCGTCCTGCACTTGGGCCGCCGGACACACCGCTTCACGGACGTGAGTGGTTTCGCCAGAGTCCAATGAGGGTATCATCGTATCCACTGACCGTGCGACCGAAGCCCGACCTGCGCCGCTGGGCAGTCTGCCCGCGCGAAATGACGATCCGGCACGAGGAGCCAGGCGACGACATGCAACCGACAACCGCTGATCAATGACTGACAACTAGCCATGCGCGATCCCGAACAATACGCCCACCTGGAATGGCTCGGCTACGTGCAGCCGGTGGGCCTGGTCGTTTCGATCCCGGCGCTTTTGCAGGCGCAAGCCTACGTCAATCGCAACATCGCCCCCGATCAGCAGCGGTTCCTTGCCACGTTGCCGCGTGACAAACGCGATGAGCCGGTTCCCGAAATTCGCGACTTCCCCGCCTTCGCGCAAGCCGTGCTCGGCTGGGAGCCGAGCGACCTGGTCGACCTGTCGCGTGACGAAGCTGCCCGTGCGTCGTTGGAAGTCGCCGTCCCCGAATACAGCGAAACACTTCGCCCAACCTACGCGGTTCGCGAGTCGCCGGTTCCCGTAACACCAACCCGCGGCGCAAGCAAGGCTCCCACACCAACCCGCGGCGCAAGCAAGGAACCCACACCAACCCGCAGCGCAAGCAAGGAACCCGTAACACCAACCCGCGGCGCAAGCAAGGCTCCCGCAACTTCCCCCTGGCTGATGCTGGTCCAGGTGCTGCCGACCGGCACGGACTTCGACGAGGTCGGCGACATGGACCAGCGCCATTGGCAGACCAGCCCACAGGCCAAGTTCGAGCGGCTATTGCGAGAGACAGAAGTCCCGATCGGCCTGTCGCTGAATGGTACGCAACTGCGATTGGTCTACGCCCCGCGGGGGGAAACGAGCGGCCACATTACATTTCCCGTGGCGGCGACGTGCCAGGTCGCCGGCCGGCCGATCTTCGCGGCGCTGGTCATGCTGCTGTCGGCCGAACGGCTCTATAGCGTCGCCCCGAAGCAACGTCTCCCCGCCATCTTGGCCGATAGTCGCAAGTACCAGAACGTCGTCTCGACCAAGCTCGCCGCGCAGGTGCTCGCCGCCCTCTATGAGTTGCTGCGCGGCTTCCAGGCCGCTAACGACGCGAGCTGCGGAGAGTTACTTAAGGAATTACTGGCAACTAACAACCAGCAACTAGCAACTGCTCCCGCTTCCGACCCCAACCACGTTTACGCGGGCCTGCTGACCGTGCTGATGCGGCTGGTGTTCGTGCTTTACGCTGAAGATCGCGGGTTGCTTTCGGCCGACTCGGTGTTCACCAACTTCTACTCGCTGACGGGCTTGTTCGACCGCTTGCGGGCCGACGCCGGCCGTTTCCCTGACACGATGGACCAGCGATACGGCGCCTGGGCGCAGCTCCTCACACTCTTCCGCCTGGTCTACGACGGCGGCGGGCACGGCGATTTGCGGATTCCCGGCCGCAAGGGCTACCTGTTCGACCCCGACCGTTACCCGTTCCTTGAAGGGCGGCCTTGGAAAAGCTGCCGCCGCGACCAGGTCGAGCGGCTCGACGTGCCACGCGTGTCCGACGGCGTCATCTATCGCGTGCTCGCCAACCTGCTGGTGCTCGACGGCGAGCGGCTCAGCTACCGCACGCTCGACGTCGAGCAGATCGGCAGCGTCTACGAGACGATCATGGGCTTCAACCTCGAGGTGGCCCACGGGCGTTCGATCGCCATCAAGCCCGCCAAGCCGCACGGCGCCCCGGCCACGATCAATCTTGAAGCGCTGTTGGCCGCCAAGCCCGCCGAGCGGGCCAAATGGCTGGCCGACCAGAGCGACCAGAAGCTCACCGGCCAGGCCGCCGAGGCCGTCAAAGGGGCCGAGTCGATCGACGACTTGCTGGCCGCGTTGGAAAAGAAGATCGCCTGGCATGCGACGCCCCACGCGGTGCCCAAGGGCGCGATGGTGTTGCAGCCTTCCGGCGAGCGCCGCCGTAGCGGCTCGCACTACACGCCGAGGTCACTGACCGAGCCGATCGTGCGCACGACTCTGCGGCCGGTGCTGGAGCAACTCACACTAACCCGCAGCGCAAGCAAGGCCGCCACACCAACCCGCAGCGCAAGCAAGGAACCGGCGGCCGAAGCCGCCGCCGATTCGGCAGCCTTGCTTGCGCTGCGGGTTAGTGTGGCGGCAGGTTCCACCGCCGCCGCATCCGCCGACCACTCACCACTCACTTCTCACCACTCACCAGTCTCCCCCACTCCCGACCAGATCCTCAACCTCAAGATCTGCGACCCCGCCATGGGTTCCGGCGCCTTCCTGGTCGAAACCTGCCGCCAACTGGGCGACGAATTGGTGAAGGCCTGGCACGTCCACAATCAGGTGCCCAAGCTGCCGCCGGACGAAGACGAGGTGCTCCACGCCCGGCGGCTGGTGGCCCAGCGTTGCTTGTACGGCGTCGACCGCAACCCGATGGCCGTCGACCTCGCCAAGCTTTCGCTCTGGCTGGCGACGTTGGCCAAGGACCACCCCTTCACGTTTCTCGACCATAGCCTGCGCGCGGGCGATTCGCTCGTGGGCCTCACGCGTGAGCAGATCGCGGGCTTTCACTGGAAGCCGACCGCGCAGATGCACCTGCTCGAAACCGACCTGAAGCGGCAGATCGAGACCGCGACCACGGCCCGCCGCAGAATCCTCGAAGGCCGCGACGACGCCGCCTACGAGGAGCACGAGCGCGCCTTGTCGGTGGCCGACGAGGCGCTCGATCGCCTGCGGCTGGTCGGCGACCTGGTGATAGCGGCCTGGTTCGGCGCGGAAAAAGACAAAGAGCGCGAGAAGCTTCGCAAGGAATATCTGACGCATGTCGAACATGCCCGCGGCCCGGGCAAAGACGCCCACGAGCTCAGGCGCTGGCTCGAAATCGTTCGCGGCCTTCGCACGGCCGCGAAACCGATTGTGCCCTTCCACTGGGAGATCGAGTTCCCCGAAGTCTTCAACCGCTCCCCGCCAGCAACCAGCAACTCGCAACCAGCCACAGCCGCGGGCTTCGACGCCATCGTCGGCAACCCACCGTTCGCGGGGAGGACGACATTCTCTGCGAGTAGTCCAGTTGGGTACGTCGAGTGGCTTAAGATCCTACACGAGGGGTCGCACGGCAATTCGGACGGAGTGGCTCATTTCTTTCGTCGGTCGTTCGAGCTGCTACGACAGAGCGGCGCCTTTGGCTTGATCGCCACGAACACCATCGCCCAGGGGGACACGCGCTCCACCGGCCTGCGCTGGATATGCACGCACGGTGGCACGATCTACGCAGCCCGTAAGCGGTATAAATGGCCCGGCCTGGCGGCTGTGATGGTCAGCGTGGTCCATATTTGCAAAGGCGATCATTCCGGCCCGTATGTTCTCGACGTTCGCCAAGTGCCAATCGTCACCGCGTACCTGTTCCACAAAGGCGGGCACGATGACCCACAAGCACTTATTGCCAACCAACAGAAGAGTTTTCAAGGCTGCGTTGTTGTTGGCATGGGATTCACTTTCGATGATTCCGAGAGGAACGGCGTGGCCAACCCGATCGCCCTGATGAAGCATCTCGTTGAACGCAATCCGCGAAACGCGGAACGCGTTTTCCCATATATCGGGGGTGAAGAATTCAATGACAGTGCGGAACACAAGCACCACCGTTACGTGATCAACTTTGGCGAGATGGATGAGGATGAGTGTCGCCGCAACTGGCCGGACCTGATGCGAATCGTAGTGGAAAAGGTTAAGCCTGAGCGCATAGCAAGTGGGATTGGCGCTGGTGCCGATCGCAGAAAGCGTGGGCAATTCTGGTGGAGATTCTCACGAACTGCAAAAGACCTGTACGACAGCATTCGCGCGCTCGATCGTGTGCTCGTGACTGCTCGGACAAGCAAACACCTTGGATTCGCCTTCATTGACGCCAGGGTCGTCCCGAGCGAGAACCTGGTCGTGTTCCCTATTCGATCCATTGGCGCGTTCGCCGTGTTACAATCAAGAGCACACGGCGCGTGGGTCAACTTTACCTCATCCACTTTTAAGGACGACCAAGGCTACCGCCCCTCCGACTGCTTCGAGACATTTCCGTTCCCAACGGGTACGCTGGAGTGTGCGGCGAGCGATTCACCAGCAACTGACAACCGGCAATTAGCAACTCTTGAAGCGGCGGGCCGCGCTTACTACGAGTTCCGCGCCGCTTTGATGGTCCGCAACGACGAGGGGCTGACGAAGACGTACAACCGCTTTCACGACCCGGCCGAGACGTCGGCCGAGATCGCGCGGCTGCGCGAGTTGCACGCGGCGATCGACCGGGCGGTGCTCGACGCGTACGGCTGGCACGACCTCGCCCAAACCTCCGCCTGCGAATTCCTGCTCGACTACGAAGACGAGGACGACGAGGAGGAACCCGACGGCCGCCGTTCGTCGCGCGGCCGCAAGAAGCCGTGGCGCTACCGCTGGCCCGACGAATTCCGCGACGAGGTGCTCGCCCGCCTTTTGGCCCTCAACGCCGAGCGTGCCGAGGAGGAGCGGCTGGCGGGCATTGCCGCCGAGGCGGAGGTGAAGCCAAAACGGCGTGGGAGCAAGAAGAAACCGGCGACGCGAACGCCCGCCAATGCGTCGGACGATGAGCTGTTTTAGGATCGTCGCGGCTTCACGCACTTCAACGACCCCACCCCGCTCGCCGGGGTCGGTGAAGCAGATGGCGTGCTACAGGGGCGCGCTGCACCCCAACCTCGACCCCACCCCGCTCGTCGGGGTTGGTGAAGCAGATTTCTTTGCTTCATTCTCGGCGCCGCTTGTGATCTGATTCACCATCGAGACAAGCTCGAAGGCGTCTGACGCGCGCGTGCCGCCGGCCGCTTTAGCCCGCCATCTGATTCACCATCGAGGCAAGCTCGAAGGGGGCTGACGCGCGCGTGCCGCCGGTCGCTTTAGCCCGCCATCTGATTCACCATCAAGGCAAGCTCGAAGGGGGCTGGCACACGCGTGCCGCCGGACGTCGTGTTGGCTACTTAATTTCAATTTCGCCGTTGCCGTCCACTACAATCGTCTTGCCACCATCCAATAGCTTCTGGAGGTGCTTGATCGTGTCCTTCGTCACCTTCATTTTTACCGGTGCGCCAGGTTTCTCGGCACCGTCGTTCTTGAACTTCAATTCCCCGAGCGCACCAGTCACAGCAGCCTGCACTTCGGTGGCGTTAAACTTCGCTCCAGCCAACCCAACCAAACCCAGCAGGCACACGCCAGTAAGCAAGGCAATCTTCATAGACCAACACTCCTTTGCGAGAAACCGGTACAATACTCCCTAACGCTAGCGCCATCCTACCTAAATACTGCGGTACGCGGCAAGCGTCTGAAATCAAGAGCTGGCGGCCCCCTCCCCCACGCCCCCCAGGCCCCCTTTGATATATCGCTTTGGTGCCAATCCGGAATAGGCTGTGGGAAAAGATGGAGGGGCGGCGGGATGCCGTCCGGCCGTCCGGCCGTCGGTCTTGGCCGCTGGCTCGGCGCTCGGGTCGCGGTGCTCGACGCCTACGGCTGGATCGACTTGCGGCCGACGTGCGAATTCCTGCTCGACTACGAAGACGAGGACGACGAGGAACAACAGGGGGGTTAACACCGGGGCACCCGCGCAGCGGGTTGGCTCGCCAAGAGTCCGTAAGAAGCCTTGGCGCCACCGCTGGCCCGACGAGTTCCGCGACGAGGTGCTCGCGCGGCTCCTGGCCCTCAACGCCCAGCGTGCCGAGGAGGAGCGCCTGGCGGGCATCGCCGCCGAGGCGGAGCCGAAGCCGAAACGGCGAGGGAGCAAGAAGAGGCCAGCGACGGGAGGGGGAAATGCCGAGGAGACTGGCCAGCCGCGCCTTCCGGGAATCCAGCAGTCGTCCTGATGAAAGGTCCCCAAGTGCCTCAAATCCACTACCGCGCGACAGGTTTTCCGCCCTCGCTTGCAACGACGCTTGATGGTCCCCAGGTCATGTCCACGAGGTGGCCGGAGATCATCTGGTCCGCCATCACGGTCGGCCGTTCGTCCTGGGCCGGCGTCATCAGGCACGGAGAATATTCAGAATATGAAGCCATCTACCGCGCGCTGATGGTGTTCGCGAACTTCAAAGAGTCCACGAACCGCCGGATTCAGAAGACGAGCGCTTACCAGCGCCTCGACCCGTCGGAGAAGGGGGCGGTGTCGTACTTTTTCGGACTGGCGATGGCAAAGCTCTTTGCTGCGCGCCGGTTCGGGGTCCCTTGGCTCATGCACTTGGGGGTGTACCACGATTCCCTCTGTCCAGTGAATTTCAATTCAAATCTGCGGCCCGATCTTGTCGGAGTCGATTTTGGCACTCGCTGGCTCGTGATGGAAGCCAAGGGGCGGAGTCGAAAGGCGCCCTCGACGCTCATGGCCTCGGCGAAAAGGCAGACCCAGAGCTTGGAGGCGATCAAGGGCGTCGTACCGTCGATGCGCACGGGAGCGATTACGCACTTCCCGGGCAGGGACGTCGAAGTCGAGTTGGAGGATCCCTCCGGCAGCGGCAAACGGCATTTTTCGCTCGATATCGACGAAGATGATCTGCTAAGGCGGTATTACCGGCCAATCGAGCGGGTTATTGACGGCGCTGGGCCATTTGAGCCGGTCGTCTGGCGTAACCGTAAGCTGCGAACCGTCCAACTGCCTGCGCTGGGCGTCCGCATCGGTCTCGACGACGCAGTCATTGCCTCCCTCTCGGCTAAAACGAAGGTCCATGCGACGATCGCGTCGCTGCTTCCGCCGATTGCGCAGCCACTCGACCAAAACTTGCGGGACCGGGGTCAGACGCCATTTTCGGCGGAAAAGGATGAAGTGGGTCGGGCTGACCTTGACGATCCCGAGCGATTCCATTTCGGCCCCGACGGCGTTGCCGTGTGGTTAGGTCCCGAGTGGACCGGCGGCGCGATGGCGAGAGAGCCTCCAGACAGGTTTGAGTAGCGCGCCTTGGCGTTGGTGCGCGCGCCGGTTGTAAGTCGGCACGCGATTTGCTCGATGAGGAAGAAGCCGCGCACAATTGCCAAAATGACAGGCCCCCGTGGCGAAATTGGCAGACGCGCCGGACTCGACCAGGGCACTTGATCGATTCGAGTGCCCCAGTCAATCCGGTTGATCTTCGGGTCTTGTGGGTTCAAATCCCACCGGGGGGTAATTTGGGCGGAGGGTTCGGCGGCTACCGAAGGCGACGCGCCGCGATCAGTTGAGCAAGTCAAGCCCGATTTGCTTCGGGCGTGGCGTGGGAGGCAGATGGCGTCTTACACGCTCGGCGCCGACGATCTGATTAAACATCAAGGCACGCGAAGCCGGCGGGCGTAGCACGCCATCTCGTTCACCATCAACATGGGCCATATCAAACGTCACCGCGCCGGATGTCGCCCTCGATGAACATGTCGTCCGGGTCATTCTTTGGTAAAGCGTGCGCCTTCATGAGCAGGCCGGCCAGCGCCCTGCATTTCTTGTCGTGGCTGTAAAACACAGTGGCGCCCGCGGCATGAGCTGACGCGACGATCATGGTGTCGGCCCTTAGGACGTGCCGCTTGGCATATTGGAGGTCCTGCGGGAGCTTCTTGTGCTCCGACCAGAGGTCCGCGGCGATGGTGCTGGCCCGTAAATCGAATGGAGCACAAACGAACATCTTGGTTAGCGCGGCCACCAAAGCTCCCTTTTGGCCCCTGGGAACGGGAACGAGGATCTCGGAAATGGCGATCGTTGGCAAGATGGTCGTCTCGCTCTCGCGAGCAAGCTTGTGCAGCAGTATTTTCGCTCGGACTTGCAACTCCTGAAAGTCATCGGCACGTGTGGCCGGGTTCGATGGAACGATCCCGGCGTACACCAGCACCATGGAATCGATGCCAGCGATCACGATCGAATCTCCCGCATGAATCCTTCGGGATCCGAAACCTGGTCCCAAGCGTTGAGCCCGGCATTTCGCAGTTCCCTGAGCGAGTCGTCGGGGTTGCCTAGCTTTGGCTGGTTGAAATCGCGGATCGTAAACTGGTAGATGCGCCAGGAACGGTGGATCCAGACTGCCGTGCCGCTCGCCGCGATTTGCTCGTAAAGGTGTTGGCCGAGGCGCCTCACCAGTTCTTTGGTCTCCAGGTCGCAGTAAAGCAGTTTGCGCCGCCCCGGAACCCTCAACAGGCACCGCATCCGCGTGGCACCGCCGACGCGCTCCACGGTGCCGACGACCGACGTATCGCCTTTCAACAAGAGCCGGCTCGATATTTTGTCAAACGCATCTTCGCCGATTGCGAATAAAGGGGAACGCTGCTCGTCAAACAGGGCGACCTCGACACGGCATTTCACACCCCTCGCCACGTCGCTCAACAATTGGATCGGTCTCAAGGCGGCTACCAAGCCGTCCTCGGCGAGCTCATGGTCGTCCGAAGCGGAAAGTAGCGCTCCAATTCTAGTGAGGTTGACCTTCGCTTCATCGGGCGCGCGCGAGACGCAGTAGTAAACGGCCGATCCCGACCGGACTTCCGTCAAGCCGATCCCCTTTTCCGGAGGCACATGGGATGTTTCGAACGAATCTCGACCGCTGGCCAGATCCTGAACGGCGGATAGCGAGTCGCTCACGGCGCGAAGTGGAATTTGCTCCGGGGCCAAGCCGGGGGCGGCCAATCTGACGACGAAGGTCGGAATTGGTTTCTTCTTCGAGGCCATTGATCCGATTCGCTTCGATGTTCGCCCCTGCTGGGCACTGCATATTCGAGGAGTGGCAGGCAAAACTGGTAACTTGGGGAATTGGCCAACTTGCCGGCGGACGTTAGAATACCTGACCGTCCGAATCCGTGCCAGTGCGGCCCTTCGACGGAAATAGTCCGCTGAGGGCGAACGGCCCCGATATGCCAAGACGAGGGGCTGACGAAGACGTACAATCGCTTTCACGACCCGGCCGAGACGTCGGCCGACGTCATCCGTTTGCGCGAGCTGCACGCGGCGATGGACCGGGCGGTGCTCGACGCCTGCGGCTGGACCGACTTGCAGCCAAAGTGCGAATTCCTGTTCGACTACGAAGACGAGGACGACGAGGAGGAACAACAGGGGGCTAACGCCGGGGCACCCGCGCAGCGGGTCGGCTCGCCAAGAAGCCGCAAGAAGCCGTGGCGCTACCGCTGGCCCGACGAATTCCGCGACGAGGTGCTTGCCCGGCTTCTTTCCCTCAACGCCCAGCGTGCCGAGGAGGAGCGGCTGGCGGGCATTGCGGCCGAGGCTGACTCAAAGCCGAAACGGCGCGGGAACAAGAAGAAGCCGGCGAAGGGCAAGGGCGAGTTGTTTTAGGATCGGCGGCGGCGGCTCGATTGTTGTAGGTTGTTAGTTGTTAGTTGCCGGTGGGGAGTTGAGTTCTGCCCCACCCTGCGTGTCAGCATCGGTGAAGGAGTCAGCGTGCGACAGGCGCGCCGTACCTTGATCTCGACTTGACTTGGCGGTGTCGTCCGCTATTTTTATATTTGGTGATCAAGGATGGTTCCCTGACAGCACGGACTCGCGGAATCAAACGGATTAGGGGAAATCCCTGCCCGCCCAGTTTCGGCAGCACGTGCTCGCCCCGCCCTACCCGCAGTGTGCCGAAGTCTGCCGATGTTACTCGCCCCTAGCCTGACACCGGAGGAAGAACTTCGCCTCCAGCAGCTCCAGCAAACACGGTTCTGGTCGCATCGTCAAGACGACCGTGCCACTGAGTGCGTGACGGATTCACCGCGTCAAGTGCCCGATGCCATTCCGGCCCGCTGGGAGCTAACGCGAGGACTGAGCTTGCACCAGTGGCAAGAGGAATGTGTCGATGCCTGGTTCCAAGGTCGAAAGCGCGGGGTCCTTAAAGTGGTGACGGGGGCGGGAAAGACCATTCTCGCGCTGGCGATTGCCGAGAGGTTGCAGCGCACGGAGCGGGCTTCCTTGCGAGTGGCGATCGTCGTCCCGACCATCGTCCTTCTCGATCAATGGTTGGAGGAACTGGCCGCGCACGGCAACCTTCCGCCGTCGGCCGTCGGACGCATGGGCGGTGGTCACAGTGATGGCTTCAGTGAGAACACCCGGATCATGATTTGCGTGCTCAACTCCGCCGCGAAGAAGTTGCCGGCGGAGGTGGAAAAGGCCAGGATCGGGAACGACCTCTTGCTCATCGTGGATGAGTGCCACCGCGCCGGCGCGACCGAGATGAAGCAGGTGTTTGCCACGAAGCGCGCCTTTTCTCTGGGCCTATCGGCGACACCGGAACGAACGGATGATCCGACGTCGGACGAGGAAGACGAGGAGACTGCCCGCGATTCAGATGAGGTGAAGCCTTTCGCTGAAAGCGTCTTGGGGCAAGAACTCGGGCCAGTCGTGTTCGAAATGAACTACGCCGACGCGATTCGCGGCGGAGTCTTGCCTGCCTTTCGGATCGTCCATTACGGCTTGCCCCTTGGACCCAAGGAGCGGGAAAAGTACGATCGGCTGACGAGACAAATCAAGGAGTTGCGCAACGAACTGGAGCGAGGAACCCGCCGGGGGTTGACGCTCATTCGCTGGTGCCGCTCCCGCGCTGGGTCGCAGAACCCGAAGGCCGTCCAATTCCTGTCGATGACGGCGGAGCGTAAGCGCCTGCTGTACCAAATCGGCGCCCGATTCGACGCCGTACTTGCGATTATCGAGCGCGCATTTGCCCAGAACCCGAATAGCAACGCCATTTTGTTTCACGAGAGCATCGAGCAGGTGATGGCGCTCTTCGGTTTGCTCCGGGAGAAAGGGTACGCCGTCGTGGCAGAACACAGCGAGTTCCCTGACGCGATGAGGGTCGAGTCGCTACGACTTTTCCGGCGTGGAACGGCGCGCGTTATCGTCTCCGCCCGTTCGCTGATTGAAGGCTTCAACGTCCCGACCGCCGACCTGGGGATTGTCGTGGCGGCGTCCGCATCGGTTCGGCAGCGCGTGCAAACGCTAGGACGTCTGCTCCGCCGAAACCGCGCGCACGACGGGAGGGAGAAACAGGCAACATTGTTCGTGCTTTACGCTGCTGGGACCGTCGACGATTTGATTTACGCGAAGGCGGATTGGGAGCAATTCGTCGGTGCCGACCGCAACGAGTACTATGTCTGGCAACCAGGCGGTGATTCGGAGCCAGAACCCTGCGAGGGGCCGCCGCGGCGTCCGCCTGTCGATGAATCCAAGGTTGACATACAAACATTGATACCCGGCGGGGCATACCCCGGTGATTCCGATCAGGGCCAGGTGTATTCGCTCGATACGCAAGGCACCGTCCGAGACGAGCACGGCAACCTGGTGAAACCCAACCAGCAGTTGCAAACCATCATAGCGCCGTTCCATCGAACCGGTGGCCGCTTTCGGGTCACACCGCGAAATCACTTTGTCATCCGGTTGGAGAAGACGCCCGAAGCGTGGCAGGCCATCTACCTTGGCCGCCTTGCCGAGCCGCTTCGGATCGTCGAAGACCAAAACGGCAACTGCGTTGCAACCGATCATTTTGTGCCGCGCGGCCCGTATCCTCTGGCTTTGGTCAAGGGAAAGGTGTTTTCCGTTTTGCAGCGTGATAAGCGATTGATCGCGAGAAAACTTAAGGGGCAGGTAGAGTTTGTGGTTGGTCCCGAGAAGTTGGTCGACAAGCAAAAACAGGCCGCCCTACGTCAGGTTCAGCAGACCCTGGCCGACGTGTACGCCCGCGGCCATCACATCAGCAAGATTATGGTGACCGACGCGGGGCACGTCGTTTATGTTTTCGACGGCCAGGCGTATTTCGTGGGCCACGCGCCCGAAGGCGCCGACGGGTTCGTGTTCGAAGAAAAGAGCAAGCCCCACTGATTGGAGGCGAAACGATGCCCGGTCGCATTATTGGAACCCGACTTCCCTGTTGTCCAGGCAAGGATTCGCGTTTTACGATCAAGCACAATGTGGAACGCGCTGGGACACCGTGGTGGGTCTTCTATGATGCGCCAGGGAGCCCGAAAGCCATCGCGGCCGATGATCCGCATACCGAGTTGGTGCAATTGATAAATGCATTAAAAGAGGAGGTGGCCGGCTCACAAGGAGGCCCGTTCAGCATCAACGAGCATGGCCAAGTGATCGCACGCGCCAAGGCGCCGGCCGGCCCGGGCAATACGATTCATATCATCAACGTCACGAGCAAGGGGACGGTAAGTAATTACCAGGCGCCCATTCTCTTTGGGAGCGGTAAACTGGATCCGCGGGTGACGCCGAAAGAGGGCGATGCATGGCCGGGCCCGCTGAGCGGCATGAGCTACAAATTCGCCGCGCCGGGAAATCCCAAGCCGCCATCGCGCCGATTCGATGAGATCTTCGTTGAAGAAGAAGGCGTTGTCCTGCAGATCTCGACGCATGCCGGCATCGACCCATATCCTCCGACCGGCGGGTTGCTTGCGCCGTTTCTCGGCGCGCTGCGCAGGCAATTGCCGAATGGCGGTCGATTTCGCGTCAACGAGTTTGGCCGTGCGTTCACGTCGAACGGGTCGATCTACATTGGCTCGATCCCACACAGCGAGTGGTTTCGGCCGCTCACCGCGCGCTCGTGAGCGCGAGCTGCACGCGGCGATGGACCGGGCGGTGCTCGACGCCTACGGTTGGCACGATCTCGCCAAAACCGCCACCTGCGAGTTCTTGCTCGACTACGAAGACGAGGACGACGAGGAACAACAGGGGGCTAACGCCCCCCGCTCGCCAAGAGGCCGCCGCAAGCCCTGGCGTTAGCGCTGGCCCGACGAATTCCGCGACGAGGTGCTCGCGCGCCTGCTGGCCCTCAACGCCCAGCGTGCCGAGGAGGAGCGGCTGGCGGGCATCGCCGCCGAGGCGGAGTCGAAGCCGAAACGGCGCGGGAGCAAGAAGAGGTCGGCGAAGGGAAAGGGGAAGCCCGCCGATGCGACGGACGATGCATGTTTTAAGATCGCCGCGTCATCGCGGCACAACGACCCCACCCCGCTCGCCGGGGTTGGTGAAGCAGATGGCGTGCTACAGCGGCGGATCGCGCCCCAACCACGACCCCACCCCGCTCGCCGGGGTCGGTGAAGCAGATTTCTTTGCTTCATGCTCGGCGCCGCTGGTGATCCGATTCACCATCGAGAGAAGCTCGAAGGGGTCTGGCACGCGCGTGCCGCCGGCCGTGATCTCGCTTTTCCACGGCAGGGCATTGAAATCCCCCAGTCGTCATGCCAAGCTGCTGAGGTAGATACCAATTGCAAATTGATAGTTCCTGGCGGCGGCCAGCCACCCAACCAGAAACGAGCAACAATCGCAATCGCCAATAACCGGCAACTGACGACCGGTAACCAGCAACTAGCAACCGACAACTAGCAACTCCCCCCATGTCTCCCCTCGAAGTCCGCCAAGAACTGGTCGATGCGCTCGTCCTCGATTTGATCGGTCCGGTCGAAACAGCGGACGGCCGGCAACTCGGCGCGCCCGACGAGGAGCTCCCGCAAGCGCCATCGAGTTGGTATCTGACGGGCTTTCTCGTGCCGATCGACGCCGACGCCACTCAGCGGGCCGAGGAAACGAACGACGATGAAATCGACGAGATCAGCGATGCCCGCGGAACCGACGATGGCGTGCCGCCGGAGCCAGCGGCCGCTCGCCAGAAGTTCCTGCCCTCCTCGATCGGCCTGAGCCTGCTGGTGCCGCGGTCGGCCAGGCAACTGATTGTGACCGTGCGCTGGGGCGATTATCGAGCACAGCCGCGAGCGGAGGGTAAGACCGGTCCTGCCACCTGGCGGCGCATCGACCGGCAGCAGGAAGTGACGCTCGATTTGCCCGACGATACGCAACAGCCTAGCGAGACGGTTGTGCCCGCGAGCCTCGGACTGCGGCTGGCCTTGTCGGTGCGCGGCGTTCGCGGCAGCGGCGACGACCTGGAGCTACCCGCGGGAACGCGCTCCGTGTCGGTGTTCCTGGTCAACCGCCGCCGGCCGGCCGCGGATGACGTTCGCGACGAGGCGTTCGCCTTCCAGGCCGAGCTCGAAGTCGCGAGCCGTGAGCCGTTCGTGCCGCGGCCCAACGTGCGGAGCTTAGAAAGCAACGATTGGGACGAGCGCGTGGCCGACTTGCAATACCGCGACGCGGGAGAGTTCGCCGTCGGGCACAGCGTCGCCAGCACGGCGCTGCTTGAGAGCGATGGTTCTTGCCGCAGGGTGCGGACGTGTTGGATCCCGGCCGCCGAGGTCGAACGGGTCGCCCCCGCCGACATCGGCGGTGTGACGCTCTCGATGGACGCCTTGGCGCAACTGGACAACGGCGACGAGGCCCAATCGCAATTAGGGAGCTTCGTGTCGCAGTACCGCGAGTGGATCGAGGCCCAACGCCAAAAGCTGCCCTCTTCGCAGGCTCGGCGGCTCGAAACCGCCGAAGAACTGCTCAAGCGGGCTCACGACGCCGCCGACCGCATCGAAAAAGGGATCGCGCTCTTGAGCGATCCACACTGCCTGGAGGCGTTCAAGATTGCCAACCGCGCGATGGCCGCGGCGGCGCGGCAGCGCTTCGGCGTGATGCAGGGCAACGATCCGAACACGGTGGTGCCTGGGTGGAGGCCGTTCCAGCTTGCGTTCTTGCTCATGAACCTGCCAGGTGTCGCCGACCCCACCCACCACGACCGCGAAGTGGTCGATCTGCTGTTTTTCCCCACCGGCGGAGGCAAGACCGAAGCCTACTTTGGGCTGGCCGCGTTCACGCTGGTGCTGCGCCGCCTGCGAAACCCCGGCATCCGCTCGGCCGGCCTGAGCGTGCTGATGCGTTACACGCTCCGGTTGTTGACGCTTGACCAACTCAGCCGCGCCGCGACGCTCGTTTGTGCGTTGGAGCTCGAGCGACAAGGCGACGTCGAGAAGCTCGGCGAGTGGCCGTTCGAGATCGGCTTGTGGGTGGGCAAGGCGGCCACACCCAATATGATGGGCGCCAAGGGGGACGGCAACAACGAATCGGCGCGTGCGAAGACCATCGCCCACAAGAACGACGATCGCAAACCACTGCCGATCCCGATCGAAGAATGCCCCTGGTGCGGAAAGAAATTCAGCCGCAACTCATTTCAGTTGCTGCCCAATCAGGATTATCCCACAGACTTGCGCCTGATCTGCGTCAATCGCGCGTGCAAGTTCAGCCGGGGGGAAGCACTGCCGATTCTCGCCGTTGACGAACCGATCTACCGGCGGCTCCCCTGCTTCATGATCGCGACGGTCGACAAGTTCGCGGCCATGCCCTGGACGGGCGAAGTGGGTGCTTTCTTCGGGCGCGTCAATCGGTACGACAAGCAGGGCTTTTACGGTCCTTGCGACCCGGCGGCCGGCCGCCCGTTGCCCATCGAGCGGCTCTTGCCGCCCGACCTGGTGATCCAGGACGAACTGCACCTGATCTCGGGCCCATTGGGGACCATTGCCGGGCTTTACGAATCGGCCCTTGACGAACTGTGCCGCCGCGAGGTCGATGGTCGCCGCATCCGTCCCAAGATCGTCGCCTCAACCGCCACGGTTCGCAGAGCCGAAAACCAGATTCGCGCCTTGTTCGACCGCCGCTGGGTCGAGATCTTTCCGCCAGCGGGATCCGACCGCCGCGATTCGTTTTTCGCCGAGACGCACTCGCCCGATCAGAGCAATGCGCGGTTGTACATAGGCGTGGCCGCCCAGGGACGCAGCCACAAAGTCGTGATGTTGCGCACCTACTTGGCGCTCATGGCCGCGAGCCAAAAGGCTTACGTCGCCTCAGGCGCCAAGCTCGCGGCGGACAACCCGGCCGACCCCTACATGACGCTCTTGGGCTATTTCAATAGCTTGCGCGAGTTGGGTGGCGCGCGGCGGATTGTCGAAGACGAGGTGGGCAGCCGGTTGCGGGGTTTTGGCGGCCGCCGCCGGATCGGCGAAATCGATGGTCCTTTCGCAAGCCGGCAGATCGCCTACGAGGTCGTCGAACTCACCTCGCGCGAGCCGACCGGAAAGGTGGCCGAAGCCAAACGGCGCTTGGCGCTGCCGTTTTGCGAAAAAGAAGGGGTCGACGTGGCGATCGCCACCAACATGATCTCGGTGGGACTCGATATTACCCGCCTTGGCTTGATGGTAGTTTTAGGCCAGCCCAAAACCAGCGCCGAATACATTCAGGCCACCAGCCGCGTGGGACGTGACACGAACCGGCCGGGCCTTGTCGTGACGCTCTTGAACATTCACAAGCCGCGTGACCGGTCGCATTACGAGCGATTCGCCGCCTATCATCAATCGTTCTACCGCAGCGTCGAAGCCACGAGCGTGACCCCCTTTTCCTCGCGCGCGCTCGACCGCGCACTCGCCGGCACCCTGGTTGCCCTCGCCCGGCACGGTCATGCCCCCATGACGCCGCCACTCGGCGCCGGTGCGATCCTGGCCGAGCAAGGGCGTCTGCAATTCGTCATCGACGCGCTGGCCGACCGGGCGCGCTCCCATTCCACCTTGCCGCCCGCCGAGGCCGAACAACTTGGGCAACGGGTCCGCGAGCGGGCGCTCGACCTGTTGGACGAATGGAGCAAGCTTGCCAAGGAGCTGGCGGACGTCGGAGGGAGTCTGCAGTACCAGCGAGAGACCGGAGCGGCACGGCGGCTGCTCCACGAGTTTCTCGACCCCGAGCTGAAGCAGTTGCCGCCGCGTCACAAGAAATTCCGGGCTAATCGCTCGATGCGCGACGTCGAGCCCAGTGTCAACCTTTGGCTGAAGACGCTCGACCAGGTTGACATTGAGGAGGACGAAGTATGAGCCGTAAACCGGGTGCCCGACCACACGGCCAAATCCGCCAAAGCCAGATCATCACCACGTTCGGCCCTGGCGCGATGTTCGACCTGCCCAACTACTCGGTGCTCATGGCCGGCCTCGACTATTGGACGCTGACGGGCGACGAGATCGTCGAGCCGCGCCTGATCGAAAAGCTGTTGGCCCTGCTGCAAGTGCCGGCTTTGAAACTGTACGCTCCGCCGCCCGACCAAGAAGACCTCGCGGCCCCGCCGACCGGCGTGACGGCTTGGCAGTTCCCAGAGTGGTTCATCGTACACGACGTCGTCGTCGGCGACTCTGGCGCGATGGTTCGATCGCGGATGCTCGTCCATCGCAAGGAGCTGACGCGCGGATGGTTCATCGATGAAGACAAGAAGAAGCGGTACGTCGTCCCTGTCCGTTTCGTGCGGGCATGCCGCGGGGGACATATCGGCGACATCGACTGGCATGGCTTCGTCCACCGCGGCCCCACGCAGTGCCGTCGCCGGCTTTGGATCGACGAGCGGGGCACGAGCGGCGACCTGGGCGACGTCTCGATTCGCTGCGAGTGCAAGCTTGAACGGCCGATGCGCGACGCGGCGGCGATGCAGACCGGCGCCTTGGGTCCGTGCGACGGGGCGCGCCCCTGGCTGGGCCCTTACACCCACGAGCAGTGCGGCGAACCGAACCGGCTGTTGATTCGCGCGGCGAGCAACGCCTACTTCGGCCAGTCGCTCACCGTGATTTCGCTGCCCGATCGCGATGAAGTCGTCAAGCAGGCCGTCGACGCCGCTTGGGAATTTCTTGAAGAAGTCGAAGACGTTGACCAGCTCAAGTACGAGCGGAAGAAAGCCCGCGTCAAAGCGGCGCTCGAAGGCTTTTCCGACGAGGAGGTATTCGCCGAGATCCAATCGCGCCGCGGTGGTTTTTTGCGGGCCGACAAAAGCGTGAAACAGGCGGAACTCGAAACGCTCGTCGCCAGCAAGGACGAGCTGGGTGACGACCGGCCCGACGGCAATTTTTTCGCCCGGACCTTGCCTCGCGACCGTTGGGATCAGCCGTGGATGAAGCCGTTCGAGCGCATCGTCCTAGTGCATAGGCTGCGCGAAGTGGTCGCACTGGCGGGTTTTACGAGATTTGAGGCGTTCGCCCCAGACATCGAGGGCGAACTCGACGTGGGAGTACGGCGGGCATCGCTGGCGCGCGAAGTCACCTGGCTGCCGGCCATCGAGAACCGCGGCGAGGGCATTTTCTTGCAGTTTCGACGAGACCAGATCGAAGCCTGGCTAACGCGCTCCAACGTGCGATCTCGTGGCCTCCAGCTTGAAGGCGGTTTCAACTGCTGGCTTGACGACCACCAAGGTTCGCACCGCAAATTTCCAGGGCTGCCTTACATTCTGCTCCACTCGCTTTCGCACCTGTTGATCACCGCGGTTTCGTTGGAGTGCGGCTACCCGGCCAGCTCGATTCGCGAACGAATCTACGCTTTACCCAGCACGGGCTACGGCATCTTGCTCTACACGTCGAGCACCGACGCCGAGGGCACGCTGGGCGGTCTGGTCGAGGTCGGCCGGCGGATTCACGAACATGTTCAAGCGGCCCTGGCCGAGGGCGATCTCTGTTCGAACGATCCCGTTTGCGCCCAGCACGACCCCGCGAACCAACACGAACGGCGCTTCTTACACGGCGCCGCCTGCCACGGCTGCCTACTCATCGCCGAGACTTCCTGCGAGCAGCACAACGATTTTCTCGACCGCGCGCTGGTGGTGCCAACCGTTGACAACCTGGGAGTCGAGTTCTTCAAGGCGGAGGCGCCGTGAGCCATCCAATCCTCCAGCTTGGCGACGACGACCTGCGCGAATTGGCGGTGGCCATCGCCGCCGGCAGGCTGCGAGCACCGTTCACCGCATTGGGCCTCGGGCGGATCGTGCCGGCTTCCATTGCACAAGATCTGGCAAGCGAATTGCAGCGGCTGGCCGATGCCGGCCTCGGCGGCGGCCAACTGTCCCTGGTCCTGGATCTTTTGCTGGCAGACAGGGCGCGCCGACCCCCGTTCGACCACACAATCGACCTGGTCACCACCGGCCCCGACGCGCCGGGCGTCGTCAACCGCGACACGAGCGTCGTGGTGCGGGAACTGTTCTCACAGGCACAGCATTCCGTTCTTCTGGCCGGCTACGCCGTGTACCAGGGGCAGCAGGTATTTCGGGCATTGGCCGACCGAATGCAGGAGCATCCTGAGCTTCAGGTGCGGTTGTTTCTCGATATCAGCCGAGGGCCGGCCGACACCACGGTCGCCGGCGACCTGGTCCGTCGCTTCGCCGATCGCTTCAAAACCCGGCAATGGCCCAAAGACCGGCCCTTGCCGGAGGTCTTCTACGACCCGCGTGCCCTGGATTTGTCCGCGGACCAGCGCGCTTGCCTACACGCCAAGTGCATCGTCGTCGACCGCGAGGCCGTGTTCGTCTCGTCAGCCAACTTCACTGAGGCCGCCCAGGAGCGGAACATCGAGGTCGGGTTGCTCGTGCGTTCTGCCGTGCTGGCCGACCAGATCGTCCGGCATTTCGAGGTTCTGCTAGCGTCTACCCTACTTCATCGTGTCTTGTGAAGACGACCGGCAAATGACCGCACATGTCCCACGACTTTCTGGAGAGGAATGGCGGTACGAAAAGCAGCGAGACAAGATGACCGACGACGTTGGCAAGTTCATGAAAAACCGAATGCCCCTGCGACGGCTACTCGGAACTGTGCAACTCACGCGCTGGGCACTGTTCGTAGGCTTTCGTAGGCTAGTCCTTCTTGCTTCCCCGCGCCCGGCCGCTTAGGATGGAAGACCTGCGTGGTCAGCCAATACTTCAACTCGCCCGCCCCCCCGTCCTGCCCAGAGGAGTAACCCCCGATGCAAAGCGTCGTCCGCACACTCACCCATTCGTTGGCGATCGTATTCGCGCTGACCTCCACGGCCTCGCCCGCCGACAACACGCCGCCGGAAGGCTTTGTGGCCCTGTTCAACGGTAAAGATCTGACCGGCTGGAAGGGCCTGCTGGCCGCGCCCTTGGATAGCCCGGCCAACCGCGCCAAGGCGTCGCCCGACGACCTGGCCAAGGCCCAGAAGGAGGCCGACGGCGATATGCGCGCCCATTGGAAAGCCCTTGACGGCGTGATCGTGTTCGATGGCAAGGGAAGAAGCCTTTGCACGGCCAAGGACTACGGCGATTTCGAGTTGTTCGTCGACTGGAAGATCGAGCCTTTGGGCGACAGCGGTCTCTACCTCCGCGGCACTCCCCAGGTGCAGATTTGGGATCCCTTGACCGATCCCGCGAAAAACAGTGTCGGGTCCGGCGGACTGTTCAACAATCAAAAGCCTGAAAACCCCTCGAAGCCGAGCCAAGTCGCCGACAAGCCGATCGGCCAGTGGAATACGTTCAAGATCAAGATGATCGGCGAACGCGTGACCGTACACCTCAACGGCGAACTGGTCGTCGACAACGTCGTGCTCGAAAACTACTGGGAGCGCGATAAGCCGGTCTACTCGACCGGGCAGATCGAACTGCAGAACCACGGCAATTCGCTCTATTTCAAGAACATCTACCTGCGCGAATTGCCGCGGTAATGTGTTCTGTAGGGAACGCCCTGCGTGGCGTTCCGTGTCCCGCGAGAAGACGTCACACCAGCTTCACGGAACGCCACGCAGGGCGTTCCCTACAGAACCCAAAGCGACGATCCTAGCCCGGATTATTCATGGTCCCGTAGCTGGCTTCGCAAGAAGTCAGGCCGTGGACGCGAGTTACGCCAGAATTCTTGCGAATTCTGCTACAGCACAGTGCGCGAGTTCCTCCCTGAACCATGAATAATCCGGGCTAGCCTTGGAGCGGGCAGCTGCTTAGAGAAAGGCGTTGACTCGTGTCGATTTTTTTCGCTCGTTCGATCGTGGCGTGCCTGTCGGTCGCCCTTTCGCTCGGTTCAACCGCCATCCAGGCTCAACAGATCAAGTTCCTGGAAGGCCACGCCGGATCGGTCGTGAGCACGGCCTATACACCCAATGGCAAGCTGATCGTCAGTGGCGGAGCCGACGGCACGCTGTGTGTCTGGGACCGGCCGACCGGCCGGATGGTCGCGAAAATCGCCGACCATGAAGGCGCGCTGCTCAGCCTGGCGGTGACGCGCGACGGAATGAAGTTCGCCAGTGGCGGGATGGACCACACCGTTCGTATCTACGACCTGCCCAATCGCGATCCGCTGCTGAACTTCGCCGCGTTGACCGGCGAGCCGGCCGTGCTGGCGGTTTCGGCGGATGGCAAACTGGTGGTCAGCGGTGACAAGGCCAACCTTGTGCGGCTCTGGAACCCCGACACCGGCCAGCCGCTGCGCGATTTCGCCGGTTCGACCGCGTCCGTCGTCGCACTGGCGCTTTCGCCCGACGGCAAGCAGGTGCTGGCCGGCGGCGCCGACGGCAGCCTGCGCGGTTGGGATGTGGCGGGTGGCGCGCTCTCCGGCGCGATCACCACCGCCCCGGTCAACGGACTGGCGATCGGTCCCGACGGCAAAAAGGTCTTCTCCGCCGGCGCCGACGGCGTGCTGCGCCGGCATGCCTGGCCTCCGGTCGCTCCGTTGACGTTCGCCGCCCACACGAACCAGGTGACCGGCGTGGCCCTCTCCAGCACAGGTCAATTGATCGTCTCCAGCGGCGTCGATCAGATCGTGAAAATCTCGAACGCCGCCAACGGCCAGGCGATCCGCAACCTCACTGGGCAGACGGGTCCGGTGACGGCCTTGGCCGTCAGCCCCGACGACAACGTGATCGCCGCGGCCAACGAAGCCGGCCTGATCCGCCTTTGGAACGCCGCGGACGGCGCTGACCGTTTGACACTTTCCGGACACGCCGGCGCCGTGACCAGCCTGGCCTTCGATGCCGATTCCAAGCGGCTCGTCTCGACTGGGGCCGATGGCATGGTCCGGCTCTGGCAGTTGCCCGTGGCGCCGCGCACGCTGGCGGGGCACACGATGCCCGTCGTCGCGCTGGCCGCCGGCCGCGACGGCAAGCTCGCCGTTTCCGCCGGCGCCGACGGCGCCGCGTGGGTCTGGAACCTGGCCGACGGCAAGGCGCTGCACATCCTCGTCGGGCATGCGCAGGGGGCCACCAGCGCCACGATGCGCAGCGACGCCAAGCAGATGGCCGTGGGCGACGCATCGGGCCGGATTCGCCTCTGGGATCCCGCCGGCGGCACGCTCGAAGGCGACCTGGGCGCCCACGGCGCGGCCGTCACTTCGTTGGCCTATCATCCCAACAACGAGATGCTCGCTTCGACCGCCGCCGACGGCACGGCGAAACTCTGGCGGCTTCCACAGGTCGCGCCGCGCACGCTGGCGGGTCATACCGACGGGGTGACGGCGGCGGCCATCTCAAGGGACGGTCGTTGGGTCGTCTCAGGCGGCGCCGATGCGACCGTCCGGCTGTTCGACGCCAACACCTCACGGCAAGTTCGGCAGTTCGCCGGCCAGGCCGGCCCGGTCGTTTCCTTGGCTCTCGGCGCCGACGACACGGTATTGGCCGCCGGCAACAACGCCGGTGTGATCCGTTTCTGGAACCGGGCCGACGGCGCCGAGCGCGGCGCGATCGCCGGACACGTTGGCAACGTCGGCGGCCTGGCGTTCCATCCCAACGGCAAGGAAATCGCTTCGGCCGGACACGACGGCACGATCCGGATCTGGCGATTGCCCCTCGCGCCCAGGGCGCTGGCCGGCCACACTAGGCCCGTCCAGGCGGTGGCCGTCAGCCGCGACGGCAAGTTCGTCGCCACGGCCGGCGCCGACAACACGGCGCGGCTCCACACCTTGGCCGACGGCAAGCCCGTTCATACACTGGCCGCCCATACCGCCGCGATCACGGCCCTGGCCTTCAACGCCGACGCGACTCGGCTGGCTACGGCCGGCGCCGACAAGACGCTACGAATATGGGATGTGGCCAGCGGCAAGCCGGTGGCCGTTTGCGAAGGGCACGCCGCCGAAGCGCGGACCGTGGCCTTCAGCCCGGACGCGAGGCAAATCTTCTCCGGCGCGGCCGACGGCGGCATCAAGCAGTGGAACGCGGCCGACGGCAAATTCGTTCGCGACCTACTCGGGCACACCGGCGCGGTGTCGGCCGTCGTCGTCGTTCCCAACGGGCAGTCACTCGTCTCCGCCTCGGCCGACGGTACGCTGCGAGTTTGGACCCTGGCCGACGGCACTTCGGCGCGGAGCATCGCTCACGGAGCGGCCGTCACGGGCTTGGCGATCAGCCCCGATGGAGGCAAGCTTGCCAGCGGCGGCGCCGACAACCTGGTCAAGCTTTGGAACGTGGCCGACGGCGCCTCGGCCGGCGTCTTGCCGGCGCATGCCGCCCTAGTGACGGGCATCGCCTTCAGCGGCGACGGACTTCGCGTGGCCAGCAGCTCGGCCGAGGGCACTTTACGAGTCTGCGATCTGATGGGACACCTGTTGGAACAATTCACGACGCCTGGCGTGGCGCTTGCCGGCGTGGCCTTCGCCCCGGACGACAAAACGCTCATCGTCGGCGCCGCGGACAATCAGGCGAAGATCTTCCAGACCTCGCTCGTGCGGTTGATTGCCGGGCACGAGGGGGCGGTGACGAGCATCGCCTACACGCCCGACGGAAGCCAATTGGCCGGCGGCGGAGCGGATAAGACCGTGCGGCTTTGGAAGTCGGACGACGGCACGGCGATCCGTTCGTTCGCCGGATCGAGCGGCGCCGTCGCGTCGGTGGCCGTCAGCGGCGACGGCGCATTCGTGGTTGCCGGTGGCGCGGACAAAACGGTACGGGTTTGGAAACTGGCCGACGCGACGCCGGCCGCCTCGTTCGTTCATCCGGTCGCCGTGCGAAGCGTGAGCGTGTCGAAAGACGGCGGCCGAGTCGCGGCCTGCGGCGATGAGCCGATCGTGCGGCTTTGGGACACGGCCAGTGGCCGCGAGTTGGAGAACTTCGCCAGCCATGCCGCCGCCGTACTGAGCGTGTCGCTCACGTCCGACGGCATGTCGTTGATCTCGGCCAGCGGCGACAAATCGCTGCGCGTCTGGACGCCGGCCGCGCTGCGGGTCGCCGTGGCGCACGAGGGCAAGGCCAACCGCGTGGCGTTTTTACCCGGCGGCGAGCAATTTGCCACGGCCGGAGACGACAAGCTCGTCAAGCTTTGGGATCTGGAGGGAAAAACGCCGCGGTCGTTGGCCGGCGCGACGGGCGCCGTGCTGGCTTTGGCCGTTGGCGCCGACGGCGCGCGGATCGCCGGCGCGGGCAGCGACCACATCGTTTATCTTTGGAACGCGGTGGACGGCAGCCTGGCGACGACCGTCGCCACGCCGGCGGCCGTCAACGCATTGGACTACAGCGCCGACGGCCAACGCCTGGCCGCCGGCGGCGCCGACGGGCATGTGCGTGTGTTCCAGGCCGCCGACGGACGCTTGCTCGAAGACGTCACGGCGCCGGCGGCCATTTCGAGCGTGGCCTTCGCCAACGGTCACCAGACGATCCTCTGCGGCGCCGGGAACAACGCGCTGGCCTACCAGACCTCGCTCGTGCGGCTCTTCAGCGGTCACGAAGGCGCGGTCACGAGCGCGGCCTTCATACACGGTGGCAACGAACTGCTGACCGGCGGAGCGGACAAGACGATCCGGATTTGGGATCTGGCCGGCAAGAAAGAGCCGCGCCCGTTCGCCACGCTTCTGGCGGCCGTTACCGACGTGGCCACAAGCCCCGACGGCAAACTGGCGGCCGCCGCCGGCGACAAGAGCGCCACGGTCTGGGATCTGGCCGACGGCGCCGTCGTACGTAGGCTTGACATGCCGGCCGCCGTGCGAAGCGTGGCCTTTTCGCGCGACGGCCGGACGATCGTTCTCGGCGGCGACGACCCGCGGGCCGGCGTTTACGACATCACCCTCGGGCTGTTGCTCGAGCAACTAGCGCATGCCGCGCCGGTGACGACGGTCGCTTTTGCGGCCGCTGCGAACCAGGTGCTCACAGGCGGCGCCGACGGCTCGGTGCGGCTTTGGACTCCTTCGGTGACGCGCGCCGTGCAAGCGCATGCGGGACCGGCCCGCGGTCTTGCCCTGGTGGCAGTGGGCGACGCGGCGGTGGGCGACGCGGCAGTGGGCGACTGGTTGTGTACCGCCGGCGACGAGGGGTTGGCGCAATGGAACGCGGCCGACTTCAAGCCGATGCGAACATTCGCCGCCGATGGTCTGGCCACGGTCAATGGCCTCGCCGTCAGTCGGGATGGCAAGGTTCTGGCGATCGGCGGCCAACGGAGTGCCGGACAGGGAAGCGTACAAGTCTGGAACGCCGATGGCCGGCCGCGCGGGGCGATTGAGTTGCCCGCCGCCTTGACGGGCCTCTCCATTTCGGCCGACGCCATGCAGATCGTCGTCGCCGGCGCCGACAAGCTGGCGAGGAACTACCGCTTCATCGCCGGCAACGAGCCAAGCTGGGCCTTGACCAACGATTTCGTCGGCCATACCGAGGCGGTCACGGCCGTGGCCTTGGCGGGCGACGGGCGAAGCTTGTTCAGCGCCGCCGCCGACAAGACGCTGAAGCGCTGGCTGGCCGCTTCGGGCCGCGCCACGCTGACCTTGGCCGAACACGCTCGACCGGTCTACGGTCTCGATTTCAGTCCCGATGGCACGCGGCTCGCCACCGCCTCCGCCGACAAGAGCGCCAGGCTCTGGAACACGGCCGACGGCGCGCCGCTGGCCGAGTTGACCGGCCATGTGGGCGCGGTCTACGCCGTTGCTTTCCATCCCAACGGTCAGTCGCTATTCACATGCGGCGCCGACCGCTCGCTCCGCCTTTGGGACATTTCCGGCGCCGGGACGAAACAATGGACCCAGGGCATCGAGGGAGAATTGTTCACGCTGGCGGTTTCGCCCAACGGCGGTTTTGTCGCGACGGGCGGCACGCGGCGGCAGTTGCAGCTTTGGAACGTCGCCCAGCCGGAGGCCGCCCTGACGCTTCTGGGCCCCAGCGACGACCTCTGCCGCGTCGCGTTCAATCCGGCCGGCAACCGCGTCGCCACGCTCGACTACGCCGGCGGCCTGTTCATCTGGGACGCCAACGCCGGCGGCCTCTTGCACCACCAGCAGCTTCCCGTGGCCGCCGGTTACTCGTTGGCCTACGCGCCGGACGGCAAAGAACTGGCCCTCGCCACCTCGGACGCGCGGCTGATCGTATTGGCCATCCCGGCGGGAGCACAATAGCCGAGTCATCACGCTCCGCGTGATGACGACGCTGGACGCTCGAAGTCGCCTCACTGGCGAGCGGGGGGCGTAAGCCCCCTGTTCACAACGTGATCTGTTGGCGCTGGTCACTTCTTGGTAGTGGATTTGGCTTCCTGCTTCTTGCCGTCCTTCTTGGCCTTCTTGTTCTTCTTGTCGTTCTTCTGGCTGTTGTTGCCTTTACCCATGTGTCTGTTCTCCGCGTTGAAATGGTTGAACCGCCCTGCGACGCAGGGCACGAAATCGGTGAATGGGGACTTCCCCGCCACGCTCCAAGCGTTTGTAAGCATACCATTCGGGAGACGTGCTAGAAAGGCTGTCCTGGGTTCGCCTATTTCTTATCGGCACCCCAGACATGATAACCCTTGTGCGAGTTGTGCTTGCCCAATCCCGCCGGCTCACGAGGCTCCCAAAGCACGCGTTCGCCGTCCCGCATCGTAAACCGCGAAAGCGCCATCAATTGGCATTCGTGGAGCCAGGCTCCGTCGCTGGTCTGAAAGACCTGCGCGAGAATCGCCGGCCTGACCTTGACTTTTTCCGCCTGCCCCGCCGGATTTCTCGTGGATTCCGCCAGCGAGGTCTGATAGGCTGCTCATGCACCCGGTCGATCCAGGAACACTCGCATGGCCCATTCCGACGCGTCCCAAAAGACGAGCAAAGCGAACAGCGCGAATGAATTCAGCGATGGCCGGCGCGCCGCGGACGCGCCGCCGACGAAAATCCGCTGGTTGATCCTTGGGCTGTCGTGTGGCGTCTCCTTCGTGCTTTATTTGCACCGCTACGTCTGGGGCTTCATCAAGAAGGACGTAAGGGACGAGTTCGGCTGGGACTCCGAGACCTTGGGTTGGCTCGATAGCTTCTTTTCGGTCAGCTACGGGGTTGCTCAAATCCCCAGCGGGATGTTTTGCGACTGGTTCGGGGTACGTCTCCTGGTCGGATCCATCGTCATCCTTTGGTCGATGGCCTTGGCTGGGACTGCGATTGCGAAAACGCCGAGCACGATGGCCGCGGCCCGATTGATCTTCGGATTTGCGCAGGCCGGGTGCTACCCGGCGCTGGCCAAAGCGTCGATGAATTGGTTCCCCGTCGGGATACGCACCGCCGCGCAAGGCCTGATGGCCACATTTTTCGGCCGTGCCGGCGGGGCCATGTCATTCGTCCTGTTCGGCACCGTGCTGATGGGTTGGCTGGGTATGCCGTGGCGCTGGGCGGTCGGCGTTTTCACGCTACTGGGCCTGGCGACCGGCGTCTTGTTCCTGCTCTTGTTCCGCAACTCCCCCCGCGAGCATCCCTGGGTGAACGCCGCCGAGGCTGAGCTGATCACGGCCGGCGACACGCATGTCGCCGTCGCGGGCCGGTCCCAAGTGCGATGGAGGGCGCTTTTGGGCAGCCGCGCGGTCCTGTTCCTCTGCGCGCGGACGTTCGCCGCCAACATGGCCGATGTGCTTTTCATCTATTGGATACCGCTCTACCTGCGTACCGAGAAAGGGGTCGACTTGGCGACGGCCGGCTGGATGGCGGCCTTACCGCTGCTGGGCGGGGCATTGGGCGGCCTGACCAGCGGCTTCATCCAAAGCGGCCTGATTCGCTGGGCCGGCTGGCGACGGTGGGCCCGCGGCGCCGTGGGGATGACCGGCAAACTGATCGCCGCGGCCGTCATCGTAGCCTGCACCCTTCCTCACGACGCCATGACGGTCGTGTGCCTGTTCCTGATCGTCAGGTTCTTCAGCGACTTCGATCAGCCCGCCGAATGGGGCGCCATCAGCGACATCGCCGGACCCGGCGCCGCCACCGTCTTCGCGTGCGTGAACACAGTGGGCTCCGTGGGCGGCTTCGTCGCCGGACCGTTGGTCGGAGTGGTGCTGAAGGCCTTCAGCGGCGCCGACAAGGTGACGGAGGCCGGTTGGAACGCGGTCTTCGTCTTGATCGCTATCGAATATCTGGTCGCGGCGTCGTGCTGGCCCTGGATCGATTGCAGCCGACCGCTCGACCTCGACACGCCCGCCCCAGGAAAGGCCGCCCATGCGTAACACCCGAGCCACCCTGACTTTGTTCGAATTGTCGAAGCCGGGCCGGCGCGCGGCGCTGCTGCCGAAGTGCGACGTGCCGTTTTCGCCGATCGAAGAACTACTTCCGCGCGACGCTTTGAGCGAGCAGCCGCCCGGCCTGCCGGAATTGGCCGAGCCCGACGTGGTGCGGCACTTTACCAACCTCTCGACCCTCAATATGTCGGTCGACACGCACTTCTACCCGCTCGGCTCCTGCACGATGAAGTACAATCCCAAGCGGAACGAACGGCTCGCCGCGCTGCCCGGCCTGGCCGACTTGCACCCCTACCAGAGCGAAGATACGCTCCAAGGGCTGCTTGAGTTGCTCTGTGAACTGCAAGACATGCTGGCTGAAATTGCCGGCCTCGACGCCGTTTCTCTGCAACCGGCCGCGGGCGCCCACGGCGAACTCACGGCGCTGTTGGTGGCGCGGGCCCACTTTCGCGCCCTCGGCCAGACGCGGACCAAGGTTCTTTCGCCCGACAGCGCCCACGGCACGAATCCGGCCAGCGCCGCGGTGGCCGGCTATGAGGCCGTCACCGTCAAGAGCACGCCCCAAGGCTTCGTCGATCTCGACGACCTGCGTGCCAAGCTCGACGAGCGAACCGCCGTGTTCATGATCACCAACCCCAACACGCTGGGCATGTTCGACCGCCAGATTCGCCGGATCGCCGAGCTGGTGCATGCGGCCGGCGGACTGATCTACCTCGACGGCGCGAACATGAACGCCATCCTGGGCATCAGCCGGCCGGGCGATTTCGGCGCCGACCTGATGCACTTCAATCCGCACAAGACGTTCAGCGGTCCGCATGGCGGCGGCGGGCCCGGCGCCGGGCCGATTGCCGTGCGTGCCCATCTCGCCCCGTACCTTCCCCTTCCGGTGGTCGAACGCGTCGGCGACGGCCGCTTCCGGCTGGCCTACGACCGGCCGCGCTCCATCGGCCGGGTGCGGAGCTTCTTCGGAAACGTGGGGGTGCTGGTGCGCGCGTACTGCTACATCCGCACGCACGGCGCCGACGGCCTGCGGCGCGTGAGCGAGAACGCCGTGCTCAACGCCAACTACCTGCTGAGCCGCGTCAAGCACATCTTCCCGGTGCCCCAGGGCGATCGCTGCATGCACGAATTCGTCGCCTCGGCCTCGCAGCTCAAGGCCGACAAGGGTGTGTCGGCGATGGACATCGCCAAGCGGTTGCTCGACTACGGTTTCCATGCGCCGACGGTCTACTTCCCTCCCGTCGTCAAGGAGGCGCTGATGATCGAGCCCACCGAGACCGAGAGCAAGGAAACGCTCGATGCGTTTGCCCAGACGTTGTTTCGCATCACCGAGGAGCCGGCCGACTTGCTGCGCGAGGCGCCCCACACCACATTCAACAGCCGCCCCGACGAAGTCCAGGCGACAAGGCAGCCGATGATGACCTGGAAAAAGGAGAAAGGAGAAAGTTGAAAGGAGAAAGCCATGCTATCCTGCCGCCTTCTCATCGACGCGCCGGCTCCTGGCATATGGAACATGGCGGTCGATGAGGCCTTGCTGGAACATGCGGCGTCCGGCGGTTGGACGCTGCGTTTCTATGCCTGGAATGAGCCCACTCTGTCGCTGGGCTATTTCCAGGCGCACAGCGACCGCCTCACGCACGCCGCCAGCCGCGGCCTTCCGCTGGTCCGGCGCGCCAGCGGCGGTGGGGCGATCGTTCACGACCATGAACTGACCTACTCGCTTTCAGGCCCGGCCCCATCGGCCAGTTCGTCGGCAACTCAAGGGCGATTGTGCGCGGTTCATGCGGCCTGGGTCGAGGTACTGACGGGGCTGGGGGTCGAGGCCCATCTGTGCCAGGCGGCGCGCTCCACCCCCCATGCCGTGGATCCCTTCTTGTGCTTTCAGCGCCGCGGGGCCGGCGACGTACTCGCCGGCGGAATCAAGCTCGCCGGTAGCGCCCAACGCCGCCGCCGCGGGGCCGTATTGCAACACGGCAGCGTCCTGTTGGCCCGCTCGGACGCCGCGCCGGAATTGCCCGGCCTTGCCTCGCTGATTGGCGCCTGCCCCAGTATGCGCGAGTGGATCGAACGGGCCATCGGGGCTCTGTCCCGAAGCTTGAGATTCCAGTTTGATCGCGGGCAAATAACCCTCCCGGAATTGGCGCGGGCGACGACCCTCGCCGCCAACCCGTATGGCCTGACCGCCTGGAACGAACGGCGGTAACATCGCGAGCATGAACTCGCCTTGAAGCGGGCGGTTGACATATTCCGATATTATCATGGACTCGCGATCTTGCCGTCGTTATGCTCTGGGTAGTGCCTGCGGGTGGGCCGCCGGCGAGGAATCGGCGAGGACCGGGAGTCGTGGTGAACGGCCGCGTGCAACGCATACCCCATCTTAGGGATTGCATTCCGCGCCGGGAACGACGAAACTGCGAGTACGCAAGTCGCGTCGGGGCAATGGCGTTCGTCTGGGCAGTTCAAGATATTAAAGCTGATACTTCTTGTTATGATTTTCGTTCATTACGTGGTTCGTCGCAGAGTGGTTTGTTGCCTTTCCGCACTGATTTGCTTAATTCCGTAACACTCCGCGGAGCTGCGTTTCACAATGGAAGTCAGACTAAAGGTGTTGGTGGGCAAGAGTCACGGGCAAGAATTGGCGGTGCCGGGCCCGAAATTCTTTATTGGGCGCGCTGAGGACTGCCAATTGCGGCCTCGAAGCGACTTGATCAGCCGGCATCACTGCGCCTTGCTGATCGAAGACAATTTCGTGGCCGTCCGCGACTTTGGCAGCAAGAACGGCACGCACGTCAACGGCGAGCGCGTTTCCGGCGAACGCGAATTGAAGGCCGGCGACAAGCTGACGATCGGCCCGCTGGAGTTTGAGGTCTGCCTGCCCACCGCCGTTAGTTCAAAGAAGCGGCCCAAGGTCGAGAGTGTCGGGGAAGCGGCCGCGCGGACCGCCGAATCGCCTGACGAACGCGTTGACGTGAGCCAATGGCTGACCGACAAGGACCAAAGGGTCGGCGTGGCGGAGACTCGAGTGGTCAATGTGAATGAAACCAGCGAGATCGACGTCGGCGAAAGCCAGGTCATGGGTGCCACCAAGGGGTCGGAAAAGGATCAAGGGAAAGAAGGCGCTCAGGCGGAATCGTCGGCGATTTCGAGCAAGAAGCACGTCGAGAAGAAAGCCCCCGGAAAACTGCCGGTCTCTGCCAAGGACAACTCGGCCGACAGCCGGACTGCCGCCGCCGACGTGCTGAACAAGTTCTTCAAACGCCGTTAAGGCCATCGCCTGACATGTCGAACGACGACGAAGCGCTCAAGCGGCGTTACCGTGAGTTCCTGGACCTCCTGCCGCTCACGGTGGCCATCGCCGGATTGTCGTCGAACACATCGAACCGCAGCCTGACGGTCGAGCAAATGGAAGCCAGGGCTCAAACCCTAGGCAACGCCTTCAAGTTGGCGCGGCAGGTGGCCCGCGATGCGATCAAAGCGCCTTGAAACCATTTCCGCCAGGATCGTCGCATTGCGTTCTGTAGGGAACGCCCTCCGTGGCGTTCCGCGAAGCTGTTGCGGCGTCTTCCGCCGGGACGCTTGCATCCAGTCGTCGTCGGTGGTAGTTTCCAGTTCAGGCGGCCGCCCTGGCGTGAGAGGCAAATCGGGCGACCGCCTCTCATCACGTTCGTGCCCCGGTCCCACAGAGAAGGAGAAGATCATGTCCATTCGTTCACGCGCAAGCTCCCTGACCCGTTTCGCCTGGCCCCTCTGTCTGCTGCTCGTCCCGGCGCTGTTGGCGGGGCAGGAGTCCCAACCGCCGCTTGGCGAGAGGGAGGCCGCCATCGAGGCGGCGCTCACCGAGCAAACCAGCTTGGACTTCACCGATCAGCCGCTTTCGGACGTTGTGGAGATCCTCAAGCAGACGCACAAAATCCAGATTCAACTCGACAACAAGGCGCTGGCTGACGCGGGCGTCGGTTCCGACACCACGATCACGCGGCAAATTCACGACGTGAAGCTGAGCTCGGCCCTCGACATGCTCTTGGGGGAGCTCGACCTGACCTACGTCATCCGCGACGAGGTGCTGCTGATCACCACCAAGACCGAAGCCGAGAACATGCTCTCGACCAGGCTTTATCCCGTGGCCGACTTGGTCAAGGCGAATGACGATGATTTGGTCGTTGGTTACGGCGCGGATTTCGCCGAACTGATCGATCTGGTGACTACGTCCGTGGAATCGACAACGTGGGACGAGACGGGGGGGCCGGGCACGATCAAATCGTACCGTAAGTCGCTGACCCTGGTCATCTCACAGACGCAGGCGGCGCATCGAGAAATCGTGCTGCTCCTCGAATCGTTGCGCGAGGTCGACCGGCGGCAAGCCGAACAACACCCGGTCGAACAGGCGCCGGTGGTTGAAGACGAGGAGGGCTTGCAACTCAAGGTCTACAAGCTTCCGGCGAAGTGGCTCGTTGCCAACGCCGCCGCGTCCCAGGGCAATCCCTCGGCCCCCGCCGCCATCCAGCCTGCCACGACTCCCGCGTCCAAGCCTGCCGAGCAGAAACCTGCCACGAGCCCTGCCGCCCCGATGCCGCAGATGGGTGGAGGCATCTCTGTCGAGCGTATCAATCCTGCCGCGGCGGAATTGGCCAAAGCGATTCCAGATCTCATCGAGCCGGCGAGCTGGGACACGGTCGGTGGCAGCGGCGCGATTCGCGCCATCCATGGCACGCTCGTCGTGCGCCAGACCGCCGAGGTGCATCGCCAGATTCGCCGCTTGCTTCAAGCGCTGAATTGACGAGTAGCACTCAGGCGACCGGCGCGACGATCTCGATCAACTCGACGGCGGGCATGCCGTTCAAGTCGATCAAGGCGGTGCGGCCGTAGGTGACGCCGGGCCGCTGTAGCCCGAACAGCCTCGTGAGCTCCGCGCCCGTCGTGATCCGCCAGAGCGAGAAGAGCTGAACTTGACGCAGCACATCGTGCTGGATCAGAATCCGCCCCAAGGGGACGGCTTCGCTTTGAATCTCAGCCCGAACCTCGGGCGAAAGGCAGCCGAAATTGACCCGCATGATGCCGAACTGCACGACCCGCCCATCCGATTCTCGCTGGAGCACGATTTTGCGGGCGTAGTGCGTCGATGTGACGCGTCTGTCGAGCACGCGCACGCTTACCGGCCCGCCGTGGAACCTCTCGACCGAGACCGTCATGTGGGCGTCGTGCGCCAAGAGCCCGCGATAGGCGTCGGGTAATTCGCCGGCGGCCACTTCGGTGAATTCGCCGAGCGATTCGAGCGCGTCGTAAAACAAGCGAGACAGCGTTTCGAGGTCGGGGGTCATCGGGTGAGGTTCGCTCGGCATGCGGAACGGGCCGGCGGTTAGAGGTTAGAAGTTAGAGGTTAGAGGTTAGAGGTTAGAGGTTAGAGGTTAGAGGTTAGAGGTTAGAGGTTAGAGGTTAGAAGTTAGAAGTTAGAGGAGGTTAGAGGTCGGAGGTTAGCGGTTAGGATTTGAGGATCGGCGCCCGCCGTGAATTCCTTACCTCTAACCTCTACTCCCTAACCTCTTGTACCTCGGGCGCTCGACTGGGGCGGCGCTACATCCAGGGGATTGGTGGGCGGTGCCCACCCTACGTTTTGATCCAGGGGATGGGTGGGCGATGCCCACCCTACGCCTTGGCGACCAACTCCAGCGCGGTCACGACGACCGGCGGCGCATCGGCTTGCGGCCGCTCCAGCACGGTGTCGACCAGGTAATAGAGCAAGCGCCGGAGCTCCTCGGGTTGGACCTCGTCGGCCACGGCTTCGGCGCGCTGGTGGTATTTGTCGACCAACCGCGTGGCCTTGTCGAACACGGCCGCCGCCTGATAAAGCCGGCGGACGCGTGCAATGGTCTCTTCGTCGATCCGCCCCGCCGCGACCAGCGACTCCAACTCGGCCCGTTGCGCCTCGCCCAATCCCTCGAGGGCCAAGGCCCACAACACGGTGGGCCGTCCGCCCAACAGGTCGCCCGCGGCCAAGAGCTTGTTGTGGTCGTCGCCGCGCCAGTCGCCCAGGTCGTTGAGAATCTGGAACGCCACACCCAAGTGCCTGGCGAAAGGCGCCACCCACGCGGCGCCGTCGCCCGCGGGGCCCGCCAGCCGCAGCCCGGAGTAGAGGGCCGCCTCGAAGGCCGGGGCCGTCTTCAGGGCATAAATCTTCAGGGCGTCCAGCGGCGTCAGCCGCTTGTCGAGCGAATCGCGCCAGAGCAATTCGGCCCCTTGACCCTCGCAGAGCTTCATGTGGGCGTCGGCCAGCCGGTCGAGAATGTCGGCGGCGGTGTCCGGCCCGATCGCCGCGGCGTCGCGGCTGATGAGCCGGTAGCCCAGCCCGATCAGGTAGTCGCCCACATTGATCGCCGTCGCCGCGCCGTACTTGCGGTGCAACGTCGCCTCGCCGTAGCGGAACGGGTCGTCGTCCTCAATGTCGTCGTGAACCAGCGACGCCTTGTGAAACGTTTCAATCGACATGGCCGCTCGTTTGGCCGCATGCGGGATCGCCGCGAGCGCCTCGGCCCCCGCGGGCGACGTGCCGGCGCCGCCGGTCAGCGCGTCGTACACGGCCAGCGTGATGAACGGCCGCGAGTGCTTGCCCCCCTTCGACAGGAAATCGTAAGCGATGGCTTCGGTGCCGGCGATCGGGTCGAGCCCGGCGATTCCCTGGCCGTTCAGTTGGGCCAGGCTCGAACCGCCGCGCTGGCGCGGGGCCAGCCGCTCCAGCTCGGCAGGCTCGAACAGGCCGGCCGCGGCGCGCATCAGGTGGACGTAGGTCTTGGTCCGCTGTGGCGGAGGCGCGTGTTGGAGGTTGATCATGTCCAGCACCCAATCTTCATCGACCGACGTGTTGCGACAATCGCTCGACAAAAGCGGCACCGCCATGCAGGGAATTCCGGCCAGCAGGATCTTGTCGATCGCTTTCTCCAACACGTTGAGACAAGCCACGCCGCAGATCGCGTCGATGTAGCCGCCGACGATGATCTTGAGCACGATCGGCGAACCTTCGGCCACCAGCACCTTGTAGCCCAGATCCTCGGCCCGCGTGCGGAAATCGGCGATGCTGCACGCCCCGCAACGCCGGCAGTCAAGCCCGTAGTCGTCGTATTCGGCCGGGCACCCTTCGGCGTGTTTCAAACAATGCGGCAAGAGGAACAGCCGCCGCTCGTACGGCACGCCCGCCACTTGCTCTCGCCAGAACGACGTGGCCAGAGCCACCATCGTCCAACCGAGAAAACCCTCGGCAAGGCCCGCTTCGTCGAGCGCGCGGCGGGCGATCGACTCGAGCTCGTCCTTGCCGATGGGGCGCGATTTGTCGAGCCGCGAGGCCACCTCCGCGCAGCGGGTGCGGAGCGACTCTCGCTCTGCTTTGCTCTCGGGCACGAGCTTGAGATGGCTGGTGTTGCGGCGGCGCGACTTCCGCGAAGACATCGGCTCCGCGGAAGGGTCAAGCAGTGTTGGTTCGTCAAGCAGTGTTGGTTCGACGGGTGCGGTTGTCAAAGTCGTGGTGCTCGATCAGCGTGCGGTGGTGGGTTCGTTACGTAAGGTGGGACGGCGTTCCGCCAACCGATCCGGGCGAGACGCCGCCCGGGTTAGCGCGGAAACCGTGAAGATCAGCGGATAGAGGGCTTCATAATACCACAATTTCGCGAAGTAGAAACCGATCGGCGAACTTTCCGCGTGAAGTCCGGCTTCGACCGCGTCGACGAGCCAGGCAAGTCCTTGATCTATAATGCTTTGCAGTGTGCCTGCCGTCCCCGTCGCAAGCGGCGCCTCGCTGGCGCTGCGGCTTGGCGCGGGCATGCGACCGAGCAACGCTTCGACCGCCACCGCCGTTTCTTCGACGCTCGATCGACCGCCGGCGGCCGTGGCGCCGCCACCCCAACCTCCGTCTGAATTCTGGGAGTCCGCCAGCCAAGTCAACCCTCGTTGGCCCGCCGTGCTGTCGAGACGGCCGTAATCGCGGTACGCCAGCAGCACGCGGGCCGTGCCGTAGACCAGGTTGGCTTCGCATGGATGGTGCTGGTTGCCGAACCAAAGCGGCTGCCAAGCTCCGTCGCTCCTCTGCGTTCGGGCTAAAAACTCGAAGCCGCGACGGACGGCCATGCCCGAACGCTCGCCCGACACCGCCGGCCGCCCTAGAGCCCGTGGTTCCGCCTCGCCCGCAGTGACACGGGTCCAGACCTGCAACGCCCGCAAAACGTGGGCCGTCAAGTCCGTGCCGCTACGGTCGAAGGGCAATTGGCCCCAGCCGCGGCAAAAGGTCGGCCAGCCGCCATCGGAGTTTTGAAGGTCGAGCAGCCAACGGACGCCGGCTGCGGCCGCGCGATCCAACGGCGCGAGTTTGGCGTCGGTCGCGCCGTTGGCCGCGCGCGATCGACGCACCGACCCAAGGGCCAAAAGCGCGCCGGCCGTATCGTCGGCGTCGGGCACCGAGCCGCTCCGATCACTCCATCCCCAGCCGCCCGGCAACGCGCCCGTGTACGGGTGGACCTTGCGGCACTGGCAATTCAAAAGCCACTCGACGCACTCGTCGCCGAGCGTTTCGTTGAGGTCGTCGCCGCCGAGCGTAGCGGAATTCGTGAGAATTCCGGAGCTTTGGGACGGGGCGATGTCGCCGGCGGCCAGCGCCTGGATCGAAAGCGTCGTGACCCATGTGGCCAGGTTCGTATCGATCGGCCACGAGCCATCGGGGCGGGCGGAGTTGATCAGGAACTCGACGCCGCGCCGCGCCACGGGGTGCCGCGATTGGCCGATGCCGGCCAGGCTCATCACCACGAAGCTCGTCAACGGCGTCGCTTCAAGGAACCCTCCACTGGCTGGTTGCAGTTCGTCGAGCACGCGCAGGCTCTTGTCGATCGAAAGACGGCGCACCAGTCGAGCCAGAGGGTTGCGCGGCTTGCGGTGGAAGTAGCGCGCCTGGCCGATGGCCACCAAGGCGGGAATCGCATAGCTGACCACCGGCAGGCGCAGGAACCGATACCACGACCGCGGCAAACAGGCCAACTCGAAAGGCAAGGGCGAAACCTCGCGCCACGGCACCAGCCCGGCCAAGGCGCAGTTGGTCAGGATCGGCACGGCGAAGGTCTTGTCCTTGCCATAGCGGCGACGCAAACCGGCGATGCCGCCTTGTGATTGAATATAGGCGTCGGCCCGCTGGAGCATGTCCGGCCGGTCGGCCGGCACGCAGGTGAGTTGAAACGCCGCCCGCACGAGCATGGTCGTGGCGATATTCGACACGCTACGGTCGGTGTCGCCCCAACCTCCATCGCGGTTCTGGGCGTCGGCGAGCCACTTCAGCCCGCCGACGATCAGCTCGCTCAGCTTCGATTCGTCGTCGTCCGCCGGGTGTCGCGTGCCGCAATTGGGCCCCAGATGGCGCCGCACCAAGGCCAGCGCGCTCGTGGCCGTGGCGGTGGAAAGGGCGGAACTCGAAAGTTCGCCGACCCAATGCCCCGCCTTCTCGCGGCGCGCGAGCAAGTCGCGGCGAGCCGCTTCCATCGCCCTCGGCAATCTGTCCGTTTCGACCATGATGGTTTCAAGTGTACGTGGCCCAAAGCAAGATGTCGAGCGGCTGGCCGCGAATCTCCACCCGTCTTGGTGGGGCCCGTAGGTCAGGCTTTCAAGCCTGAAGCAGGTCAGGCTTTCAAGCCTGACGACGTCTTGAGCGGCACAGGACTCGAACCTGTGACTTCTACCGTGTGAGTTTTTCACGCAGCCCCCCGATCACACCCGCCTGCGACCCGCCGGGTTGCCAAGCTCTCTTTTCGACTTGCCGCTTGCCATTCCAGGTTGTAGATAGGTGGGATGGCGGAAACCAAGTCGGCATCGAATACGGCGTACATCTTTCTTGACGAAGGGGGAAATCTGGATTTCTCGCCGGGTGGGACGAAGTTTTTTACAATGACTAGGTAATCAACGGCTCAAACCCTGGGCAATGGTCCGAACTGATCGTCATTACGGATCGCCTGCCAGTCCAAAAGAAGCGAAGGGCCATTGAGAAGGCAATCAAGGCAACACTGTCAAAAATGCTACCTGCGGGCGTGAGGTATCGAATTCTGCATCACGAATCAAAATCGTGCTGCGGGCTGCAAGTCGCCGATTACTTCAACTGGGCGATTTACAGGGCCTGGAATTCGAGCGACAGGAGAAGCCTTGACTTGGTTAAACGTGCTGTGAAGAGCCAGTTTGACATATTCGCCCACGGCAGCAAGATTTGGTACTGACGTTCAATGCTTTCGGCACTAACGCGCGCATCTTGTCGGTATCCGCAAGAAGTGCGACCATGAAAGCGACCACCCCGACTACCCTTTCGGGAGAGCCCGGGGGCTCTTGTCATCGGGGTGGAACCTTTTCAGTCTCAAAAATGTGGCTTCAAACCACTAGTTATAGTATCGGTTATCGCTCAAACTAGCAAGCCCAATTTTGCAACTCATTATCCCACAGCGGTTTACGCGCGGCCTTGTAGGTCGCCAGAGCTCCCAGCGTGGAATTTCGTCGATCCTGCCATACACATGGCACGCGCCCGCCAGCAACCTGTCGATCGAGATGTTCGGCTGTCGTTGGTCCGATGGCACGTCGGGGCGATAACCACGGAAAGAGCTTTCAGCTCGGGCGGCATGGGGCCCACTTGATTCATGGGCGGCCGCGTGGTATCGACTCAGGAATAATGAAGTATGAACCGCGGCTACACGTCGTTCTCCATCAGCCGGAGATACCCCACAACACGGGCGCCGTGGGCCGCACATGCGTGGCGGCCGGGGCCAAACTCTGGCTGGTCCGCCCGCTGGGCTTCCGCATCGACGATTACTACCTCCGCCGTGCCGGGCTTGATTACTGGGAACACCTCGAATGGGAAGCCGTCGACGACTGGCCGGCGCTGGTTGCGAAGCTGCCATCCGGTCAGCCCTACTTTTTCAGCAAGACGGCCGAGCAAAGCTACGCTTCAGTCCATTACGAACGCGGCGACGTGTTCGTGTTTGGCAACGAATCGAGCGGACTGCCGCCGAGCCTGATCGAGGCCAATCGCCAGCGGCTGCTACGGATTCCGATCCGCGGCGAAGCCCGCAGCTTGAACCTCTCGAACTCGGTCGCGATCACGGTGTTCGAGGCGCTGAGGCAATGGGAGGCCAAATAGCTACTCGTTCCCACGCTCCGCGTGGGAACGTCCCGCCCGCCGCTCCGCGGCCCCGATGGCACCGAACCACACAATCGCCCAACGGGGACGCGGAGCGTCCGAAGAAGCATTCCCACGCAGAGCGTGGGAACGAGACCACAACTGACAACTGACAACTGACAAGCACTGCCATGCCCTCGATTCCCGCCTCGACACTAACCGACTTCGCCACCGAACTCTTGGCCGCCGGCGGGGTGGGCCGCGACGAGGCGCGTCAGGTGGCCGCCAGCCTGGTGGGCGCCAACCTGCGCGGGCACGACTCGCACGGCGTGATGCGGATCCCCTTCTACCTCGACTCCGTCGCCAAGGGCGAGGTCGTCCCGGGCGCCGCATTCACGGTGGACCGCGAGACGGCCACGACCCTGGTGGCCGACGGCGGCTGGGGTTTTGGCCAGACGCAAGCGCGGCGGCTGATGGACCGATTGATTGCCAAAGGCCGCTCGGCGGGCACCGGCGTGGGAACGCTGGTCCACGCGGGCCACATCGGCCGTTTGGGCGAATACTGCGAGCAGGCGACGGCGGCCGGGCTGGTTTCCATGATCATGGTCAACACCCACGGCCATGCGCGCCGTGTCGCCCCGCCCGGCGGAAAGGCGCCGCGGCTGGGCACCAATCCGTTGGCGTTCGGCGTGCCTCACGGCGACGAGCCGCTGGTGCTCGATTTCGGCACCAGCGCCACGGCCGAGGGAAAGGTGCGAGTCAAGAAGATCGCCGGCCAGAGTTGCCCCGACGGCTGGCTCTTGGACGCCGAGGGCCGGCCGACGAACGACCCCAACACGCTCTACGCCAGCCCGCCCGGCACGATCCTCCCGATGGGCGGGCTCCAGGCGTACAAGGGGTTCGGGCTGGGGCTGATCGTCGAGATCTTCGCCGGGGCGTTGTCGGGCGGAGTCACGATCCGCGAAACGCCGATCAATCAGAACGGCAATTGCGTGTTCATGCTCGCGCTCGACCCCGGGCACCTGGGGGGCGCGGCGCATTTCGCGGCCGAGGTCACGCAACTCGCGGCCTTCACGCGAAGTTGCCCACGGGTTGACGGGTGCGACGCCATCCAGCTTCCCGGCGACCCCGAGCGCCGCACGCTGGCCCAGCGCCAAGCCGCCGGCATTCCGTTCGATGAGGGAAACTGGGCGCAATTGACGGCGCTGGCGAAGAAGCTGGGGGTGGGACTCTCGGTAGACTCGTGAAAAAGGATGGGGGGCAACATTTCCAAGTCCGCCGTGAACTTCAACAGAACACGCCAAAAGTGGGACACCTGATCGCCACCTTCTCCCGTTCGCCAAACGGTGTTATTCTTGATGCATGGCGAGCGACATCAGCCGTCCAAGGGACTAACCCAACTCGGGAGATAAAAGATGGACTGGCAAGATCGAATCAGTGTGGACCCAAAGGTGCTTGTCGGCAAGCCTGTCATCAAGGGAACCCGTATCGCCGTAGAGTTTCTCATGGAGCTTCTAGCTAGTGCCTGTCGGAAAATCCGCTTGGCCCGTATTTTCCCGGCAACTTTTGGAAAAAATCTCCGCGAAGATGGCAACCTTTCTCAACCTGGCGTGTAGAATACGCGGGGTTTTGGTTGAGACACGAGGTCATCTTC
>DATKSN010000084.1:0-33118 GCA_035531595.1 Pirellulales bacterium | reverse complement strand
GCCGCGCTGGCCCGCGCGGGCTTCGACGCGACCCAAGGCCAAAGCCTGGTGGTCGTCGACCCGCCCGATGATCGCCCGGAGCTTGACCCGCGCGTCGCGCGGGATACGATGACAAAAGTCATTTATCTTCCTTGTTATCCCAAATTGCCGCCGGAAGCGATCGAGCGATTGGCCGCCGCGATCGCGCCCTTGGCCGCGAGCGCCGCGGCGCGGCCGGCAAGCCCTTGCCAGGAGCGAAATCCTATGCGCGTCAACGCCCCAATCGAACGCCTCGTCGATCTAAGCGACCCTTCCGCCAACCTCATCTTCAACATGTCGCTCGACGAGGCGATCGAGCGCGTCGGCAGTGGCGACGTCGAGCGGGTCCGTGCCATCGACGGGCAGTTCGCGTTGCTCCATCGCAACGGGCGGATCATCCGCATGGCCCGCTCGATCGGCCGCCCGATGCGATACTTCATCGCCAAACGGGCCGAAGGCCCCTGCCTGGTGGTGGCCGAGCGGATCGACCAGATCCGCGCCTTTCTCGAAAGCGAAGGTTTGGACGGCCAGTTCCATCCCTCCTACACGCGGATGGTGCCCGCCCATCACCTGCTTGAAATCGCCCTGGTCGGCTGCCCGGATTCCAACCCCACCTACCGCCGCTTCTTCGAGCCGCGCCGCAACCCGCTTCGGCCCGATCTCGACGAGATCGGCCGAGCGTACATCGGCGCCCTGGCCGAGGAGTGCCGGCACTGGCTGGCGGCGATCGGTTCGGAGGAGCCGATCGGCGTTCTGTTCTCGGACGGCATCGACTCGGGATCCCTGTTCCTCGTGCTCTACCACTTGCTGCTCGAAGGCGGCTGGTCGCCGGCGCGGCTCAAGGCGTTCACCTTGTCGATCGACGGCGGTGGCGCCGACGTGCGACAATCGGCCGAGTTTCTCGATACGCTCGACGTACCCATCTTTTGATTGCGGATGGTGAAACGGGAGTGTTGGGCAATCCCGGTCTCTTCGTAAGATGCCAGGGGCTTGCCCCTGGAGTTTCACGTTGGTTTCTAAAACGAATGCTCCCGCCTCCACACCGTCCGTGTCGCCCCGCAGGCCGCCGAAGGCGGCCTGCGGGGCGACACGGGGAAAGGCAGGTAATCCGGGGCGGTGGCTGGTGGCAGAGCCTAAGCGATGCCCCGGTTAAAAAGCGACCGGGGCATCGCTTAGGCTCTGCCCCAGCCACCGTGAATGTCTCATGCTCGACCGCGCGAAGTTTAATGCAAACTGACACATCGATCCTTTCCGACGCCGAGATCTTGGCCTTGCGCCCAGCGAAGAACATCGTCGATTCCTTCCGTCCCTTTCACTACCTGGTCGAGCCGGAACGGACGGCCGCCGGCAACGTCGAGGACGCGGCGACGATCTTCCTCGTCAACCGCGAGTGCCCTTGGCGCTGCCTGATGTGCGACCTGTGGAAGAACACGACCGACGAGAGCGTGCCCGCCGGCGCGGTGCCCGCGCAAATCGACTACGCCCTGGCTCGCTTGCCGCCCGCCCGGCATGTGAAGCTCTACAACAGCGGCAATTTCTTCGATGTTCGGGCCATCGCGCCGGCGGACCACGCGCCGATCGCCCAGCGCGTCGCCCGCTTCGCCACGGTGATCGTCGAAAACCATCCTAAGCTTTGCGGCGAAGCCTGCCTTCGTTTCCGCGACCTGCTGGGCACAAACCTGGAGGTGGCCCTGGGGTTGGAGACGGTGCATCCCGACGTGCTTCCGCGGCTTAACAAGGGTATGACACTCGACGATTTTGCCCGCGCCGTCGAGTTCCTGCTGAGCGGCGGCATCGCGGTGCGGGCGTTCATCCTGCTTCGGCCTCCCTACCTCTCGGAGACGGAAGGAATCGAGTGGGCGGTGAAATCGCTGGAGTACGCCGTCTCGCTCGGCGTGGGCTGTTGCTCGCTGATTCCCACGCGCGGCGGCAACGGCGCGCTCGCGCGGCTGCAAGCGGCGGGCGACTTCACACCGCCGCGGCTACGTTCGCTCGAATGCGTGCTCGAAGCGGGCCTGGCCTTGGGGCGCGGCCGCGTCTTTGCCGACCTGTGGGACGCCAGGCGGTTCGACGATTGCCCCGCATGCGGCCCAGCCCGCGTGGCGAGGTTGGCCGAAATGAACCTGACGCAGCGGTTGCCGCCGCCCGTCGCGTGCGAAGCGTGTGGTGACGATCCCACCGTGGGGCGGGTTCTCAACCTGTCATAGCGCAGCCGTCGGCCGCAAGGGCGCTCGGAGGGCGACGAGAGACGCGGGCTTCCGTCAGGGCCAGGCCGCCGATCTTGCCTGTCGTATGGCGTCCTCGTGAAGGTGATAGATGTAGATCCCGTATCCCGCCATTGCGGCCGGGCGAAAGCGGCGGAAGTAGCTGTAGTAGGCGCAAGTCACCCACTCGCGCGCGCCTTTTTCGTCGCGCACGAAATAGGGGTAGCCATAGAGAAAGTTGACGCTGACCGCATACCAGCCCGGCTTCAGGTCAGCAGGGACGCTGGCGATTTCCGCCAGGTCGTCAGTTTGCACTGTGCCCTTGGGCGGCAGCGCGAACTTGATCTCTGCGAGCCGCGGGCTGAATGGGCCGAAATAGACGAAGCCCAGAGGCTGCGCCTCCGGGTGAGTTGCAAGCCATTTTTTCAAAAAGAGCAAATCCTGCCCCCACTCGACCTGGGCGTCGATCAGGTGTGCAGGTCCGCCAAGCGGTCCTCCGGCCAATTCGTTGAAGTACGACATGGAGTGTGGGTAGTACCACAAGCTGCTCACCACCGACCAGGCCAGCGCCGCGACCCCGAGGATCGTCATCACGCGGCTGTAGGGTGGGCACTGCCCACAAGGGCCGTTGCGCCGCGCACCCGATGGGTAGGGTGGGCACTGCCCACCAGATTCGCGCGGCGGTCCCTGTGAGTCCGATCCATTGGCGTCGCTTTCGCTCAGATGGCTCGTCCCCTTGGTAGGCGGTGCCCACCCTACGAACGAACTCCGTCGCAAATCGCGAAACACGCTACTCGCCCAGATGAACGCGTACGGGAAGATCGGCAGCACATAGCGGATGTAACGGCTGAAGCCCGTCTGCGAGCTCACCACTGCCAGCACGACGATCAATGGCGAGAGGAGTACCATCTCGTCGCGCCACGTCACTGCGGTGGCCCCGTCGGGAGCCAGGTCGTTGCCGCTGCGGCGTGAGAGCACAATCCGCGCGATGACTGCAAGCATGAGCAGTGTCAAGGCGCCCAACGGCACCTTGAGGGCCACCGCGTAAAGGTACCAATACCACCATCCACGGGGGCGCCACTCGCCGCGCAGGTACGACGGCATGCCTCTCTCAAAATCGCACCGCTGGATATCGATGCCCACGACATAATTCCTTGGGAGGGGCACCGGAATCCTCGCGAACGGAGACGTCGCAAAACGGTTGCCTACCGACGGAAGTCCGTCGCCGTGCGGCCCCGTCCCCGCGAGGAGGCGGCTGACAAACGCGAAATCCCCTAAGCGAGTGCCCGTGCCCTCGAAGTCATAACCCATGTTGATGAAGCACACCGGCAGAACGAGGATCGCCGCCACTTGTCCCAGGTGCCGCGCCAGAATTCGCGCGGATTTTGGTTCTCCAGCCGCCGTCGCTGGCCGCCTCTCATCCCGCTTCATGCCGAATAATCGGCGTATGGAGGCGAGGAGTCGGGTGCCGCATTCCTTCCACCACCAAACGCACGCCAGGGCGGGCCAGAGGGCGAACAGCACCAGCCATGTCGTTTTGGTCAATTCGGCCAGCCCCAGCACGAGCCCGGCGGCAAACGCGCGCGCCCACGTAGGCTGCTTCAGCCACCTCCAGAACATGTAGTTCGCCGCGACACCGACGGCGGCTGCCCCTGCGTCGGCCGTAATAATCTGGCCGTACGCCAGAATATTGGGGCAACAGCACCAAAGCACAAGCGCCGCGAGGCCCGCCGCTTCGCCGTAAAGATCCCGTGCCCAGCGCCAACAGATCCAGCCGCCGACGAGCACGATGGGGATAACGCCCCAGCGCGCAAGCGTCACCAGCCAAAGGAGGCGAGGGCCGTTGGCGGCGGCGAAATCGTCGCCGACGACGAATTCCGCGCGCGCTCCCTCATAATATCGCGACCAGTCGGTGTCCGGCCCGGCGGCCAGAACGGGCAGCGCCGCGGCCATTTTAATCAGGGGCGTGTTGACCTTGTAGAGGTCAAACCTCCCGAAAAACCAATGACTGAGACCGGCGGCCAAGTGCGAAGGCTCGTCCATGGTCGGGCTATGAGCCGCACCACCGTAGGCCAAGAGCGTAGCCTGCAGCGCCAGGAGCGTGGCCACCGCGCACCGTCGGCAATGCGACGAGACCCGCTGCCTCAGTGATTTACCGAAAAGAGTGAAAGGGGGAGGCGTCATTGCCGTGTGCCGAGGTGTTGGGCCGGCTGCGCCAGCCTCGTCGCCCTGTGCGATGCGGGGCTTGACACTGCTGCATGCAGCAGATTCTATCGTCCCGGGGGGCGCACACAAGCAAGAAGGCGCAATTCCGGGGGAACGTGCCGCGGCGACGAGAAACAGAGAACGACTCGAGTGGAAAAACGAGCCCGCCAGGGACACCGCGAACCCGAAAGCCCTCTCGATGCATCCCGCATGCCGACTGCGTCGGCCTCGGCGGCATGCATCACCCCCTAAACTGGTCGCATTCCCCCGATCGAAGAACTTCAAAAAATAAACAATTCGGCACTGAAACGCTTTCGGCGCTTGACATTCCGCCTCAACCTCTATAATCTTAAATAATCTCAACGGTGTTTGGAGGTTCGCATGGGCGCCGCTTCGCCGCTTCGCCGCTTCGCCGCTTCGCCGCTCCGTGCGACGAGGTTGTCGTTACGTCGGCACGCCGACGAGCGCGGTGGCTGGCGTCCTAGCTTTGGTCGCTCTGTTCGGCGTCCTTCGTTTCGGCTCCGTTGGTGCCGGGTTCGCCTACCTCGGTGGTGAACGGGTCATCATCTCGCCGCGAACGGCGTCCTGCAGTTTTCGACAAATTGGCGGCACCATGACGGTCCCCGGTTCGGCGCTCGATTTCCAAATCCACAACGCCACCGACGAACCTGTTCAGCTAATCGGCGCGACAAGTAGTTGCAGTTGTCTCTCTGTCGTGAGCGGCATTCCGACGTTGATTCCGCCCGCCGGAGTGGCGACCATTTCCGCTGTCGTGAATAAATCTCGCGTGCCCTCGAGCAGGAATGTTCGCTTGGCCGTTCTCACAGATTCGCCTGAAAGTCCGACGCTTGATGTATCCGTTTCGATTCAAGTCCAATAATTCCTGAACCCCGTAGAAGGAGCGTAGTTCATGACGCTAATCATCCGATTTTTTACCGCGGCATCGATTGCCGCTGTGGCGTTGATCGCGGCATCAGCCGCGCTGCTCAGCGCAGAGCAAGCCTTCGGCCAAACCACCAATTCATTTTTGTGTTCCCAGTGCCCTGACAAGTGCTGCACGAATAACGGCGCGTTTTGTGTTGGGACGGGAGGCTGTCCCTCCGGTTGTGTGGGATGCACATGCTTCAAGAAGAACGGCGTCAGTATGTGTTCTTAATTATAATTACGATATGTCTTCTTCATTATAATTACGATTCCCGCTTCGCAAATCCGAGTTGCAGTATGCGCGAGGCGCTAACGGCGATCATTGGAATGTGGTCCCTTAGATTTGACTGTTTTTTGTCGGTGGTGGCCATTACTTGGACAGCGCCACTTTGAAAGATGGCGAAGCTAGCATCGTGTTCGGCAAACGACGTACGGCGAACGTAGTTCCCCCATTGTGAAAAGTGGCGATGTCCAATTACGATGAACCGAATAATCGACCAGTGCGAGAGCGTTGTCCGTCCCATGCGACGTTTGTTTGCCAGCGCGCGGCGCTGGTTGCGTCGCGCACTCGCCGTATTTTCTGTGATTGGCCTAGCCGGCACGGCTGACAACATAGCTCGAGGGGACGACAACCTGCGCGAGTGGTTCAAGACACAATACCTCGCCGCGGTCGCGCGCCTCGATCGGCCCCTGCGAAATCTGCGCTGCCGGTTCACGGCGTCTGGGCACGATAACCATGGCGAGTTTGAGTACGTCGGCGAGTTCTTTGCGAAGGACGGCGCTCGGGAGGCAATTCGTGTCCGCCAGCGAAGGAATGGCGAGCCCCAAGAAGAGGAATCGAGGGTGGTCTGCATGACACCGGCCCGGTTCTTTCAGCTTGATCGACCGCTCGGAGGGGCGTCCTACGTGATTCGGGCCTTCGACGATGGCAACGATTCCAATCGCCGCCGGAAGTATAAGGCAATCATCGAAATTACAACCGATGCGTTTGTCGAAGCAGCATTGCGAATGGATGATCCGGTCACGATGCTCTTGACAAATGAAGGCGTCGCTAACGTGGTTAAAATGGACGTGGCAAAAATCGACCGCGGGGGTCGGCCGTACATCGAACTCCGGTGCGACTTTTCGGAGGCGTCCAATTACGAGCGTGCCCGGGCGACACTTGACCCGGACCTCGATTTTGCCGTCTGTGATTATGAGATCGTCATTCGTGGCACCCCGGGTGCGCGATGCATCCGGAAGGGACTTGTCGAATGTGAGCGTTGGGTGGGCGATGGCTACGTGTTTCCAAGGCGCGTGCGGATCGAGGACGACACCGTCTTGCCGGAGGGAGAGCATTATTGGAGTGTCCAGGAAATCGAGTTTCAAGAGGTGCTGCTTGACGAGGTCGACGACTCGCAGTTCAGCCTCACCGCCTTCGGTATCCCGGAGATCGCGCTCAAACTCAAGCGGGGACTCTATCCGTTTGACCGGTGGTATTTCTGGGCGCTCATTGGCGCTGCGGTTTTGGGATCCCTTTATCTGCGACGAATCGCAGGCAAATCGTGATGCAGCTTTTGGCCGGCCGACTGTCGCAAGTCTTGCCCGCGGGCGCGGCCGCGTGTTGCGCCGGCATCGCCGCCTGGCTCCTTGCTCGCGCGCTAGGGCGTGTTCCCGACGTGGCCTTTGAGCTTCGAGAATACACTGTGGTAACCGCACTGCCCGGAGAGGTTCTCGGTTTGCCTGTTGCGTTGCGGAATGGCTCCGCGCGGTCCATTCGAATCATAGGCGCCGCGGAGATGTGCGGTTCCGCGGGTTGCAATCGTGTCGCCAATCTGCCCCTCACGATCGCACCCGGGTCGTGCGCCACGATCCACGTCGAATTTCACACGCGGCAGCAACCGGGCGAGGGCACAAACGAAATTCCGTTCTATTTGGATCATCCCGACATCAACCTCGTGAAGTTGCGCGTGCGTTGCATAGCGCGCGAAAGCAGCGAAGCACGAGCAGCGGCAGTCATTGGCGGTGACGTTGCGGCGCGCGCGCAGGCGGCTTACTCGCCGATGGAGGCGCCGGCTCCGCCGCGTGCGCGCTCAGGGCGGACAGAGGGTCGTGCGGAGTTGGGATCTGTTGGTCGCGGCGCGGCGGCTGAAGGAACGATGGTTATTGCCAACAAGCTGGCGCATGAGGTTCGGGTCGCAAAGGTGACGACAAGCTGCGAATGCCTCAGCGTACACCTACCGTTCAAGACGCTTGCGCCGAACGAGAGTACGATAGCCGAATTCCGACTCGATATGAGCAAAGACCCCGATTTCGTCGGAGGACTAGGAATCGACGTGCATGGGCTTGACGCGAGCGGTTTCGAGTTGTTCTACTTCGAGGTTATGGTGGATGTGAAGCCGAACTGACGCGGTTCGCGTCGCGGGCCGCGCAAGGCCGAGGCGCGGTCGCTGTGAGAGGAGGCTCAGAACATGAAACTTGCGAGGACTCGCTGCGGCTTCACGCTCATTGAACTGCTGGTGGCGATTTCAATCATCGGCATGCTTCTGGCGTTGCTGCTTCCGGCGGTGCAAATGGCGCGGGAGGCGGGGCGGCGGAATACTTGCAAGAACAACCTGCGGAACATGGCGCTGGCGATCGCGAATCACGAATCGGCCCAGCGGCGATTCCCCTCCAACGGCTGGGGCTACCAATGGTACGGCGATCCCGATCGCGGCACCGGCCAGAACCAGCCCGGCGGCTGGATCTACAACGTCCTGCCCTATCTCGAACGCCGCGACTTGGCGTTGCTCGGCTCGGGCCAGCCGGAGGCGGTCAAACGGCAACTCACGGCGAAGGCCAACCAGACGGTGGTGGCCCTGTTCTATTGCCCCACACGGCGCGCAATGGGGCTTTACCCATTCGATGTCTTGTTTCCACCGCGGAACGCCGACCTGGTGGCGGAGACCTCGAAGACCGACTACGCGATCAATGCGGGCGACGTCTTCATCGGCACGGGCGGCCCGCTCAGCTACCAGCAGGCGGCCGACGCAAACTACGTTTGGACGGACTTCTCCAAAGCGACCGGCGTGTCCTACTTCCGCAGCATGGTCACCGTGGCCCACATCCGCGACGGCACGTCGCAGACGTACCTTGTGGGGGAGAAGAACGTCTCATGGGCGGGCATGGACCCGGGCGACGACCAGAGTTTGCTGGTGGGCTACGACATGGACAACAGCCGCTGGACGTTGCCCGGCCAGCCGCCGTTGCCCGACGGTTCCACGCCCGCACCGGAACGCTTCGGCAGTGCGCATCCCGGCGTGTGCCAGTTCATCATGTGCGACGGCTCGGCGCGGGAGATCAGTTTCTCGATCGATCCCCTGGTGCATCGGTGGCTGGGGAACCGGATGGATGGCGAGGCGATCGATGACGCGCGGTTTTAGGGGGGCATTTGTCGTTGGTCAGCGGCTACTGGTCAGGGATCAAGCCGTAGGGGTGGGACCAGATCGCGCAGCGAGTGCAGGCCCACCATTGCTAGGTGGGCGACGCTGTGCCACGCTACGAGCCGACGTAGAACGGAATTCATTCCGTTCGTGTCCGTTGCCAAGTTTCCGACGACACAAACGGAATGAGTTCCGTTCTACTAAAGCGGGTGGCAAGCAAGACCAATCGAGGAGCGCAAGCGATGCCCAAGCCCAGCCGCGAACTTCTCACCTCGATGGCGGTGGGCACTGCGTGCTTTGCCTTGCTCCTCGCGACCTCGCCCGTCCTGCCCATGGCCTGGGACGAAGGCAACGCGATCCATCGGGCCGAGGGAGTCCAGCATTGGTGCGGCCGCTTTGCTGAAAGTTGGACGGGGCCGTTTTCCGTTGAGGCAATCAACGCCGATTGGCGCTATACGACGCAGGTCGAGGGGCACCCCGCATTCTACGGCGCGGTGATCGCGTTGGGCCAATGCGTCAGCCAGGGATGGCTCGCCCCGCTGGACGCGGCACGGTTTGGGCCGATCGCGCTTTTCTCGTTGGCCGTCGCGGCGGCCACGTACCGGCTGTGGCGGATAGCGTCGGCGGCGGCGGCGCTCCTCGCAGCCGCCGCGCTGCTGACACTTCCGAGGCTCTTCGCCCACGCGCACTTCGCGTCGTTCGACGGTCCTTTGACAAGCTGCTGGCTATTGGCCTGGGCTACGTTCGATCCCGCGTTGTGCAAGGCGTGCTGAAGCGTTTTGTGGGGCGCGGCCTTGGGGCTGACCATGAGTTGCAAGTTCACGGGTTGGCTCGCCGTGGCGCCGTACGTGTTTTGGGTGGCGACGTTCGGCGACCGGCGCGCCGCGCGCACCTTGGCCATTGGAGTTCCCGTCGCGGCAATGGCGTTTTGGGCAGTGAACCCGCCGCTATGGCACCAGCCGCTCGCCGGACTGGAGAAGTTCTTCGAGTTGAATCTGAGCCGCGCGGACCACGCGTGGTTGAATATCCCGACGACGTATTTCGGCGCTCGGTACGACGCGCGCACGCCGTTGCCTTGGCACAACAGTTTGGTTTGGACGGCGATCACCGTGCCCGTCGGCACTCTGGCACTGTTTGGCGTGGGTCTCGGCCGCGCGCTGCGAAACTGGCGCGCGCGGCCCGAATGGATGTTGCTCGTGGGCCACTGGGCAGTGCTGGTCGTGGTCCGCGCGACGCCCTTTGCGCCGCCACACGACGCCGAGCGGCTTTTCCTGCCGAGCTTCGCGTTTCTTGCCATGCTCGCCGGCTTGGGCGGCGAGGCGCTTTTGGGGTGGACCCAACGTGGAGGGAGTATGGCAGGGTGGCTCGGCCGTGGAGCCCTGGCTGTAGCACTGGCCGGCTCGATGACGAGCACCATGTGGTACGCACCGCAATGGCTGAGCTATTATAACCTGCTGGTTGGCGGCCTGCGCGGCGCCAACGCGCTGGGCATGGAACCGACCTACTACTGGGACGGGCTCGACGCCGAAGTGCTGGCTTGGCTCGATGAGCACACCGCCGACGATGAGAAGATCGCCTTCGCCTCGTCGTCGCCGGAGAACTGGGAACTGATGCGCCAGTGGGGGAGCTTGCGCGTCGCGTGTTTCCCGGCGGAGCCGGGCCGCTACCGCTGGTACGTCATTCAGCGGCGGCCGAGCACCTTGTCCGACGCCGAACGGCGGCTGACCGCGCGGGGGCGCCCCGCGCTTCGAAAGACGATCAGGCGACCGGGCGCGGGTTGGGGGCCCTGGCGGCTCGATGTGCCGATCGTGGAGGTCTACGATTACGCCGAGTACGAACGGGCGCTCGTCCTACGATGACGAACCGTTGCCGCCGCCGGTTGTCTGCGGCGTCTGTGCTGAGGGTGCGACCGAAGAATGACCGCGTCCCGCGGACACTCGGCGGCTATTGTACCATGAACGGATCACGGCATGTCCGTTTCACGGATTGCGGTCGCTACTTACCAGTCGGCAATCCTAGCCTTAAAACCGGTCGCAAGCAGCATGATCCATCTCGACGTCGACGTGGCGGTGATCGGCGCCGGCTTCGGAGGAAGCCTGATGGCGTTGGTGCTCAACCGCTTGGGCCTGCGGCCGGTGCTCATCGAGCGCGGCGCGCACCCACGGTTCGCCCTGGGCGAATCGTCGACGCCGCTGGCCGACCTGCTGCTGGGCGAGCTTGCCCGGCGGTACGACCTGCCTCGGCTGGCGCCTCTGGCCGAGTACGGCACTTGGCAACAGTCGTATCCCGAGTTGCCCTGCGGCCTGAAGCGGGGCTTCTCGTACTTCCATCACCAGGCCGGCGAGCCGTTCACGCCGCGCGACGACCACGCCAATGAACTGCTCGTCGCCGCGAGCCGCGCGGCGGCCGACGCCGACATGCACTGGCTCCGCGCCGACTTCGACCAATTCCTCGTCCATGAAGTCCAAGCGGCCGGCATCGCTTATCTCGACCGGACGGAGTTGACCGAAGTCGTCGCCGGGGAAATCGGAACTCTTATGAGTTCCGCTACCAGGGCGGATCGTAGCGGAATTCGTGAGAATTCCGACCCTCGTGGTTCAAATCGCGCCGGGCCGCGCTGGACGCTTTTGGGCCGGCGTGGCGACGAGCCGTGCCGTGTGACCGCCGCTTTCGTGGTCGACGCATCGGGCGCAGGAAGCGTGCTGGCGAGGCAACTGGGCATTTCGTGCTCGCCCGACGAGATGCACACCAACTCGCGGGTTGTCTATGGCCATTTTCGCGACGTGCGGCCTTGGCGCGAACTGCTGGCCGAGCGGGGTGGTCGTTTGATCGACCACACGTTTCCCTGCGACGCCGCCGCGCTGCACCATGTTTTCGACGGTGGCTGGATGTACGTGCTGCGCTTCGACCACGGTGTCACCAGCGCGGGCATTCTGCTCGACGCCGGGCGGTATCCGCTCGATCCGGCTGTGTCGGCAGTCGACGAATGGCGGCGTTGGCTCGCGCGGTTCCCCTCGATCGCCGAGCAGTTCGCCCAGGTCCGCGTGGTCGCGCCCGAGGGGGGCTTGCGACGAACCGGGCGTTTGCAGCGCCGGGCCGCGCGGACGGCCGGCGCGAATTGGGCCATGCTGCCGGCGACGGCCTACACGCTCGACGCCCTGCACAGCACCGGCAATGCCCACACGTTGCACGGTATCGAGCGATTGGCCCACGCGCTGGGGCGAAACTGGGACCGCCCTGAATTGGCGGCCGACATGGCCGAGTACGACCGGATCCTGCAAGCCGAGATCTCGCTGGTCGACCGGCTGGTACACGGCTGTTACCGGGCATTCGGCCGGTTCGAATTGATGGCGGCGTATACGATGTTCTATTTCGCCGCCGCGCACACATGCGAGCAGCGCCGCCGCCACGGCCGGCCCGTCGCAGCGTTCTTGCTGGCCACCGAGCCGGCGTATTATGAAGGGGTGGAACGCTGCTACCAGCGGCTGCTCGACCTGACGCGGTGCGGCGGGTGGGTCGCGGACGACGACGTCGCATGTTTTGAGCGCGAGGTGGCCGGCGCCGCGCGTGCCTTCAATACGGCCGGGCTGTGCGACCCATCGCGGCGGAACATGTATGCCTGTTGGGCCAACCCTCTTGCCTTCGGTCCCGGCGGGCGGTAGACTTCACATGTTAATTATCTAACGCACACACCGTAACGCGAGGACCGCCGCCGTGGCCCGACCCAGTTCCGACATCCTCACCGAAAGGGAGGCCCAACTCATGGACGTGCTCTGGCGCCGCGAGCAAGCGACCGCCGAGGAAGTCCGCGAGGCGCTGGCCGACCAGCCGCACGACTCGACCGTACGCACGCTGTTGCGGACGTTGGAGAGCAAAGGGTACGTGAAGCACGCGCTGGAGGGCAAGTCGTACGTTTACAGCCCGGCGCAGGCGCGCGACCGCGTGCAACGCGGCGCCGCCCGCAGCTTGCTGGCGCGGCTCTTCGGCGGCTCGGCCGAAGACCTGGTGCTGCGCCTGCTCGAGGACGAACAAATCACGCCCGCCCAGTTGGCGGACATCCGCAAGACCACCCTCAAACCACGCAAACCCCTTCGCAAAGGAGATTCCCATGACCGACCTGCTGGCTGATTATCGTTCGTACACACACGCCGGAGCGATCGTCGCGCTGGACGTGGCGGCCAAGGCGACGCTGCTGTGCCTGGCCCCCTGGATGTTCGGCCGGGCCGTGGGCCCGCGACGCGTGCTGGCGCGCTCGCTGGCGTGGCAGGCCACGCTGGCCGGTTTGCTGGTCTTGCCGCCGGCCGGCCTGGCCTTTCCTCGCTTTCAGATCGCTTATTTGGCCCAAGCCAGCGGTCAGGCCGAAACCGCCGGCCAAGCGTTCGTTGGCGAAGCCGGCGCGGTCCCGGCGGCGGACGTGGGACCGGCGTTGGAAACAGTTGAGACCGCCGCGCAACTCCCTTCGGCGGCGGCCCTTTCGCCGACGGCCGATGACCCACCGCCGATACGTCTCGACGACGCGGCCGATGGCGGCCTGGCCGCCGCGGCGCCGCCGTCCTGGCTGGCCCGGTTCGACGTCGCGGCGATCACCATGACGGTCTATTGGGCGGTGGCGGCGCTTTGCCTGCTTCGTCTGGCGCGTTCGTTCTTCGCCGTGGCGGCGCTGCGGCGGTCGAGCGACGTAATTGACGCGCCTGTTTGGACGGCGGCACTGGCGCGGTCGCGGGAAAAGCTGGCCGTCCCGCAACGCGTCGAGCTTGCCTGTTCCCGCCAGGTTGCCGTACCGGTGGTGATCGGCTGGCTGCGGCCGATGATCCTCGTCCCCGAGCGATTGCTGGCCTCGGAGCACGAAGACACGGTCGAGGCGATCCTGCTGCACGAGTTGGCCCACGTCCGCCGCGGCGATTACGGCTGGAACCTGTTGTCGCGCTTGGCGCAAGTCGTCTACTGGCCGCACCCTTTCGTCTGGCTGCTGGGCCGCGAGATCGCCAAAACGCGCGAGCAAGCGTGCGACGAGTCGTGCATTTACTTGATGGGCGATGCGCGCCGATACCGCGCCTCGCTGATCGCGGTGGCCGGCGGATTGGTTTGCCGGCCGCGCGAGGGCCTGGGCATGGCGATGGCGGCCGGATCGAAGCTTGCCCAACGCTTGGCGCGCATCGACCAGAGCTCCGGCCAGCCGCGCTGCACCCCGCGCTGGCCGGCGCGGGCGAGCGTCATCGTCGCCGCGCTGGTGGTTTGCGGCTTGCTGGGGCCGCTACGATTCGGCGCCGGCGTGGCGGCCTTGGGCCAAGGAGATGACCAAGACAAAGATTCCGGTTCGCAGGGTCCGTTCTGGGATGACGTCACGAGCGGCAACCAGTACTTCGTGGCACTTCAGCAAAGCGACACCGTTCAGGAAAACGACAAGGAGCAAGGAACCGAAGCCAGAGGCGACGGGCCCGTGCGGGTGACGGTGGCCAAGGCCGAGCGCGCGGACTTTCGGGTGGAGTCGACCCAGCCGGGCACCGTGACCGCTTCGCGCACGGCGGAGATTTATGCCCGCGTCACGGGGTTCGTCGCCGAGCGCAACGTGGAGATCGGTGATCGCGTGAAAAAGGGGGAGTTGCTGGCCGTGATCGAGGCGCCGGAACTGGACGTTGAAATCGAACTCGCCGAAGAGGCTGCCGAAGAAGCCACAGCCGATCGGGAACGGTATGAGGCGGGCGCCGAGGTGGCCAAGGCCGCGATCAAGGCGAACGGGGCCAAACTCGCCGAGGCGGAGTCGGCGGTCGAGTCGGCCCGTAAGCTGGCGGCGTTCCGTGCGAAAGTCTATCGCCGCCTTGACCAACTGGCCAGGGTTGAAAAAACCATGGACTTCAGGGTGGTTGATGAAAGGGAGGAACAACTCAACGCGGCCCAGGCGGCCCTGGAGGCGGCCAATACCAGGGTCGCCATCGCGCAGGCTGAGTTGCCCCGCGGCGAGGCCGCGCTGCGCGAGGCCATGGCGCTCTTGCGCCGGGCCGGCATGCGGCAGAAGTCCGCCCAGCGCCGCCTCTCGCGCAGCCGCCTGCGTGACGAACAACGGCGGATCGTGGCCCCCTTCGACGGCGTCGTCAGCTACGTCAACGTCGACGTCGGGTCGATGGTCCGCGGCCCGGCGGAGAAAGATCCGCTGTTCGTCGTCAACACGACCGAGCGCATGGTGGTCGTCGTGCAGATATCTTCTGGCTTCTTGGGTCTGCTCGACCGCGGCGACACGGCAACCATCCAGTTCAACCTGCCGGCGCTGAAAGATGTGAAAGGCGCCGTGAGCCGCATTGGCTACGGCCTCAACCCGGCCACGAGCACCATTCGGGCCGAAATCGACCTTCCCAACCCCGACGGCCGTATCCGCCCAGGAATGTCCGCCTGGGTGACGATCTTGCTCGAGACGCACCCCAAAGCGCTGACCGTTCCCCAGACGGCCATGAGGTTTAGCAACGGCATGCATGCCTGGTGTTACCGCGTCGTCAACGGCCGCGCGGTGAAAACGGCCGTCAAGTTCGGATTCAACGTTAGGGAGAAGCTTGAAATCATCGAAGGGTTGACGGAAGGCGAGGCCATCGTCACCGGCCTAGGTCACGGCGAGCTTGCCGACGGGCGGGAAGTCGAGGTGGTTGATCGACTGCCGGCGGAGGGCGAGTGACCGAATCGCGCGGAAGGAGCCGGCGGCGGGCGGACCCTCCGGCTACTTCACGACGGTCGAACAGAAAGCGGGCGGCCCCGAGCCGGACGTGGTCGCGCTCGAGATGACCGCCCCGGCCGGTACTTCAACCGCAAGGCGGTCGAGATTTCTCCAAGCAGGATTTCACTTGCTGATCGTGGAGATCCTCAGTCACAGCATTCTATTATTATATGTCGAGGTCCGTCAGCACGCCAGCCAAGCCTCTTACCCACGAGTTGCCGCTACGAGAGCGGCCAATTGGCCACTCTGGGTTTGCCCTCTTTTCCGATGTTTCGTCGATACTTGGCCCTCCGCAGTGGGGTGGGCGTGGCGCGCGACCGACGCCCCAGGCATGTTGCCCAGCGGTACTCGGTCGTTGCGGGCTCGATCCAGCGGTCAACACCACAATGGCGGTACGCCTAACCCGGATTATTCATGGTCCGGGGATGAACTCGCGCACTCTGCTGTAGCGGAATTCGCAAGAATTCTGGCGTAACTCGCGTCCACGGCCTGACTTCTTGCGAAGCCAGCTACGGGACCATGAATAATCCGGGCTAACGCCTACACCACAATGGCGGAACGCCTACACCAGAATGGCGGTTCTGGGATAGGCATTTAACCTTGAAGCGGGTTATTGAAGAAAAACCGCTTGGCAAAGGCGCCTCAAATCGCGCATAATGAGCGGTTGCTACGTTACCCCGCCCGATGGCCGGCTCCGCAATGTTTCCCCTGGCGGATCGGCGCGTCGTCCTGTGAACCTTGTTGGAGGCGTGCTGTGTTCCCTCCGCGTGTGGCTCGCCCAGTATGGCGCCTTAGAGCTTGTCCCAGGACCGCCGGGCAGGCGGGACGCCTGCACCACAATGGCGGCTCTGCCTTGCGCGGGTTGCTTGCGCCGCTACTATTGTGCTTGAGTGCGATCGCCAACGGCGCGACGTTCCAGGTGAGCCCGCCAGCCGTGCGACTGGAGGGCAACTTTGCCCGTGCGCAACTGCTGGTCACGGCCGCGAAACCCGACGGCGCCATCGACGAACGCTCGGCCGACTTGACGCACCTGGCGACCTATGCCTCGTCGAACCCGCAGGTGATTTCGGTTTCGAGCACCGGCGCTTTGCTAGCCGTCGGCAACGGCGAGGCGGTTATCGCGGTGACCGCCAACGGCGAATCGGCGCAGGTGGCCGTGCAGGTGACGGGCGTTGCGCCGCAACCGCAAGTCAGCTTCGCGTCGCAGGTGCTGCCGGTCTTGAGCAAGGCGGGCTGCAACGCCGGGGCCTGCCACGCCAGCCAGTACGGCAAAGGGGGCTTCAAGCTCTCGGTCTTCAGCTTCGCCCCCAACGAAGATTTCGACGCCATCACGCGCGACCGCCAGGGCCGCCGCGTGAACCTGCTCGAACCCGAACGGAGCTTGTTCCTGCTCAAGCCGACCTTGGCCGTGCCGCACGGCGGTAACCGCCGGCTGGCGGCCGGCTCGATCGATTACGAGCTTTTGAAGGCGTGGCTCAACGGCGGAACACCGGGGCTGAAGCCCGACGAGCCTAAAATACAGTCGATCCGCGTCAACCCGTCGCGCCGCGTCGGGCCGCCCGGCACGACACAACAGTTGCAAGTTGTGGCCACCTATGCCGACGGCAAGACCCGCGATGTGACCTGCTGGGCCAAGTTCGACAGCCTCGACGACAGCATCGTCACCGTCACGCCCCAAGGGCACTCGACGATCGCCGGCAAGGGCCAATCGAACGTGATGGTCCGCTTCGAGGGGCAGGCCGAGGTCGCCACCGTCGTCTCACCCTATGCCGACGGCGTCGATCTGGCCGGCTGGACCGACAACAACTTCATCGATACGCTGGCCGCCAAGAAGTTCCGCGAACTGGGCATTCCCCCTTCGCCTTTGTGCGACGACGCCACGTTCCTGCGCCGCGCCTTCTTCGACGCCATCGGCACGCTGCCCTCGGTCGATGAGGCGAAGGTCTTCCTCGATTCGCCCGACCCCGACAAGCGCCGCAAGCTCGTCGACCGCCTGTTGGGCCTCAGCGGCGATCCGGCCCAGGACATTTACAACAACCAGTACGCCGCCTATTGGTCGCTCAAATGGGCCGACCTGATCCGCTCGAACTCGGCCGCGATCGGCGAGCAGGGAATGTGGGCCTTGCATAACTGGATCAACGAGTCGCTGCGCGTGAACAAGCCGTTCGACCAGTTCGTCGGCGAGTTGATCACGGCCAAGGGCTCGGCGTACCGCAACGGTCCGGCCAACTTCTACCGCGTGGCGAACAGTCCGCAAGACCGGGCCGAGACGGTCAGCCAGTTGTTCCTGGGCGTGCGGCTGACCTGCGCCAAGTGCCACCATCATCCGTTCGAGAAGTACAGCCAGGACGATTACTACGGCTTCGCCGCCTTCTTCGCGCGCGTGGGCGTCAAGGGGAGCCAGGAGTTCGGCCTGTTCGGGGCCGAACAGATCGTGTTGGTGAGCTCGGGCGGCGAAGTGGGGCACCCGCGCACCGGCCAGGTGATGAAGCCCACTCCGCTCGAAGGCCGGCCGGCGGCTGAAACGCCCGACCGGCGGCAGGCGCTGGCACAGTGGCTCACGAGCCCCGACAACCCGTTTTTCGCCCGCAACGTGGCGAACCGCTACACGGCTTATCTGCTGGGCCGCGGACTGGTCGAGCCGATCGACGACATGCGCGCGACCAACCCGCCCAGCAACGCCGAGTTGCTCGACGCGCTGGCCGGCGAATTCGCCAAGGGGGGGTTCAACCTGAAGCACCTGCTGCGGATGATCATGAGCTCACGGCTTTACCAGCTCGATTCGCAGCCGTTGGCGGCCAATGCGGCCGACAGCCGTTTCTACAGCCATTACCGCGTCAAGCGGATCGCCGCCGAGCCGCTGTTGGACGCGATCGACGCGGCTGCCGGCACGAAAACCAAGTTCCGCAATGTTCCGCTGGGAACGAGGGCCATCGAATTGCCCGACGGCGAGTACCCCGACTATTTTCTCAAGACGTTCGGCAAGCCGCGGCGCGCGAGCGTCTGCGAGTGCGAACGGACGGGCGACGCCAACCTCGCCCAGGCGCTGCAAACGCTCAACGGCGAAATGCTGGCGAACAAGATCGTCGACGCCCAGGGCCGGCTGGCCGGGCTTTTGGCGGCCAAGCGGCCGTTCGAGGAGAACGTCAGCGAGCTTTACCTGGCCACATGGTCGCGACGCCCGACGAGCGACGAGTTGGCCACCTGGAAGGCGTTCCTCGACCAAAGCCCGGACGTCAAGACGTTTTATGAAGATCTGCTCTGGACGTTGATTAACTCGAAACCGTTCCTGCATGTGCATTGAGAGGTGTCATTTGTCATTGGTCATTGGTCATTGGTCATTGGTCGGGGAACGCGGAGCGTGGGAACGAGCCATCGCGGCGATTTGCATTGCCATGCTTTCCGCACTGCCCGCCCACGGCCAAAGCTCCTACCCAATGCTGATGAGCCTCAAGCCGCTGGCGGCCCAGATCGGCCAGACCAGCGAACACGAGGTCGCGGCCCGCTACAACCTCTACGGGGCCTACCAAGTGTTCGTCAGCGGGGCGGGCGTGACGGCCGAAGTGGCCGACGCGGGCGTGAAGCCGGGCGAGCCGCCGCCGGAGAAAAAGCCGGAGATGCCCAAGATCAAGCTTCGCTTTACCGTCGCGGCCGACGCGGTGCCGGGCGTGCGCAGCTTCCGCGTGGCGACGCCGCGCGGAACTTCGACCGTGGGCCAGGTGGTGTTGGTGCGCGACCCCGTCGTGCCCGAGGCCGACAACAACGACACCCAGGCGACGGCACAAGCGGTCACACTGCCCGCCACGCTGTGCGGGGCGATCGAAAAAGCCGAGGACGTCGACTTTTTCAAGTTCACCGTGGCCGAGAACTCGGCTTGGACGTTTCACGTTCAGTCGTCGCGCTGCGAGAACGCGATCCACGATCTGCAAGTCCATTCCGACCCGATCTTGGTCCTGCGCAACGGCACGGGCACCGTGCTGGCCGCCAACGACAACTACTTCTACGGCGACCCGCTGTTGCAGCACCGCTTCACGGCGGCGGGCGAATACTTCCTTGAAATCCGCGATGTCCGCTACCATGGGAACGGCGATTGGCAGTATTCGATCGAAGCCAACGATCGGCCGTTCGTGACGAACGTCTTCCCATCGCGAGTGACGCCCGGCGCCGCGGCGCGCGTGCAATTGGTGGGCTTCAACCTGCCGGCCGACCCGACCTGTCTGCTGACCTTGTCTCCGGACATGCCCGAGGGCATGCGATGGATCAACTTGCCGCTGGGGGCGGTCGTGGCCAACGCGGCGCCGGTGGTGGTCAGCCGTTTGCCGGAAACGATCGAGACCGACGCCGACAATGATCTCGCGGCCCAAGCCCAGCCGATCGGAATTCCCGCCGGCGTCAGCGGCCGGATCGCGCGCGAGGGAGACATCGACTGCTTCGTATTCGAGGCCAAGAAAGACCAGAAAGTCAGCTTCCAGGTCGTTGCTCGGCGGCACCAGTCGATGCTCGACCCGGTGCTGCGGATTCTCAACGCCGAGGGCGCCCCGCTGGCCGAAGTCGACGACATCAGCACGGGCCGGCATATCCATCAGGATCCGCTGTTGGAGAACTGGGCGGTTCCGGCCGACGGCAAATACGTCGTCGAGATCCGCGATGTGCATCAGCGCGGCGGCCCGGAGTTCGTCTACTTTCTCAAGATCACGGCCGGCGCGCCGTATTTCGCGCTCGACACCGACAGCGACAAAACCCTCCTGTCGCCGGGCTCGGCGGCTGTGATCTTCGCGCGCGTGCGGCGCAAGTGCGGCTTTACGGGCGAGGTGCGCTTGGCGATCGAGGGGTTGCCGCCGGGCGTGACGGCCAGTTGCGGACGCATTTTGGCCGGCGGCAGCGACGGCTGCATCGTGGTGACGGCGGCGGCCGACGCGCCGCGCGGCGCGGCCAACGTGCGCATCACCGGCAGCGGCGAGGTGCCCGCCGCCGACCCCGCCCAGCCGCCCATCGCGTTCACGGCCGAGGCCGCGCCGATGCAAGAGATCTACATGCCAGGCGGCGGACGCGCCCATTGGCCGGCCGAGATGCACACCGTGTCGGTCGGCGACGTGATGGACGTCAAGAGCGTCAAGCTGAGCACGAACACGGTGTCGCTCAAGCCCGGCGGATCGCAAAAGATCGACGTCACCATCGAGCGCGCGGAAGGCTTCAAGGGAAACGTGACCTTGGACGTGATCTACCAGCACCTGGGGAGCATTTTCGGCAATAGTCTTCCGCCGGGCGTTTCGATCGACGACAAGCAGAGCCAGACGTTGCTGACGGGCGAGCAGTCGCAGGGGTTCCTTACGCTGGTCGCGGCGGCCGACGCCAAGCCGGTCGAGAACCAGCAGATCGCCGTGATGGCCAACGTCTCGATCAACTTCGTGATGAAGTACACGTATTGCGGCGAGCCGGTCAAGCTCACGATTCCGCCGCCGTGAAGTGCCCGTTCACCCCCCGCCCACGCCTTCATACGAAAGCCGTCCGCCCACCAGCCGCGCCGCCGATGTGTATGGATGCTCTTGAATGTTCTTGGCGCCCATGATGTGGAAGATGGGCACGCCCATCGATTTGAGGTAGTCGGCGATCATCGAACGGTGGCATCGCCACCAGACCGCTTCGGAACACATGATCGCGCTCCGGCCGGCGCGGGCGATCTGCGATAGACGATCGACACCGTCGCGGAACGGCTGCGTTTCCATGTAGTCGGCGTAGCTGCGGAACGAGGCGTTACGCCAGGCGATGTTGTGCGAGTCGGGCCGGATCGGGCGCCGCCCGCCAAGCTCGACCAGGTGCTCGTAGCGGATACCCGCCGCGCGCAACACGTCGCGCATCGCCGTTTCGTTGAAGTGAGGATAGCGGCGCGAGCCGGGGAAGTGACGCACGTCCACGAGGATCTCAATCTGACGGCCGCGCAGGATATCGAGGAACTCCTCGATCGTACGAGTCGAGTGTCCGATAGTCCAGATTGCGGGTGCGTCAAATCGGTTCATGGTCACTACGCCAACCAACCCCCCGCGAACCCGGCCCGCCGCAGCCCGCTGACGAGGTAGGGACACTGCCGCATCAACCGCCAGAGCAAGCCCGAACGGAAATTCTCGATCATCAAGACGATCGGCCCCTGATTGAAGCCGCAGTACCATGGCGACACCCAGTACGGCGCCGGGCCGGATTTCCAAGGGTACGTCGGGTTGAAGGTGGCCTTGAAGCCGTAGGGGGTGTCGAGCCTCAAGTTCAGGTCGCCAAACCAGCGCAGCGCGGTGAGCACGATCTCTGGCGCGAAGGGAAGCGATGCGACGACGGCCCAAGGAGCAATCGTACCATCGTCGGGGCCGTCGGGCACGCCGCGCGCCAGATACCCGAAGAACCGCCGCTCTCGGCCCTCGATCTGGAGGGTCGTCCAACCGGGACCGTTGCTGGCCGTGATTCCCCAGCAGTCTTCACCGTATCCCTTGAATTGGCCCGGATTGTGGATTGCGTACTGCCGCTGCGCATACGTCGCCCGCCGGCTGTTTTCGAAGTAATCGATGCCCTTGTCGCGCATGTACTCGTCGTGAATTCCGCGGAAGTCAATCCAGACGTGGGACAGTTGATGGATGAAAAGTGGGCCGGCGTACAAGAACTCGTGGTCGTAGACCTTCCGCCATTGGTAGGTCGAGGCCCAGGCGGCGTAGCTTTCGGCCGGAAGCGGGTGGGTGGGCGAACCCAGACCGAGCACGTAGAGCAGCAGCGCCTCGTCGTAGCCCTGCCAGCGGTACGGCAGGAAGCCGCCGTCGGGCTTCCAGCCATGCGTGACCGTCGCGCCGCCGTCTTGCGCCCACTGCCAGTCGGCGCGCCGGTACAGTTCGTCGGCCAGCATGCGGATTTCCCGCTCGCCGGCCGAATCGTGCTCGAAATAGGCCGCCGCCACCAACATGCCGGCCAGCAGGAACGTCGTATCGATGGTGGACAACTCACATTCCCAGGCGCGTTTTCCGCTGTTCATGTCGAGGAAGTGATAGTAAAAGCCCTTGTAGCCCGTCGCCCCCGCCTCCGGTCCTTGCGGACTATCGCGGAAAAACCGCAGGGTCGCCAGCGTTCGCTCGATGGCCTCGGCGCGGGTCATGAAGCCGCGCTCCACGCCCACCGGGTAGGCCGCCAAGGCCAACCCCACGGCGGCGATGCTCGCCGGAGTCCCGGCTTGCGTCTTATCACAGATCAGCCCGTTGACCGGGTTGGCCTCGTGGACGAAATAGTCGAAGGTTTCTCGCTGCAGCGAGTCGAGCATTTCCAGCATTTCGGGGGTGAGCGTGGTCGGGCTCATCACTGCGCTCCATCGGCCGGGCTAGGCGTTGCCCATCGACCGTTCCAGCGCGACGACATGGGCGCGCACACCCTCGAGACCCGGATTGAGTTTCAGCGCGCGCTGAAAGCACTCCAGCGCCAACCGCGGCCTGCCGAGCCGCAGGTAGCACTCGCCCATCCCCGCCGCCGCGCCGAAATGATAGGCATTCAGCTCCAGCGCCTGCTTGCAATCGTCGATCGCCTCGGCGTAGCGTCCCGAACCGTAATAGGCGATCGCGCGCTGGTTCCAGGCTTCGGCGAACCCCGGCGCCTCGGCGATCAGTTCGGTGGCGCGCGCAATCGCCTCATGATAGTGCCGAGCCGAATTCGCCTGGATCACCCGCCCCAGCCGCTGCCGCTGGCTGTCGTCGCCGGCGCGGCACCAGAGCGAGCGCAAGCCGTTTTCGGCCAGGCAGCGCACCCCGCGGTCGTCGTCGCGCAGGGCTCGGCCCAACACGGCGTTCGATTCGTAATCGGCCAGCGACCCGAGGGCCAGCATCGCGGCGCGGCGCGCCGCCCGGCCGCCGGATGCCGCCAGCCGCTCGAGTGTGCCGACGGTGTAGGCGGCGGAAACGCGGCTGATGAACGTGGCCGTGTCGGCGTCGTCCAAGTACCACTGATACAACGACTCGAGGTACGGCGTCTTGGGCGCGGCGTCGCTCATGGGAGGAATTCCTCGGTGGCGGGCGTCGTTACGTTCCAACGGTTTTCATTCTGCCCCGGCCCCTTTCAGTTTAATCACCTTTCGCCGCTCGGCCAGTCGGAAACCGGGCTTGGCAGGCGATTTTTTCTTCAGGATTTGTTCCGCTCACATTCTTCCCGCCGCCGGGCTTGCCGCGTTGCCCCGGTGGAGCGGTGATTGAACGCTAGCCCGGATTCTTCATGGTCCGGGGAGGAACTCGCGCACTGTGCTGTAGCAGAATTCGCAAGAATTCTGGCGTAACTCGCGTCCACGGCCTGACTTCTTGCGAAGCCAGCTACGGGACCATGAATAATCAGGGCTACCTTTTTCGGCGGAAGTAACACAAAATGAAAGAGTATGAATGACCTCCGATCGAATCGTCGCCGCTGCGCCTTGAGCCTGCTGGTCTGTGTCGTCTGGCCGTCGGCCGGAAGCGCGGCGGCCGACGAGCCGGTGCGTTGGCGTACGGGCACTGAACTGGGGCGGCAGCGCGGTGAGCGGATCGGCATCACCTGGTCGGGCATGCCGCTACGTCGAGGCTTGGCCAACCTGGCCCGCAGCCAACGCATCGCCGTGCTCCTCGACCGGCGCATCGATCCCGAACGGACCTTGGAATTGGCGTTGGAAGGCGAGACGGTCGACGAGGTGTTTGAACGGATCGCGCGCGACCAAAACCTGGGGCTGTCGTGGTTCGGTTCGCTGGCCTACTTCGCTCCGCCGGCCGCGGCGCGGCGGCTGCGGACCCTGACGACGCTACGCGAAAACGAAGCCAGACCCTTGCCTTCCAAAACGCGCCAGGCGCTGCTGCGCCGGCGAGCATGGCAATGGGACGAACTGGCCACACCGCGCGAGGTGCTCGAAAAGTGGGTCGGCGAGGCGGGATTGAGGCTCGAGGGCCTCGCGCAAGTCCCGCACGATCTGTGGGCCGCAGCCGATGGACCGCCCATGACGCTCGTCGAACGATTATCGCTCGTGCTCGGCGAATTCGACCTGACGTTCCAGTTCGCCGCCGACGGCCGCGCGCTGACGCTCGTTTCCGTGCCGGACGAAGTGGCCATCGAGAAGAGTTATCCAGGCGGCAAGAACCCTCGCGAGTTGGCCGAACGCTGGGCACTGTTGGCGCCCGATTGCCACGTTGAGGTCGCCGGCGGCCAAGTCGTCGTGCGCGGGCTGGTCGAGGACCACGAGAAGCTGGCGGGACAAAAGACCATCGCCACTTCGACCGCGGCCAAAACCACCACGCTCTACACGCTCACGGTTAGCGAAAAGCCGCTTGGCTCCGTGCTGGAACAACTCGCCGAAACGCTCAAACTCGATTTGCGGATCGACCGCGAGGCGCTGGCCCGAGCAAGCATTTCACTCGACCAGTTCGTGTCGTTCAAGGTCGAAAAGGCCACCTTCGACGAGTTGCTCACGGCCTCGCTGAAATCCAGCGGGCTTTCGTTCCGCCGGGAAGGGAGGACACTCAAGGTGTTCCCCGCCGGGAAATATACTTCACGCGGCCGAGAATGAGACATTTTGCCACGAGAAAGCGGTGGCTGGTGGCAGAGCCTAGGCGATGCCCCGGCTAGATAGCGACCGGGGCATCGCTTAGGCTCTGCCCCCAGCCACCGTACCCGTTACTCGTGGGGTTGGGGCTTCAGTTGGGGTCGCAAGTTTGACGATGATGACGATAGGGCGGGCTCAGCGCCCGATTCTGTAGGGAACGCCGGGCTGGAAAGTACTTGCCTCCGCCATCGGCGCCTTTTAGGCTGGAAGCTGCTATGATGCACGCGGTCTAGCGGGCGGCGGCGAGGAGTTGCGACCCATGCTTCGTTCCAGTTGGCTCAAGAAGTTAAGTGCCGTTGGGTTCCCTCGCGCCAGCCGGCGCCGTCGACACCCCTTTCGGCCCGCCATGCTCCGCCTGGAGCCGCGTGATCTGCTCACCGTGGTGGCTATCAAGCCGGCGGGGGCGGTGGACTTCACGGAGGGGGCCAACACGCCGATGAACCTGGGGCAGTTCTTCAGCCCGGATGCCTCCAATGGTCTCCAGGTGTCGATCAATTGGGGCGATGGAACGAGCACGAACGATACGCTCCCTTCCTCAACCTCCCCCGATTTTACGGTGTCCGGTTCCCATCCTTACGCCGACGAAACCGTGCCGGGCAAGCCGTTTAACGTATCGGTCGTCGTCTTTGATCCGAACGACAGGACTTCCGCCAGTGTCAAAGACACGGCCATCGTCATCGAAGCCGACCAGCTTTCGCCTTTGGCGTTCGCCAATTTCGCCGCCAACGAGGGGCAAACCGCCACGGCCACGGCCACGTTCAACAACACCAACTTCGCCGGATCGGTCGGCGATCTTACGGCCACGATCAATTGGGGCGACGGCAAAACCGATCAAGGCGTCTCAGTCACCGGCGGCGTGGTGGGAACCACCGGCGTGGGGGCGATCACCGTCAGCGGCAGCCATGTTTACGCGGACGAAGGCATCTACACCCCAATCGTGACCCTCAGCGACGACGCGCCGGGCACGGCCAGCGCCTCGGCCAAGGCCACGGCGACGATCGCCGAAGCCGATACGCTTTCGCCTTTGGCGTTCGCCAATTTCGCCGCCAACGAGGGGCAAACCGCCACGGCCACGGCCACGTTCAACACCAACGTCGCCGGACACATGGGCGACTTGACCGCCACGATCAATTGGGGCGACGGCAAGACCGATCAAGGCGTCGCAGTCAGCGGCGGCGTGGTGGGAACCACCGGCGTGGTGACGGCGATCACCGTCAGCGGCAGCCACGTTTACGCGGACGAGGGGATCTACACCCCAATCGTGACCCTCAGCGACGACGCGCCGGGCACGGCCAGCGCTTCGGCCAAGGCGACGGCGACAATCGCCGAAGCCGATCAATTGTCGCCGGCTTCGTTCGCCGATTTCGCGGCCCTTGAGGGACAAACCGCCACGGCCACGGCCACGTTCAACGACGCCAACCTCGCGGGTCTGGCCGGCGGATTCACGGCCACGATCGACTGGGGCGACGGCAAAACGGATCAAGGCGTGGCGGTCACCGGCGGCGCGGGGCGGTTCACCGTCAGCGGCAGCCACGTTTACGCGGACGAGGGGATCTACACCCCGATCGTGACCCTCAGCGACAACGCGCCGGGCACGGCCATCGCCTCGGCCAAGGCCACGGCGACAATCGCCGAGGCCGATCAATTGTCGCCTTTGGCGTTCGCCAATTTCGCCGCCAACGAGGGGCAAACCGCCACGGCCACCGCCACGTTCAACAACGCCTTCATCGGGGGACAGGCCCGCGACTTGACCGCCACGATCGACTGGGGCGACGGCAAGACCGATCAAGGCGTCGCAGTCAGCGGCGGCGTAGTAGAGGGGACCACCGGCGCGGGGCGGTTCACCGTCAGCGGCAGCCACGTTTACGCGGACGAAGGCATCTACACCCCGATCATGACTCTCAGCGACGACGCGCCGGGCACGGCCAGCGCCACGGCCAAGGCGATGGCGACGATCGCCGAGGCCGATCAATTGTCGCCTTTGGCGTTCGCCAATTTCGCCGCCAACGAGGGGCAAACCGCCACGGCCACCGCCACGTTCAACAACACCAACTTCGCCGGATCGGTCGGCGACCTTACCGCCACGATCCATTGGGGCGACGGCAAGACCGATCAAGGCGTCGCAGTCAGCGGCGGCGTAGTAGAGGGGACCACCGGCGTGGTGACGGCGATCACCGTCAGCGGCAGCCATGTTTACGCGGACGAAGGCATCTACACCCCGATCGTGACCCTCAGCGACGACGCGCCGGGCACGGCCAGCGCCTCGGCCAAGGCGACGGCGACGATCACCGAGGCCGATCAATTGTCTTTGGCTTCGTTCGCCGATTTCGCGGCCCTTGAGGGGCAAACCGCCACGGCCACCGCCACGTTCAACGACACCAACCTGGCGGGTCTGGCCGGCGGATTCACGGCCACGATCCATTGGGGCGACGGCAAGACCGATCAATGCCTGGCGGTCACCGGCGGCGCGGGGCGGTTCACCGTCAGCGATACGCACGTTTACGCGGACGAAGGGGCTTTCGCCCCCATCGTGACCCTCAGTGACAACGCGCCCGGCGCCGCCGTCGCCACGGGCACCGCGTTGGCCATCATCCGTGAAGGCGACCTGCTTCTCGCCAGCGCCACGCCGGTGGCCGGCATGGAAAATGTCGCCCTGAGCAACGCCCAGGTGGCTTCGTTCACGAGTAACGACGCGGACGCGGTCGTGACCGATTTTACGGCCACGATCAACTGGGGCGACGGGATAATGTCCTCCGGCACCGTCTCGCCCGGCGCTCCCGGCGTGTTTCTCATTACCGGCGCGCACACGTACTTGGATGAGGGCTCCTACCCGGTCACTGTCGTCGTGCGCGACACCGACTCGACGGCGGCTGCCACCACGATCGACGCCACCGCCGCGGTCGCCAAGGGGCCGACGGGAGGCATTCAGGGCACGACCGCCCAGGATTTTGTGGGCCATACGTATCGCGATATTCTCCTTCGTCCGGCGGACCAATCGTCGTTCAAGAGCCTTTCACAGGTTCTTGTGCAAGGGACGCCCTTCAGCACGGTCGCCGGGCTGTTGGACCACAGTGCGGAGTATTATGGCCAGGTCGTGGACCGCGCCTACGAATCCTACCTGGGCCGCGGCGTCGATCCGAACGGGCTGACGAACTGGGTTGACGCCTTCGAGCACGGGCTGACCGACGAACAACTGGCGGCCCGGCTCATTGCATCCGACGAGTACTTCCACAACGCCGGCGGCAGCGACCATGCCTGGATCGACGCCACCTACGTGAGCCTGTTCGAGCGCCCGGCCGATCCCGGCGGCGAGAGCTATTGGTTAGCCGCCTTGGCACACGGGGAAAGCCGGTTCCAAGTGGCCCTCACGATCGCCACAAGCCCGGAACACGAGGCATTCGTCGTTCAGGCCGATTACATGCGCTTCCTCGGCCGAACCGGCGCCGATTCTGAAATCGCCTACTGGGTGGGACAGATGAACCAGGGCCTGTCGGACGAGGATCTGATCACGTCGCTCGTCGTCTCGGACGAGTACCTGCGGCGGATCAGTTCATAAACCCGCTTCAAGGCCGGTTGGTGGGCGTTGCCCACCCTACGGAGTCGCGCTCAGCAACCTGGCGAGCGTGGGCTCCATCGCTTGGGCCCAAACCGCGTAACCTTGGGCGTTGGGATGGATCAGGTCGGGAGTCCTGAGCGATTGATTCAGCGTTCCATCGGGGTTGAGGAAGACCGATGAAAGGTCGAGATAATCGACCGTCCGACCGTCCGCGAGCCCGCTGATGATCTGGTTCGAGGCCGTAATCGTTTGCCGCCACGGTGATGTCGGATCGACGCCTTGCGGGAAGGTTCCCAAAAGCAGAATCGTGGTGTGGGGAAGCTTGACTTGAAGCTCCCGCACGACCGCCTGCACGCCGGCCGCGACGTCCCGCGCGAAGGGATCAAAGTACGCATCGACGGTACCGATCATCAGCACGACCACCTTGGGACTGATGCCGTCGAGATTTCCGTGCTCGATCCGCCAGAGGACGTTTTCGGTCCCATCGTCGAAGATGCCGGCATTCATCGCCTTGCGCGCGCCGTAGAATTGGTTCCAAGTCGGCGCGCCAATGCTTCCCCAGTATTGGGTGATCGAGTCGCCGATGAACAGCAGGCCGACGTTGCCTTGTCGCGCCCGCGCGTCGATGGCGGCATTGCTCAGTTGCCATCCTTGATCGAGCCGAGGGACGGGCACCGTGGATTCGGGTTGGCCGGTCTGTAACTTGAAGTATTCCAGCGAACCGACGATCTGGCTTAGCACTTGCTCATCGGTCGTGCCATGCGCCATCTCGTTGAAATAGATGTCGACGATTTGCGGGACGGCTTGCACGTCGAGGCAGCGGGCCATGTCGTCTTCGACGGTCCTTCGCGCGCGCTCTTCGCTGCCGGCGATACGGTACGCCACGTCGATGCGCTGACCGCCCGCTTCGAGTTGCGCCATCCAGTACGCTTCGCTTGCCGCGTCGGCCTGCCGCCCAAGCAGGTCTTCGTACACCGCCGCGATCCAAGCCTGGTCGGTCGTTCCATGGCCCGCGGACAACTCGGGCGACGAAAGAATGCCGGCCGCGAGCGACTCGTCCGTGAGGCCCGCTTGCGCGAGAACCACCCAATAGATCAGACCGGCGGCGTCGGGTGCGCGACCGAGGTATTTCTCGTAGTCCCGCCGGACCAGGTTGACGAAGTATTCGTCGCCGCCCGTGATTGCGGTCGCGATGTTGAATGACGACACCCCGGCATCGAGCAGATTGGTCCAATATGCCAGGCCGGCCGGATCCGCGGGGCGACCCAGCAGGTTGTGGAACAAAGCCGTGGCGAGGAGCTCGTGCGGAGGTTGGGGCGAGGCGGCAATCACCGGATCACCGGCCAACAAACACCGTAGGTCAAGTCGTTCGAGTCGGAGAGATCGGTGGAGTCGCCTCAAGGCCGGTTTCCGTGTTCGGCTTCGCACGAAGAAATCCGTCGTCACGCGTCAATCCCTCGCCAAAATCGCGCCCATGTTCAGTCTTTGCCAATCCAGACGGACTGTCAAGTAAATTCAACATAAACCCACTTGAGGGCCAGGCGATGGGCGTTAGGAGGTACTCCGCGCCAGCGGCGTGCCGCCGGGCGACCGAGAATACCCACGACGCGTTTGGGCGTCCGTGTCGATGAACTCGACGCCTGCCTTCAGACGGAACGGCGGTTCGAGTTGGATCGGTGAAATCTCCGCATCTTCCGCCGCCGAGACAGCGCCGGCGGCGAGAGCGGCAAGTGCGAGAAATGTGGAAACCCGATGTGTCCGTCTCATCGTGCGCTCCTTTCGACCCCGAGTATCAACTTGTCCTCATTCTGACTTAGAGCCTATTGAGGCGAAGATACTAAGCGATGCCCCGGCTTTCGCGTAACCGTGGCCCCAAGCGGAACCGGGGCATCGCTTAGGCTCTGCCCCAGCCACCGTGCCGCCAATGCACCGGGGCGATTTTTTCCAAATTCGGCGTGGGTATTCCGCCGATAATCCGACTAGCTTTATCCTTCACCTTTCATGCGAGGTCGCACGGATGCGCCGTTTCACCTGGATTCTGTTGGCGCTCGCCGCCTGGTTCCCTCAAAGGGCCGAGGCGGGAAATTTCAAGAAGGTCTTCCGCCGCAACAACTGCTGGCCGCAGCCGTTTATCATCACCGACCGGATCGCCGTGCGAACGACCATGGCCGTTCAGGTCAACAAGGGCTGGTGCATCCAGAATACGTTGCACGATGAGCACTTCGACCCGGAGACGGGGATGCTCAACGAGGCGGGCGAATTGAAGATCCGCGACATCCTCACCGAGAACCCCGCCGACCACCGGACGGTCTACGTGTTGCGTGCGAATAAGCCCGCCCTGACCGCGGCTCGCCATCAGTCGGTCGGAGAATTCGCCTCGAAGATTACCGAGAATGGCGAAGTGCCCCAAATCGCCGAGACTCGCATCCGTCCCCGAACTGCGTCGGCCGACTACATCAACACCATTGGCACCCGCTACGCCCAGAGCACGCCCGATCCGCGTCTGCCCGAGGCGACGGGCGGTAGCTCGACAAGCAGCGGTGGTGGCGGCGGTTCGCCCGGCGGCCGATAAGCATCCGCGCCCGACAACGCAGGGTGGGCACCGCCCACGAACCCAACAGACTTCAAGGCTTGGATCGTCGCATTCGGGTCCGCCGATCCTGACCTCGAAACGGATCGTTGTAGGAAAAACAACCGGCATTCTCCCTACAGTCCTATCCCCGCAACGGTCGATTTCTAGACTGATACACCCTCTTCAAGGAGAGCCGCGGTGCCAAAGTCTCGACTGTCGGTGTGGATTCAAGTAACGAGCGTCGCCTGCCTGGCAGCCGGCTGCGCGACCCCTTCATTAAAACAAGGCTTCGACAAGGGGCAGCCGACGATCGGTTCGCGATCGGGTCCGATCAAGCAGATCGCCGCGTCGATCGGCACGACGAAGGTCGGACAGTCGATTTCGGGTGTTTTCAAGCCCAAGACCGGCGTGCCGCCCCCCGACGCCACATGGCTCAACAGCAAGACCAAGCCGGCGACGCCCGAGTTCTACGTCAACCTGGGCAAGGTCGCCGAAAACTCCAACGACATCGAAGGCGCGCGCGAAGCCTATCACAAGGCGCTCAAGATGAAGCCGCACCATCTGGGGGCCTTGGTGGGGTTGGGCCGGGTTTTCGAGCGGCAGGGGCAGCTCGACCGGGCGGCCCAGCATTACCTTGAAGCCACGCAGTTCCATAAGAATGACGCCAGCGTCTTCAATGACCTGGGCATGTGCCATCTTCGCCAGCGCCGATACGACGATGCTCTCGTGGCCTTGACGCGCGCCGTCGAACTGCAGCCCGACCGCGAACTGTACCGCAACAACATCGCGGCGGTGCTGGTCAAGCTCAATCGCATCGACGAGGCCCTGGCGCAACTGACCGACGCCCATGGCGCGGCAGTGGCCCACTACGACGTCGGATGTCTCTTGCATGCGGAGCATCGCGACCCGCTGGCGCTCGAACACTTCCAGTTGGCGATGCAATTGCAGCCGTCGTTCCCGGAGGCGCGGCAGTGGATCGAAGCGCTCTCCGCCGCGCGCCCGGCTGATGACCGGGTCGCCGTGAGGACAGCCGGCGCCTCGGATCACGACGTTGCCGTCGATGCCGAGCAGGGGCCGACCGCCATGGGGCTGGCTGTACCCGAGCGCGAACCGCTGCCAAGCCCCAACGTCTCTCGGCCGCCGACGGACGTAGCCGACGCGGGCGACGGTGAAACCGTCGCCATGAGCGACGACGGCAACGACGTTTCGGCCGACGAAGCGAGCCCCGTGGCCGCGAAAGCCGAGGTTCGCGTCAACGAAGGGGTTTCCGAAGCCCGTTTGCAGCCACTTCCACCGGTCGACCGGAAGTACCGCGCGCCCAGCCGATACTGAGAGGCTATCCGAAAACTCGTGCCGGGACGGATTGTCAAATGGCCCATCGTGGCGAGCGGGGGGCGTTAGCCCCCTGTTGGCTTGTCCGGCGCCGTCACACTGATCGGGCGTTAGCCCGATCCCATTTTTCATTCACCAACCCTTGACCAACCTAGAAAAGGCTGGACACGCCACCCTGTCCGAGCGGCTGTCGAAGCTCACGGCCGACGAGGTCACCGCCAACGCCCATGCCGACGATCCCATCGCCATCGGCGGCCGCACCTACCCACGCGAAGACGTAGCCGAGATTCTCGGCGGCAAGCTCGATGCCCTGCCTAGTAGGAAGGCCGTCCCACGGCTACCGGATGTCACGTTCCGGGGCGCGCGAGGTATAACCATGGGAAGGTATAATCAGCAAAAAAACGCGCTCGAATCCGGACGCTGTGTTCGGTTTCGTTGCGCTTTGGCACCGTTCGGGCGTGCGCGTGCCATTGAGCGGTGGGAGTGTCAAGGAAGGCAATCCGCGTGTGCGGAAGCACCCGCGGACGCGTGGAGACTGTCCGTCCCGAAGGCCAAACCACCGCTCGTTTTCACTCAAAAATCGCCAAAAACGCTTCAAAATCGTTCGATTCGACACCTTTCCAGCA